>JAEYPL010000209.1 GCA_023410905.1 Pseudomonadota bacterium
ATCATCATCAAAAGTAATGTTGTATCGCATGCACCTAAATATGCCTACCCAATTATTACCTGTGAATATGCAGAACGTGATGGGAAGGAAATTTATAAGAGGGTGCTGCCAAAGGATGGTTGTTGAGTAAAAGAGAAATGCTTTGATGACTGTTAATAAAAACATCAACAGGATTGGTTGCCATTCGAACCTTTACCCCCACCTGCTTTCTCCCACCCTTGCATTCTTTCAATCCTTTTAAATGTTTTGTACCTTCAATTCATGGATATCCGGGAGCTTATATTGATTGATCCTGAAGTTCTTGGGGGCACACCTGTTTTCAAAGGCACCCGCGTGCCATTAGAATCACTATTTGACCATCTGGAAGAGGGAGTTACGCTCGATGAATTCCTGGATGACTTTCCAACTGTTACCAGGAAACAGGCAGTTGCTGCTCTTGAACTGGCTGCACGACTTTTATCTTCAAAAAATATCATCAAGCTTTATGAAACTGCTGCTTGATGAAAATCTTCCAAAAAGACTAAAACTTGACTTCACTCAGCACCAGGTATTTACCGTTAGAGAAATGGGATGGAACGGGATCAAGAATGGTGAACTTTTATCCCTCATGCTAAATGAGAAATTTGATGCTCTGTTGACTTTTGATAAAAACTTACAACATCAACAGAACTTTACCAGGTATCCTATTTGTGTGTTCCTGTTGGTAGCAAACAGCAATACTTATTCTGCACTAACCTCACTTTCGAAAATTATTCTGGATCGGATTGAAAATCAAACAATGTTTCCTGGCGTTGCCGTAATTTCAATATAAAATCAGGCGGTTAGTTAACTCATGAAGATATACTTTCAAGTATTTTTTATACTGGTAGCTCTTTTTAAAGTCAATCCAGTTAACTCGCAAACAATTCGTCCAACTGTACTGGCTGCAATAGGAGGCAAAAGCAGTGATAGTGTGAGCAAGACTCAAATTAGTTTACAGGAAGGTGTTTCAGGCCATTGGAAAGTAACTGAGGATCATTGGGAAAAATGATTATTGATAGTTTTTCGCTGATGATTCTGCGAGATACTATGATAATTTTCAAACATAGAAACTTTGGAAACATATTCGATCAAAAAATCAAAACTGCATTAGGTAACCTGGCAAAAGGCGATAGGGTTCTACTCTTCAATATTTACGGAAACGACCCTAATAGAAATAAAATATTCCTGAGCCCTTTAGAATATGTAATCAAATAAAATGCGTTATGAGAGCAGTCGTCACTATTCTTTCTGTTGCTCTTTCACTAGTTGTAACCGCACAAAAAGTTGAATATACAAACGATAGCTTGTTTGTAAACAATTTTTACGTTGATGCACTGACAAGTAAATTCACAATTGACAGTTTATTGAATGCAAAAGGAAAGTCCAAAGCATCAAAGGATAAGGATAAAATAAATCCAATTACAGGTAAAAAAGCAGTAGAGACAACTCTATTCTATTATGATCTTGGACTATTCTTCCGTTGGTACGATTACGACACCACTAAACTGTCAGTCGGCATCAAACTTTACCGGGATACTGATTCAAAAGTAGACAGGCAAAGCGAACTAACAGAACCTTTTAAAGGTGAATTATATGTCGCCGGAAATTACATCAATGACAAACGTACTATTGACCAATTGAATGAGCTTAAAAACTGCAGTGTAACAGTAAGCATGGTGTCGTTAGGTTCTATTTCTTCATTGCTTGGCGGTGATATTATTTACCTGGAGAACATTATCCGCCTTTCATTTGATAGAAAGACAAATGAGCTGAAAGCAGTATTCATTCATCATAATTTTAAAGACCTGTGAGCATTACCAGTTTCTTATGCTCTGATTAATGAAATGTGGATGAAGGAATTTGTACGATCTACAAGCATCATCCATCGGAGCAGATCCTTCGCCGGTGAGATGGTTGAATGCGATGTGTCTGCCCGGCTCAGGATAACCTACAGAACGGTGCGCCTGTGATCCTTCGTCGCTGGTGATGTTGTTGAGAGAACAGAGCCTCTGACTCCGATCCTCAGGATGACAAAGGGTTAACTACTTTCGGAAATTAGTCTTTCTTATTGTTTCAGCCCTCAAAACCACATAGCTGGTGATGTGGCTGAGAGAACAATGCCACTTCCCCCTCTCCTCAGCCACACTGCTCTCTAGTAAAGTAACCGCGCGACGAAGGACCAGGGAGCTATTTGAGGGGAAAGTTATCCTGAACCCGCAGGACGAGCTATGTTCTCTCATGTATGATTGGCGGGTGAGGGATCTGGTACGATCTACGATTTTTTCTTGGTACTCCAACCATCGTAAAGATCCTTCGCCGGTGAGATGGTCGTATGCGATGCGTTTGCCCGGCTCAGGATCACCCTACAGAAAGGAGCTTCTGTGTTCCTTCGGAGCTGGTAATGCGGTTGAGAGAACAGTGCGTTCGCCTTCGCTCCTCAGGATGACAAGGGGTTTACTACAATTGAAAATTTCATCTCGTTTAGATTATAGAAAAATCTTCTAAAGAAGAAAACATCTCCAGACCTATACAATTCTAAACTTCATTCTCTGATTAAACCCATTGTCATCTTGAAGAGCGCAGCAGCCACATTGTTCTCTGGTAAAAGTAACCGCGCGA
>JAEYPL010000311.1 GCA_023410905.1 Pseudomonadota bacterium
TACGCGACATCAACCAGGAGGTTGATGAGCACATAGGCGAACGAGAAGAGCAGGATGACCGCCTGAATGGTCGGATAGTCACGCGCGAGCACGGCGTCGACCGTGAGCAGGCCGAGGCCCGGCAGCGTATAGACCGACTCGGTGACCACCACGCCGCCGATCAGAATTGCGACCGTAAGGCCGATGATCGTGAGGATCGGGACCGCCGCATTGGCGAGTGCGTGGCGAACAAGAACCTTGATCTCCGTCTGTCCCTTGGCGCGGGCCGTGCGGATGTAGTCCTCATTCAGCACTTCGAGCACGCTCGTACGCGTCATGCGTGCAATGAACGCGATGAATACGACCGAGAGCGTCATCGCAGGCAGAATCAGTCTCAGCAGCCATCCGCCGACGCCGTCTCCGATGCGTTGATAGCCTTGTACGGGCAGCCAATCGAGCGTGACGGCGAAGATGTAGATGAGAATGTACCCGACGACGAACACTGGAATGGAGAAGCCGAGGACCGAGAAGCCCATGACGAAGCGATCGATCCAGGTTCCATGATTGTGAGCCGCGATGACACCGAGGGGCACAGCGACAAGCACGACGAGCAGGATGGTGATGAGCGAGAGCGAGAGCGTAGGCTCGAGCCGCTCGCCAATGAGCTCGGCAACCTGCTTCTTGTAGAAGAAGCTCTCGCCGAAATCGCCCTGCAGGACGCCGCCGATCCAGATGATGAACTGCTTGATGATCGGCTCATTGAGGCCGAGGCGTTCGCGGATGAGTTCGATCTGCTCCGGGCTCGCGTAGTCGCCTGCGATAATGGCTGCCGGATCGGAGGGCGTGAGCCGCAGCATGAGGAAGACGAGCACGGCCACGATTGCCAGCACCGGCAATGTGGAGAGAACCCGCCGGAGAATATAGCCGCCCATGGAATTCCTGATCTGTCACTGCGAACTATCGTGATCGACGACAGGCAGTCGCCGGAATGTATTCCCGGCGAACCCGCCGGGAATACAATACGTCAGTCGCCCCATTATTCAATTGTGATGTTCCAGAGAACAGGAGCCGGGGCCTGCACGATCCCCTTCACGTTGTTGCGGATGGCACCGTGATTGTAGAACTGACCCAGATGAACGTGCGTGGGATACTCGGCAACACGCTTCTGGAGTGCCTCGACGATGGCCTTCTGCTTGGCCGGATCGACCTCTTTCGCGAAGTCGTCGCGCAGCTTCTCGATCTGCTCGTCGCAGGGACAGCCGAACATGGCCTTGTCGCAGGCGGTATTTACGAAGCCGGCCATTACCGGATTGAGCAGATCACCAGCGACCCAAGACGTCAGGAAGGCGTGCCAGCCGCCGGCCTCCGGCGGGTCCTTCTTCACGCGGCGAGCGACCACCGTCTGCCAGTCCATGGACTGCATGTCGACCTTGAAGCCGGCGCGCTCCATGAGCGACTTGGCAACCGGCGCGAGATTGGTGAGCGACTGGTTGTCCGTGGACTGCATGAGCACGACGGGCGTGCCGTCATACTTCGCCTCGGCGAGTAGCTCGCGCGCCTTCTTGAAGTTCGACTCGAGCATGTCCTCGAAGCCGACTTCGGTGCCGAACGGCGTGCCGCAGATGAACAGGCCCTTGCAGACTTTGTAATATTCCTCCGACCCGACCGTCGCCTTCAGGAAGTCTTCCTGGTTGAAGGCATGGAGGACGGCCTGGCGGATCTTTGGATTGTCGAACGGCTTGTGCAGGACGTTGAAGCGGAAGGTGTACTGGCTCCCGAGCGGGTTCCAGTTGAACATGTAGACGTCTTTGCTCTTCTTGATCAGCGGATGCAGATCGTGCGGGGGTGCCTCGATGTAGTCCACCTCACCGGCGAGCAGGGCATTCACGGCCTGCTGATGGTCGCGGATCGGACGCCACTCGACGCGATCGATCTTCACGACCTTACCGCCCGTCGTGCCTGACGGCGGCTCGGAGCGCGGCTTGTAGCCCTCGAATTTCGTGTAGACGAGCTTGCTGCCGGGAACCCACTCGTCGCGCTTGAAAACGAAGGGACCCGAGCCGACGAACTCCTCGATCTGGCGGTTCGGATCGGTTTCCGCAATCCGCTTCGGCATCATGAAGGGCACGTTCGACGACGGCTTGCCGAGGGCCAGCAGCACGAGGCCGGTGGGTTCCTTGAGCTTGATCTCGAACGTCTTGTCGTCCTTCGCTTCGAGCGACGCAACGAACGACATCATCTTCTGGCCCATCGAGTCCTTGGCGCCCCAGCGCTTGATCGACGGGATGATGTCGGCGGTGGTCACCGGCTGATTGTCGTGCCACATGAGGCCGTCACGCAGCGTCATGGTCCACGTGAGCTTGTCATCCGACAGCGTATACGTGTCGACCATCTGCGGCTTGATCTCGCCCTTGTCGTCCATGCCGAAGAGCGTGTCGTAGACCATGTAGCCGTGATTGCGGACGACGTAGGCCGTCGTCCAGATCGGATCGAGAATCTTGAGGTCCGAATGGGGGACAAAGCGCAGGGTTTTCTGCGCGGACGCCTCGGTTGCAATCAATGGAACTGCGGCCGCTACCGCGAGTGCGGCCAGCGTACGACGCATAGTGCTCATTCAGGGACTCCCTTCGAGGTCGACACTCGCCAATGCTCACTGGCGGGCTCAAAAGCCGGTGGGAGCATTAGGGCGTCGCACCCCTCGTGAAGTCAAACGCTGCACCGCACAAATTGCGGTCATTAATGCTGGTAGAATCAGCACTTACGCCGATGGATGAGCTTACGCACATGCGAAAACAATTCGGCCGAGCAGGACCATCGGATCCTACTCGGCCGCCATATCTACAGCGCGCTTAGGCGCGCAGCGTAACTACTCGATCGTGATGTTCCAGAGAACCGGCGCCGGCGCGGCAACAACACCCTTCACGTTATTGCGGAGCGCACCGGGGTTGTACCACTGACCGAGATGGACGTGGGTCGGGTACTCGGCGACGCGCTTCTGCACGGCCTCAACGATGGCCTTCTGCTTGGCCGAATCGGTCTCCCTGGCGAAATCATCGCGCAGCTTCTCGATCTGCTCGTCGCAGGGCCAGCCGAACATGGCCTTCTCGCAACCGGCATTCAGGAAGCCGGCCATCACGGGATTGAGCAGGTCACCAGCGACCCACGACGTCAGGAAGGCGTGCCAGCCGCCGGCCTCCGGCGGATCCTTCTTGGCGCGACGGGCAACGACCGTCTGCCAGTCCATGGACTGCATGTCGACCTTGAGGCCGGCGCGCTCCATGAGCGACTTGGCGACCGGCGCGAGGTTCGTGAGAACCTGCAGATCGGTTGAATGCATCAGCACGATGGGCGTGCCGTCGTACTTCGCCTCGGCGAGCAGCTCGCGCGCCTTCTTGAAGTTCGACTCGAGCTTGTCCTCGAAGCCCGCGTCCGTTCCGAACGGCGTGCCGCAGATGAACAGGCCCTTGCAAAGCTTGTAGTACTCCTCGGTGCCGACGACGGCCTTGAGGAAGTCTTCCTGATTGAAGGCGTAGAAGAGCGCCTGACGGATCTTCGGATTGTCGAACGGCTTGTGCAGGACGTTGAAGCGGAACGTGAACTGGTTGCCGAGCGGGTTCCAGTTGAAGGTGTAGACGTCCTTGCTCTTCTTGATCAGCGGCATGAGGTCGTGCGGCGGCGACTCGATATAGTCGATCTCGCCGGCGAGCAGTGCGTTCACCGACTGCTGGTGATCACGGATGGGGCGCCACTCGACGCGGTCCACCTTCACGACCTTGCCACCCGTCGTGCCTGACGGCGGCTCGGAGCGCGGCTTGTAGCCCTCGAACTTCGTGTAGACGATCTTGCTGCCGGGCTGCCACTCGTCGCGCTTGAAAACGAAGGGACCCGAGCCGACGAACTCCTCGATCTGCTTGTTCGGATCCGTCTCGGCGACGCGCTTCGGCATCATGAAGGGCACGTTCGACGACGGCTTGCCGAGGGCCAGCAGCACGAGACCCGTCGGAGACTTCAGCTTGATCTCAAAGGTCTTGGCGTCCTTCGCCGTGATGTCGGCAACGAACGACATCATCTTCTGGCCCATCGAGTCCTTGGCGCCCCAGCGCTTGATCGAGGGGATGATGTCGGCCGTCGTGACCGGCTGGTTGTCGTGCCACATGAGGCCGTCACGCAGCGTCATGGTCCACGTGAGCTTGTCGTCCGACAGCGTGTACGTGTCGACCATCTGGGGCTTGATCTCGCCCTTGTCGTCCATGCCGAAGAGCGTGTCGTAGACCATGTAGCCGTGGTTGCGAACGACGTAGGCCGTCGTCCAGATCGGATCGAGGATCTTCAGATCCGAGTGGGGAACAAATCGCAGAGTTTTCTGCGCACTCGCAGCACTAGCAAGAAACGGAATAGTTGCGGCTGCCGCTAGCACGGCTACCGCACGACGCATTGTGCTCATAATGAGCCTCCCCTTAGGTTGACGCTTCTTCCGCCGGCCAGCCACACGTAAATTCCGGCCACCGAAACTTGTTGGACGGGCGCTCAGCGCCGTCGTTGCGACAATAAGACGACGGCTAGACCCATAAAGTCAAATGCGCCGCCGCCTGGAGTAGCGTCATTCGTGCCGGGGAAGGCGGCAGCCATTCGAACCGCCGCCATGGCGGGCATCTGGGCGATGAGGATGAGCGGGCGGTCGGCCGAACTGCTCGCGACGGGACAACCGGCATCGACAGCGGCCCGGCGGGTGACTCTGGCCCCAAGCCCGCTTTCGCGACGCGCGTTCGCGCGATCTTAACCTTTACCGTTTCATAACAAGAACCATGAGTTTCCCGGAAAAGGCCACGTTCCGGGTTTAGGTTCACCGAGCTCACCACTGAAACGGGTGTCGCGTTGACGGGGGTTGTTCGTCATGTTTCAGGCAGGTGCAGGTAGCCGGAGGTCCCGGCTGCGTGCGTACATGCGTTTGCCAATCATCATGCTCGCGTTCACGACGGGCATGGCGATTGAGGAGATTTCGGCCCAATCCGCACGCGCTCCGGCGCCGACGGAGCTCGCCGCCGCAGCCGTCCCAGTTCCCGTTCCGGCCTCGCCCGCCGAAACCCTGAGGAAGACACGGTTCGTGATCGCGCTCGAGCGCAAGGTCGACTATCAGGTCCAGTCGCTGCCGAACCCAAACCGGGTGATCGTCGATCTTCCGACGGTCAAGCTGCAGCTTCCACCCTCTCTCAAAGGCGACCCCGTCGGCATCGTCAGCGGCTTTCGCGCAGGCCTCGGTGCACCGGGCAGGATGCGCGTCGTGATCGACGTGACGGAAGCGGTCGTGGTCGAGAAATCAGAGTTCCTCGGAGGCGCAGGCAGCGGACCTGTGCTCCTGTCGCTCGAGATCGCGCCGGCCGCCACCGACATGAACTCGCTCGTGCAGGCCGCCGTGGCCATTCCCGCATCGACGGTGCAACGCGCCAGCGCACCTGGAGCGATCCAGCCGCCGGTTCCGCGCCCCGCGGAGCGCCCGGGCAAACGCACGGCCAATGCCTACAAGCCGCTCATCGTCCTGGATCCCGGCCATGGCGGTCATGATTCCGGAGCAATCCGCAACGGGACCGTCGAGAAGGAGGTCGTTCTGGCCTTCGCGCGCACGTTGCGCGATCAGCTTCGGGCGAGCGGCCATTACCGTGTCGCCATGACCCGAGAGGACGACACGTTCGTACCTCTCGAGGAGCGGCGGCAGTTCGCGGAAGACCGCAAGGCGGCCCTCTTCATCGCCATCCACGCCGACTACGCGACTTCGCGCGCCCGCGGCGCGACCATCTATTCGCTGCGCGATTCCGTCGCGAACAACCTTGCCGCATCCGCCCGCCGAAAGAGCGCGAGCGAACTCCTCACGGACAGCGAACTCGCCCCCCTCAAGACCATCGGCCGTCAGAGCACTGCCGCTCAGAACATCCTCGCCGACCTCGCCGGGCGCGAGGTCGAGGCGACCAAAGACCGTACGAGCATCTTCGCCCGCGCCGTGATCGAGAACATGGGCCGCAGCACGAACATGAACGAGAACCCGGACCGCAACGCGGCCTTCCAGGTTCTGCTGACGGCCAAGGTGCCTGCGGTGCTGATCGAGCTCGCCTACGTGACCAACCGAGCCGATGCCGCCCAGCTTCGTTCGGAAGACTGGCGCCGCAACGTCGCCCGCTCGATCCGCTCGGCGATCGACAACTACTTCAGCCACCAGAGCGCGCGCCTGCCCATGTGAGTGGTCTGCGGCGCGCCATCGTTTCAGATGTCGTGAACCGGATCGATCTTGAAGGTCGCAAGGATCTGCTCCGGCGAGGCGTCCGTCGGCAGGGCGTGGAAATTCGCCTCTCGCGCCAGCGCCGGCTCCAGCAGCCGATGAAACTCCTGCCGCTCGACCTCGATGGTCCCGAACTGGCGCAGATGGTCCGTCACAAACTGCGTATCGAGCAGCGTGAAGTGGCCATGGGCGAGCCGCGCGCAGAGATAGACGAGCGCGACTTTGCTGGCGTCACGCTCCGTCGAGAACATGCTCTCGCCGAAGAAAGCACCGCCAAGCGCGACGCCGTATAGACCACCGACGATCCGGCCGTCCCGCCAAGTCTCGACCGTATGGCAATAGCCTTGAGCAAAGAGGGCGCCGTAGAGGCTGCGGATGCGCGCATTGATCCACGTCGAGCGCCGTCCCGCCTTGGAGGCGGCGCACCCGTCGATCACCGCCTCGAAGTCGCTGTTGATGCGGACCTCGAAAATCCCCTGGCGGACAGTCTTGGCAAGCCGGCGCGGAACATGCATCGCATCGAGAGGCAGAATGCCCCGCGACTGCGGCTCGATCCAGTAGAGGGCCGGGTCGTCCGCGCTCTCGGCCATCGGGAAAATGCCACACGAGTAGGCCTTGAGCAGGACCTGCGGCGTGATCTCGATGGTGATGTCGTTATGTGACGCCATGAGCGCTCAGTCCGTACTGCCCCCTTTTGACTAATTCTAGTCGGCTTGAAGGGCAAGAGCGAGGCGACGCTCCGCCGCTTCGCGCTGTTGGGGTCGGCCCCCGCGCCACACTCGCTTACGCAGCCTATCCACACAATGCCGGGGAGCAACCACCGCGGTCCGCCGATTGTCGCATTCATCGGCTAGGCGATAGCATCGATACTCCGATCGGGCTGTCCGGGGAAACAACCGATGCTGCGCTATTTCACGTTCCTGCTTCTGCCGCTGGTCGGCCTCGCCGCGTGGCATGGCACGCCGGTCACCCGGGCGTCGCTCGGCATCACGGCCGAGAACAGCGCGCCTGCCGTCTGCCGGGCCCCCATCATCCCCGACCTGCGCGAGGCGCCCTCCAGCGGCCCCGAGGCCGGGTGCGACGATCCGGAAGGCTGCGAGAACAAGGAGCACATCTCCGCGACCTTCCTCCCCTATGCGATAGCGAGTCTCAATGCCTATGGCGGCACCGGGCGCGAAAGCGGCGACCTCGTGAAGTTCGACCCGAGCTGGAAGGTCGTCGGTGCGCCGGTCGTGAACCAGAATGGGCTCAGCTACATCGTCTTCTCGCGGACAGTCGACAACGAGGATCATGTGCTCGTTGCCTTCCGGGGCACGGACGTGATCGGCGGCGAGGGGTGGTGGAAGGTCCTGCCCACCCCCGCCGATGCGCTCGCGAATACGTCCTGGGTCACGCAGTGGTTCAATCCCTGGGATCGCTACCGCTTGGCCCGAGAGGCCTTCGCGGACATCCGCAGGCAGGCATTCGCGCGCGCGGAAGGTCGCGTGGTTCGCTTCCATGTGACCGGACATTCGCTCGGCGGCGGTCTCGCCGTGCACGTTGCACGCGGCTTTCCCTGCACAGCAGCCGTCGTCTTCAATACGTCGTGCGTTACCAATCAGGTCCGCTTCAACGAGCCGTATAAGGACAACCAGATCGTCGACATCCGCGAGAACCGCGATGTGTTGACCAATACGCTGTGCGCACCCGCGACACTTCTCGGCTGGAACCGCAATCATCAGCTCTATGGCGCCGAATGGATCCGCATTCGGCGGCGGGAGAACTCCGACGAAATGGATCTGGCGCTCCGTCAGCACGCCATCGGCGGCATGGCCTTCGCCATGGGCCGCACGGTGCTCTGCTGTGCTCAGAACCAGCGCCGCAGCTCGCACGCGTCCTGCGGATGCGCGCCGCGCGTGGTGGCAGGCGTCGAAGGCGCCAAGCGCATTCTGTGCGATATGCGGCGGCGGCCCCCACTCCGCAAGGCCAGAGAGAACGTGGAAACAATCACCACGACGACGAGGCAGGGCACCCGAACGGAGCGCCGGCGCGGGCGCTTCGATTCATGCGATTTCTCGCCCATCGAGCAGGTCGATCGCCAGTGCCGCCGCGAATGCTGAAGGCACCGCGCATCACGTAACGACAGGCAGCACCTCGATATCATAGGCGTGCGTGATTCGATCACCGGTCGCCGGATCCTCGAGCTCCATCTCGAAACGTGAAGCCGGCCGGATCCCGCCGATTGCGGACATCGTGCCGCCCATCATCACCGTTCCGGCCGCGAGGTCCTTGCCGCTGCCATAGCGGGCGATCAGATCCGCCGGATGGCGCAGGCTCTTCAGCGTGCCTTCCTGATAGAGCACGCGCTTGCCGTCGATCGTGGCGTAGGCGCGCACGATGAGGCTATCCCAGCGACCCGCGACGTCCTCCAGACGCCACGCCGCAGTGCCCACGACCTTGGCGCAAAGCTGCTTCGAGAGCGCGATACCCATGGCCTCGGCCTTGCGATCGGTGTGGTCGGAGCCGACCGTCAGCCACAGCCCGTCCTCCATGGCGAGCACGACGGGCTCGACCTCACCCGAGGTATCGGGACCGAGAACCTGCAGACGGTCCACCTGCATGACGTTCGAGACGGCATTGCGATAGAACACCGGCACGGATGACGGCGGCGGCACGCCGAGCGCCGCCAGCTCCTCAATGTGATGCTGCAAGCCCTTCTCATCGGTGCCGGTCCAGCCCGCGACAATAAGATTGCTGGGCGTAAAGCTGACGGTGGTGGTGCGGCTGCCACCTGCGCGCCGCTCGAAGGTCAGGATGGACATCTGAGGCTCCCCAGCTCGATCAATGCGCGAGCATCCGGCGCCTCTGCCCAATGATCAAGCCCTGATATGCAGGCGCCGCCGCTTCCCTCGGACGCGATCTCGCTCTAAGACCGCGAGGTGCGCCGGCTCTCCCCGGCCCGCCAGGGGCAATCATGAAATACTCGATCTTCTCGATCCTGAGGGAAGGCCTGCGCGGCGGCAAAGGCTGGACGCCCGCCTGGCGTGAGCCGGAGCCGAAGCCGCACTACGACGCCGTGATCGTAGGCGGCGGCGGACATGGGCTCGCGACGGCCTACTATCTCGCCAAGGAGCACGGCCTCACCAACATCGCCGTCGTCGAAAAGGGCTACATCGGCTCGGGCAATGTGGGGCGCAATACGACCATCATCCGCTCGAACTACCTGCTTCCTGACAACACCCACTTCTACGAGTGGTCGATGAAGCTCTGGGAGGGCCTCGAGCAGGACTTCAACTACAATGCCATGGTGAGCCAGCGCGGCGTCCTCAATCTCTATCACTCGGACGGGCAGCGCGATGCCTACGTGCGGCGCGGCAATGCCATGCGGCTCGCCGGCGTCGATGCCGAGCTGCTGGATGCTGATGGCGTGCGTGCCATGGCGCCCTTCCTCGACTTTGCGAATGCGCGCTTCCCGATTCAGGGCGGACTTCTGCAGCGGCGCGGCGGCACGGCGCGGCATGATGCCGTCGCCTGGGGATTTGCGCGCGGCGCCGATAGCCGTGGCGTCGACATTCTCCAGAACACCGAGGTCACCGGCATCCGCATCGAAGGTGGACGCGCTGTCGGTGTCGAGACGACGCGCGGCTACATCGGCGCGAGCAAGATCGGACTTGCGTGCGCAGGCAATTCATCGCGCGTCGCCGCTATGGCAGGTCTGAGACTGCCGATCGAGAGCCATGTGCTGCAGGCCTTCGTCAGCGAAGGCATCAAGCCGGCCGTAGATACGGTCATCACATTCGGTGCCGGACACTTCTACATCAGCCAATCGGACAAGGGCGGTCTCGTCTTCGGCGGTGACATCGACGGCTACAATTCGTATGCCCAACGCGGCAACCTCTACATCATCGAGGATGTGCACGAAGCCGGCATGGCACTCTGGCCCGCGATTGGACGCGTGCGCACGCTGCGTCACTGGGGCGGCATCATGGACATGTCCATGGACGGCTCACCGATCATCGACAAAACGCCGATCGATGGCCTCTATCTGAATTGCGGCTGGTGCTACGGCGGCTTCAAAGCGACGCCCGCTTCCGGCTGGTGCTTTGCCCACACCATCGCGCGCGACGAGCCGCACCAACTCAACGCCGGCTTCCGTCTGGACCGTTTTGCAAGCGGGCGGCTGATCGATGAAAAGGGCGCCGGCGCCCAGCCCAATCTGCACTGAGGCAATCCAAAATGCGCATCCGGTGCCCCTACTGCGGCGAGCGATCGAACGACGAATTCACCGTGCTCGGTGATGCCGATGCGCTGCTGGCGCGCCCGAGCAGCGATGATGCCGGCGCGTTCCATTCGTACGTGTATGAGCGGATCAATCCGGCCGGTCTGCACCGCGAGCTTTGGTATCATTCGGCAGGTTGCCGGCGCTGGCTTGTCGTGACGCGCGATACGCGAACGCATGAGATCACGAACGTCGCCTTCGCGAACGCGCGTGGCGAGGGAGCGACGGCATGAGCAGCGCAGGACGCCTGCCGACCGGCGGTCTGATCGATCGCGCGCGGCCAGTTCAATTCCGCTTCGACGGCCGTTCCATGTCCGGCTTCGCAGGCGACACTCTCGCCTCGGCTTTGATCGCCAATGGCGTCGGTCTTGTCGGCCGGTCCTTCAAGTATCATCGCCCGCGCGGCATCCTCTCTGCGGGCAGCGAGGAGCCGAACGCACTCGTCGAGCTGAGATCCGGTGCGCGCCGCGAGCCCAACACGCGCGCCACGACAGTCGAGCTGTTCGACGGCCTCGAAGCCCAAAGCCAGAACCGCTGGCCGAGCCTCGGCTTCGACATCCTGGCGTTGAACGGACTTGCCGGCGACTTTCTTTCGGCGGGCTTCTACTACAAGACTTTTATGTGGCCGGTCGCCTTCTGGGAGAAGGTGTACGAGCCGCTCATTCGTCGCGCGGCAGGGCTCGGGCGCAGTGCCAGCGCGGAAGATCCCGACCACTACGACAAGGCGCACGCGCATTGCGATGTGCTGGTGATCGGTGCGGGGCCTGCGGGCCTCATGGCGGCGCTGACGGCAGCACGCAGTGGCGCGCGCGTGATCCTCGCGGATGAGGACTTCCAATCCGGCGGTCGGCTCAATGCCGAACGCCATGAGATCGATAGCGGCGCGGGAAGCACATGGGCCGCCGCGGCGACTGCGGAACTGTCATCGATGTCGAACGTGCGTCTCATGCGGCGCATGACAGTTTTCGGCGTCTACGATGGCGGCACATATGGCGCCGTCGAGCGCGTAAATGATCATGTCGCCGTACCGCCACCGTACCAGCCACGCCAGCGCATGTGGCGCATCTATGCGCGACGGTCGATCCTGGCTGCCGGTTCGCTCGAGCGTCCGCTGGTATTCGCGAACAATGACCGGCCAGGCATCATGTTGGCGGGTGCGGTACGCAGCTACATCAATCGATTTGGCGTGACGCCGGGCCAGCGCCTGGCTGTTTTCACTTGTTGCGACGATGGCTGGCAAACGGCAACGGATGCAGCGGCAGCCGGCATCGCCATCGAAGCTGTCATAGATAGCCGTAGCGATGCCGCTCCCGCACTCGGCGCTGAACTCGCGGCGCGCGGCATTCGCATTTTCCGTGGCGCTCAAGTCATTCGCGCGCTCGGTTCGCGTGCGCTGCAGGCCATCGAAGTGCGCGATCATTCCGGGCGCGTCAGCAGCATTCTGTGCGATGCGCTCGCCATGTCGGGCGGCTGGTCGCCCGTCACGCACCTGACGAGCCATCTCGGCGGCAGACCCGTTTGGAGCGACGTGCACGCGGCATTCGTGCCTGGCACACTGCCGCCTGGCATGAGCGTCGTCGGTGCGGCCAATGGCGCGATGACGCTCGCCAGTGCGCTCGCCAGCGGTCGCGACGCGGGCGCACGTGCCGCCAACGATCTCGGCCGCACCGTCACTGATGCACCGCTGCCGAAAGCAAATGGCGAGCCGGCGAGTGTGCGCGCGCTGTGGCATGTCTCGGGTGGACGCGGACCGGCCTTCGTCGATTTCCAGAATGACGTCACGGCGAAGGATGTCGGTCTCGCCAATCGCGAGGGCTATCGCTCCGTCGAGCTGCTGAAGCGCTACACCACACTCGGCATGGCGACCGATCAAGGCAAGACATCGAACGTCAACGCCCTTGCCATTCTCGCGTCCGAACGCGCGGAGCCCGTCGCCGCTGTCGGGACGACGCTGAACCGCCCGCCTTACACGCCGGTCGCGATAGGCGCACTCGCCGGCCATCATCGCGGTAAGGACTTTCGCGCGACACGCCTGTCGCCGCTCCACGCGTGGGCTAAGGAACAGGGGGCCGTCTTCATCGAATCCGGTGCATGGCTGCGTGCATCATGGTTCCCTCAACCCGGCGAGAATGACTGGCTCGAAAGCGCGAGCCGTGAGGTTCGCGCCGTCCGTTCAGCGGTGGGGCTCACCGATGTCTCGACGCTCGGGAAGATCGACATCCAGGGGCCGGACGCGGCGACGCTGCTCGATCGCGTGTACTGCAATACGTTCTCGACGCTGCAGGTTGGGCGCGCGCGCTATGGCGTGATGCTGCGCGAGGACGGCTTCGTCATGGACGACGGCACGACCTCGCGGCTCGCTGCCGATCATTTCGTGATGACGACGACAACAGCCAACGCCGTCGGCATCATGCGGCATTTGGAGTTTTGCCATCAAGGCCTGTGGCCTGATCTCGATGTCCAGATGGCAAGCATCTCCGAACAGTGGGCGCAGATGGCCATCGCCGGTCCGAAGTCGCGCGAAACGCTCGCGCGCATCGTCGATCGCCAGCACGATATCTCCGATGCCGCCTTTCCTTATCTGACGGCGCGCGAGATCACGATCCTCGGCGGCACGCGCGCGCGGCTGTTCCGTATCTCCTACTCGGGCGAACTCGCGTATGAACTGGCCGTTCCTGCGGGAGTCGGATCGGGAGTGGCACGTGCCATCATGGACGCTGGCAAGGAGCTCGGCATTCAACCTTATGGCCTTGAAGCCATGGGCATCATGCGCATTGAGAAGGGGCACGTCGCCGGCAGCGAGATCAACGGTCAGACGACGGCGCGCGATCTCGGGCTCGGCAAGATGATGTCGAGAAAGAAGGACTACATCGGCCGCGTGCTCGCTGATCGACCGGCACTGGTGGCGCCCGACCGCTGGGGTCTGGTTGGATTGAAGCCGGTGGATTGGACGAACCGCATTCGGGCCGGGGCGCATCTAATACCCATCGGTGCCGCAGCAACAACGGCGAACGACCAGGGTTATGTGACCTCCGTCGCCTTCTCGCCGACGTTCGAACGCTGGATCGGGCTCGGATTGATCGCGGGTGGCGCATCGAAGCACGGCACGCGCTTACGTCTGGTCGATCTGCTTCGCGGCACAGACATCGAGGCGGAGGTCTGTGATCCGGTGTTCTACGATCCCAAGGGAGAGCGCCTCCATGGCTGATCGCAAGATGTCGAACCAATCGTCGCTCACGGGACTCGCCAATCCCGGCACGCTCGGTGCTGCGACGGGCAATCCGGGAGTGCGCATTCGCGAGATCTCCGAGTTCGCGGCGATCTCTGTGATCGCACGGCGCGGTCGCGCCGCCGAGGTTGCTGCGGTTATCTCGCGTCATATCGGCAGCTCGATCGCCGATGCCGCCAAGCGCGCAGGAAATGCATCGCTCTCGGTCACGGGTAGCGCACCAGGACAGTGGCTTGTCGTAGCGCGCGGTGCTGGCAACCAGCTCGACAACGTGCGCGCCGAACTGAGCGAGATCGCGGCGGTCACAGATCAGGGCGATGGTCGTCTCATCATCGAGGTGTCCGGCGCGCGCGCGCGGGACGCACTCGCCAAGGGGATCGCGATCGATCTCGACCCGAGCGTGTTCAAAGTCGGCGATGCCGCGCAGACGAGTGCGGCCCATATCGGCCTGCAGATCGCGCTCATCGACGAGGCGCCGACATTCGAAATCATTTCCGCGCGGAGCACGGCCGGCAGCTTCTGGTCGTGGCTCGTCGCATCGGCCGCCGAGTACGGCATCGAGGTGGTTTGAACGTCGCCGCTATCTCGAAGTAGACTTCGCTCCGGGCGGATGCAGCGTGAACTGCAGCAGCAGATTGCGCTGGAGGAATTTGTTGAAGTTGTCGTCCGACATGAGGGTGATGACTGTTTCGCCGCCCGGCGCCTTATGGACGGCAATGGCCTCCATGTTGTCGATCTCGTAGCTCATGTCCGATTGGATCAACGTCTCGCCCTCGATGACGCGTCCGGGCTTGAGCTCATCCGCCGCGATCAACCGCATGCGCATTCGCACACCCTCGGTATAGCGAAAGCGCCTTTCCAGCAGCAGGACCGAGCCATCATCCAACGCTGCCGCGCCTGTGAACGCGAACCCACCGATGTCCTTGATCGCAAGTCGCTGCGGCGCGCCCTTGCCGAGCAGCCATCCCGAATGATGATCATTCGCATCGCGCAAGTCCTCGGCGAGCGCCAGGATGGCGCCGCGGTGAGGCCCGCCCCGAATGACAGTGACAGCTTCGAGCCCGCTGTTGCTCTTCATGCGCCTGGCATCCGGCGGCAACGCGACGGTGCCGGTCGGGCGGCCCAGCGCGCCATCGACGACTGGATGGCGAGCGAGGCGATGATTGCGTTCGAAAGCGACGAGCGCGACACCATTTTTGAGAGTGCCAGAGAGGAGCGCGATCTCCTCCGCGTCGGCATCACGCTTGCGCGTGAGCGGACGACCGTTGAGCGCGAGAATCGGCCCCATGCGCGCCTTCACGATGTCGCGCGGAGCCGTGCCCTTGTAGGCGATCTCCGCGGAGATCCAGTGGCCCTGATCCGTCACCGCCAGAATGCCTCGACCGTCGGGCGCCATGATGAGGCCGGAGAAACCGCCGAAACGCACATCCGTCGAGGTCAGCACGAGCCCGCCGCGGAATTCGAGCCGCCCGAAGGTCTTCGTGCCAGCCAGCCCACGCTGATAGCTCTCCAGCGGGCGCGCCGAGATTTCGACCGCTGAAATTGCGGTGGTCACGGCAGCACTCTTCAACTGAGCGCTCGCCGGCGCACCGGAGCCGATCATCAGAGCGGCGAACAGAACGACCAAAGAGGTGCGCGCGGCGCGAATAGCCTTCGGAGCGAACGATGCTGGCTTCATGCACGGATCCCGCATAACGAGGTCGCCACGGTGTGGATACGAAAAGCGCCGGCACGCTGAATGCCGGCGCATTACACGCACTGCGCGCGTCGAAGTGCCTAACGCCGCGAACCGGGCCCCGCAGGTCGCCCACCCGCCGGACCGTTCGTCTCCTCGAACAGCTCGACGAGCTTGTCCGTCATGGCGCCAGCGAGCTCGCTTGGATCGGTGATGGTCACGGCCCGGCGATAGTATCGGGTCACGTCGTGACCGATGCCGATCGCGATCAGCTCCACCGGCGACTTGTTCTCGATTTCCTCGATCACCTGACGGAGATGCCGCTCCAGATAGCAGCCCGTATTCACCGACAGGGTCGAATCGTCGACCGGCGCACCGTCCGAGATCATCATCAGAATGCGGCGATGCTCGGACCGCCCGAGCATGCGGTTGTGCGCCCAGGCCAGCGCCTCACCGTCGATGTTCTCCTTGAGCAGGCCTTCGCGCATCATGAGCGCGAGCGACTGCTTGGAGCGACGCCACGGCGAATCGGCGCGCTTGTAGATGATGTGGCGCAGGTCATTGAGACGCCCGGGCGCGGCGGGCTTGCCGGCAGCGAGCCACGCTTCGCGCGACTGGCCGCCTTTCCAGGCGCGCGTCGTGAAGCCGAGAATCTCGACCTTGACGCCGCAGCGCTCGAGCGTGCGGGCGAGAATGTCCGCGCAGCAGGCGGCAACCATGATCGGCCGCCCGCGCATGGAGCCCGAGTTGTCGATCAGCAGCGTGACGACGGTGTCACGGAAGTCCGTGTCGCGCTCGTGCTTGAAGGAGAGCGCGTGCATAGGATCGATGACGACGCGCGTGAGGCGCGCCGTATCGAGCTGACCTTCTTCGAGATCGAAGTCCCACGCGCGGTTCTGCTGTGCGAGCAGCTTGCGCTGCAGGCGGTTCGCGAGCCGCGAGACGGCGCCCGAAAGATTGCGCAGCTCCTTGTCGAGGAAGGCGCGCAGACGTTCGAGCTCGTCCGGCGTCGAAAGATCGACGGCCTCGATTTCCTCGTCGAAGGTCTTGTTGAAGACCTTGTAGCCGAAGCGCTCGGGGTCATCGAGAACGCTGGTATTGGGCCGCCAGGGCTCGTTGGTCTCCGCGCTCTCGTCGCCTTCCGCGTCGAGGTCGAAGTCCTCGGTCTCGCCGGCATCGGAGGCCTCGGTGGTCTCGCCTTCCTCGCCCTCGGCCTGCTGCTCGTCGTTCGGCTGCTCGTCGGCCTCTGCGCCCTCGTCGCTGTCCTGCGACTCGGACTCGCCGCCGTCGGGCTGCTGTTCGTCGTCGCTGTCGCCCTCTTCCTTCTCGCCGTCGGCAAGCTCCTCGGAGAGTTCGAGGTCGCGCAGCATGTCACGCATCAGCCGACCGAACTTGGTCTGGCTGGTTGCTGCATCACCCATCTTCTCGAGCGTCGTCGCGGCGCGCTCCTCGATCCACGGGCGCCAGAGGTCGACAAGTGCCTGCGCCGAAGCGGGCGGCTTGAGGCCTGTCAGGCGTTCACGCACGATCAGCGAAAGGGCATCCTCGATCGGTGCCTCGGCACGCTCGGTCACATGGGCGAAGCGGCCATGGGCGTACTGATCCTCCACCTTCGCGGTGAGGTTCGACGCCATGCCTTGCATACGATTGCAGCCGATCGCCTCGACGCGGGCGCGCTCGACCGCCTCGAACACCGAGCGGGCCGGGCCCGCTCCTGGAACGAGGCGCTTGTGCAGCTTCTCGTCGTGCATGGC
>JAEYPL010000329.1 GCA_023410905.1 Pseudomonadota bacterium
GCGCTTCGGCGATCGTCAAGGCTGCCGAGAAGATCGTTGCCAAAGGAAAGCGCGTTGCGGCCGCCTGCATGGAAGTGCCGGAGGACAGCGTCGACTTCGAGAAAGGCGAATTCCTCGGTCGCGGCACGAGCAAGAAGATGACCTTCGGTGAGGTCGCGCTGCAGGCCTATGTCGCCCACAAGTTCGATCCGGAAGTGATCGAGCCCGGGCTCAAGGAAGGCTCGTTCTACGACCCGAAGAATTTCACGTTCCCATCGGGCGTGCACATTGCCGAGGTCGAGATCGATCCCGAAACCGGCCATACGCGCATCGACCGCTGGACGGCGGTGGATGACTTCGGCGTGCTCATCAATCCGATGATCGTCGAGGGTCAGGTGCACGGCGGCATCGCCCAAGGTGTCGGGCAGGCCATGCTCGAGCACACGGTCTACGACGAGAACGGCCAGCTCATCACCGGCAGCTTCATGGACTATGCCATGCCGCGCGCCGATGACGTGCCGTCCTACAATGTCGCGATGACGACGACGCCCTGCCCGTCGAATCCGCTCGGCGTGAAAGGCTGTGGTGAGGCGGGCGCGATTGCGGCGCCTCCTGCTCTCATCAACGCCATCACCGACGCGCTCGGGCATGAAGAAATTGCGATGCCGGCGACGCCGCAAGCCGTTTGGCGGGCGGCGCAGAAGTCGGTGCGCAAGCAGGCGGCGGAATAAGGGAGGATATACCATGCAAGCGTTCGACTATCGCCGCCCAGGCACGATCAACGAGGCGGATCTCGCACTGAAGGCCGCTCCTGGCGCCCGACTCCTTGCCGGTGGCCAGACTCTGCTGCCGACCATGAAGCTGCGCCTCGCGACGCCGGATACGGTCATCGACCTCTCGGCCATCGCCTCGCTCAAGGGCATTGCGCGCAAGGATGGCGGCCTCGCCATCGGCGCCATGACCACGCATGCGGCCGTTGCGGAATCGGCTGAGATCAAGAGCGCCATTCCCGGCCTCGCCAAGCTCGCGGGTGGCATCGGCGATCCGCAGGTCCGCCATCGCGGCACCATCGGCGGCTCCGTCGCCAACAACGATCCCGCAGCCGACTACCCGGCGGCGGTTCTCGCTCTCGGCGCAACGCTCAACACGTCGAAGCGCGCGATCACGGCGGATGACTTCTTCCAGGGCCTGTTCGCGACAGCCTTGGAGGAAAACGAGATCCTGACCGAGATCACGTTCCCGGTTCCGCAGAGCTTCGCCTACGCGAAGTTCGACCAGCCCGCGACGCGTTTCGCGCTCGTCGGCGTTGCGGTAGCGCGCACATCAGGTGGCGTGCGCGTTGCCGTGACCGGTGCCGGGCAAGGCGGCGTGTTCCGTTGGACGGACGCGGAGAAGGCGCTCTCGTCGAACTTCTCGGCCTCGGCGCTCGACGGGCTCAAGCTCGATGCCTCGAACGTGCTGTCGGATGTGCACGGCAGTGCCGATTACCGTGCCCACCTCGTCGGCGTCATGGCACGTCGGGCCGTCGCGGGCTGAGGTCGCATCGCGGGCGCTACGTAATCCCTTCTCCCCGCCCTTACGGGGAGAACGCCACGCCAGAGGCGTGCTTTCGGCACGACATGAGGGGCGGAAACTTGCGCGACATTTGCGTATGCCGCCGCCCCTCACCCTAGCCCTCTCCCCGCACGCGGGGAGACGGGACAAGTGGGCTTTGTGCACGAGCCCGCCGCGTCACATCTCGCGCTATCAGTATGTCCGCCGCGGGCATAGCACCACCGTCGAACGTGACAGTACCGCTTCCTGAGCGCGCGACTGCGCGCCGGCCGGTAGGCCGTACTTGGAAGCCGAAGCACCCCTTCCCAGCAGCCCGCGGCACTAAGATGAAGCCGCCGTATTCGGTGATGCATTCACCGCTGGCCGCCTCGGGCTGCCCTGCCCCGATCTCCCTGCGGCGATCGCCTGATGCAAGGCCAGCACCGGCAGCAGCCCGACGAGCACGATCGCCAGCGAACCAGCTCCAGCGCTCTCGAACAGCTCCAGCGACGCGAGGGCATAGACGTGCGTCGCCAGCGTCTCGAAATTGAAGGGGCGCATGAGCAATGCCGTCGGCAATTCCTTCATGGCATCGACGAACACGAGCAAGGCAGCACTTCCCAACGCCGGCAGCAGCAGCGGCAAGTGCACGCGCACCATCGTCAAGAGCGGCGGCGATCCGAGCGTACGGGCGGCAGCATCGAGGTTCGGCGAAACGCGCTCCATGCCGGCTTCGATGGCCCCGAGCGACACGGCCAGAAAGCGGATCGCGAAGGCCAGCACGAGCGCTGTCAATGTGCCCGTGATCAGCAGCCCCAGCGGAATCCCGAACAGGGCCCGCGACAGGGCATCGATCCGATTGTCGAAAGCCGCGAGCGGAATGAGTAGCCCAAGCGCCAGCACCGTTCCCGGCAGGGCATAGCCGACACCCGCGAGACGCACTCCGAGCCGGATGAACGGCCCGCCGACAATGCGGCGCGCGTAGGCGAGGATCAGCGCAAACACCACCGCTGCCATGGCCGCGAGCACGGCGAGCAGCACGCTGTTCCATGCCGCCTTCGAGAGCGCCGCCCAACCCGCTTCATCCGTGAAGTGGAAGGCGTTGTAGGCGAGCACGAGGCACGGCAGCACGAACCCCGCAATGAAGGGTAGCAGGCAAACGACGATAGCTCCTGCTGCCCACACGCCCGAAAGCTCGGAGAAGGGGATCGAGCGATAGCGTCCCGTCGTATGGTGAAACTGCCGGCGTCCGCGTGCGTGCCGCTCGATGGCGAACAGAATGAGGACGACGGCCAGAGCGGCGAGTGCGATCTGCGCTGCCCCGCCGAGACTCGATCGCTGCAGCCAGGTTGCATAGAGCGCGGCCGAAAGCGTCTCGACACCGAGATGCTGCACGGCGCCGAGATCGTTCAGGCACTCCATGAGCACGAGCGCGACACCCGCGGCCAGCGCCGGACGCGCGAGCGGCAGCGCCACCCCGATGAATGCACCCCACGGCGTGCGCCCCAGTGTGCGGGCGACCTCCAGCACGCAGATGGACTGCTGCACGAAGCTCGCGCGCGCGGCGAGGTACACATACGGATAGAGCACGCTCGAAAGCAGGAAGATGGCGCCCATGGTCGAGCGGACATCGGGGAACCAGTAATCGCGCGGCGTGCGCCACTCGAAGAACGCGCGCAGCCACCCCTGCACAGGACCGGCATAGCCCAGGAGATCGACGTAGCAGTAGGCGACGATGTAGGTCGGCACCGCGAGTGGGATCACCAGCAGTCGGTCGAGCAACCCCCGCCCCGGAAATCGATACATTGTGACGATCCAGGCCGTGCCCGCCCCGACGACGAGGGTGATCGCCGCGACGCCCGCCATCACGATCAGCGTGGTCGAGAGTGCATTCGGCAGGATCGTGCGGATGAGATGCGGCCACGTCTCGAAGCCGGACGAAAGCGCCATCACGACGATGGCCGCGACGGGCAGCGCAACCAGCGCCACGATGAGCGCGACCGCGATCGTCCACCCCGGCGAAATGTGACGGCGCGCACGCCAAGCCTTCAGTCCACCAAGAGTGCGTCCCGGTCGTCTGGCCTGCTGCTTGGATGGCACAATGTTGCCAGTCGGCATTAGATTCTGGGGCTCCCTGCCGCCCATTCGGGGGACATGGTTGATGCGCGACCGCACGAACCGCGCCGCTTGTCCCCCTCATAAACCTTCCTGACCGCCAAGGTCGAGTATTTCGGCTGGCCAGCGCAACAAAACCCACTTGTGGCAGTGCACAATGCCTGCCCTTCTGGGCCGGCGATCCATTGACCGAACGTAGTCAACGCACTGGCCAGCCTCGCCCCTGTCGGCTAGTAGTCATGGTGAGTGCGCAAATCGCCAATCAGCGCAAAGACCGATGACGAGCAGGAGGTTGCATGGCCGCCACGAGCCACACTGCGAACGGCCAGATCCCGGGTGCCGGTACGCCTGTGCAGTTCACGCGCGATGAGGAACTGACCGCCTATCGCGAGATGCTTCTGATCCGCCGCTTCGAGGAGAAGGCCGGCCAGCTCTACGGCATGGGCTTCATCGGCGGCTTCTGCCATCTCTACATCGGGCAGGAGGCGGTCGTCGTCGGCATGCAGATGGCGATCAAGCCGGGCGATCAGGTCATCACGACCTACCGCGACCACGGCCACATGCTGGCGACCGGCATGGATGCGAAGGGTGTAATGGCCGAGCTGACGGGCCGCCAGGGAGGCTATTCCCGCGGCAAAGGCGGCTCCATGCACATGTTCTCGAAAGAGAAGAATTTCTACGGCGGCCACGGCATCGTCGGCGCCAACGTGCCGCTCGGCGCCGGTCTCGCCTTCGCGAACAAGTATCGTGGCAACGACAACGTCTGCCTCACGTACTTCGGCGATGGCGCGGCGAACCAGGGCCAAGTCTACGAGACCTTCAACATGGCGAAGCTCTGGTCGCTCCCGGTGATCTTCATCATCGAGAACAACCGCTATGCCATGGGCACCGCCATCGAGCGCGCGGCAGCAACCACGAACTTCTCGCTTCGCGGCGCCTCCTTTGACATCCCGGGAGAGCAGGTCGACGGCATGGACGTGCGCGCGGTGCGTGCGGCTGGCGAGCGGGCCGTGAAGCGTGCCCGCGCCGGCGAAGGCCCCTGCATTCTCGAGATGCTGACCTACCGTTATCGCGGCCACTCCATGTCCGATCCGGCCAAGTACCGAACACGCGAGGAAGTGGAGCGCGTCCGCGAGGAGCGTGACCCCATCGAGCGCGTTCGCCGCCGCATGCTCGAAGCCGGTATGATCAAGGAGGACGATCTCAAGAAGATCGACAGTGAGATCCGCGCAATCGTCAACGCCTCCGCCGAGTTCGCGCAGAACGATCCCGAGCCCGATCCCAAGGAGCTGTGGACAGACGTGCTGTTGCCGGCCTGAGGATTGTCGATGCGTGAGACCGTGCATCAGCCAAATCTCGACGAAGCATTCCGAGGGCTCTCGGAGTTCTGGTCGCCGCGCGTGGTCGCCACGGCGAACGGCCAGTACGTGAAGGTCGCCAAGGTGAAAGGCGAGTTCGTCTGGCACGCTCATGCCGACGAGGATGAGTTCTTTCTCGTACATCGCGGCGAGCTGACGATCCGCTATCGCGACCGCCCGGACGTCGTCCTCCGCGAGGGCGACTTCCACGTCGTGCCGAAGGGCGTCGAGCACAATCCGCTAGCCCGCGACGAGTGCTGGGTCGTGCTCGTCGAGCCGGCACAAACGAAGCATACCGGAGAGACCCTCTCCGACATGACGAAGTCGATCGAACAACAAGCAGCGTCACTCGGCTGATCCACGCCGCCGACCGAAGCATCAGGGACGAACCGACCACCATGCCCACCCAGATTCTCATGCCGGCACTCTCCCCGACCATGGAGGAGGGCAAACTTGCCAAGTGGCTCGTGAAAAGCGGCAGCCAGATAAAACCCGGCGACATCATTGCCGAGATCGAGACCGACAAGGCGACCATGGAGGTCGAGGCCGTCGACGAGGGCACAGTCTCGGAGCTGCTGGTCGAGGAAGGCACCGAGGGCGTGAAGGTCAACACGCCGATCGCGACCGTCGTCGGCGAAGGCGAGGGCAATGGCGCAGCCCCGCCGAGCGCGCCGCCCAAGGCCGCACCCCAGCAGGCCGCCGCCGCAGCGCCCGTCAACGCGACGCCCGCCATCCCGCAGCCGCCTGTCGCTCCCGCGATCGCCGATACGAGCGTCGCGCCCGGCACCGAAATGATCACGCAGACCATGCGCGAGGCGCTCCGCGATGCCATGGCCGAAGAAATGCGCCGCGATCCCGACGTGCTTCTCATGGGCGAGGAGGTCGCGCAGTACCAGGGCGCTTACAAAGTGAGCCAAGGCCTGCTCGACGAGTTCGGCGAACGCCGCGTGATCGACACGCCCATTACCGAGCAGGGCTTTGCCGGTATCGGCGTCGGTGCTGCCATGGCCGGGCTTCGGCCCATCGTCGAGTTCATGACCTGGAACTTCGCCATGCAGGCGATCGACCAGATCATCAACTCTGCTGCCAAGACGCGCTACATGGCGGGCGGCCAGATGGGCGCCCCGATGGTCTTCCGCGGCCCGAACGGCGCCGCGGCCCGCGTCGGAGCCCAGCATTCGCAGTGCTACTCGTCGTGGTACGCGCATGTGCCCGGCCTCAAGGTCGTGTGTCCCTCGAATCCTGCGGACGCCAAAGGCCTCATGAAGAGCGCCATCCGCGATCCGAACCCGGTGCTCGTGCTCGAGAACGAACTTCTCTACGGCATGAGCGGCCAGGTGCCGAAAGTCGAGGACTGGCTCGTCCCGATCGGCAAGGCGCGCATCGCGCGTGAAGGCACTGACGTCACCATCGTTTCGTTCGCGCGCGGGATGCAGTACGCGCTCGCCGCCGCCGAGAAGCTGGCCGAGGAAGGCATCAGCGCCGAAGTGATTGATCTGCGGTCGCTGCGCCCGATCGACTGGGAGACCATCCTGACCTCCATTAAGAAAACGAGCCGCATTGTCACCGTCGAGGAAGCCTGGCCCGTCTGCTCCATCGGCTCGGAGATCTGCGCGCAAGCCGCCATCCAGGCCTTCGACTATCTCGACGCGCCGCCCGCCAAGGTCTCGGGTGCGGATGTACCCATGCCGTATGCCGCCAACCTCGAAAAGCTCGCCTTGCCGAACGCCGACCAGGTCGTCGCGGCGGTAAAGTCATTGATGGCGTAAGGCGGCTATTGCCATGGCCCGGACTGCTACTCGCTCGGTCACCATCAAGAAGCGCGGCGAGGCGGCGCCGATCGAGTTGCGCGCGGGCGAGACCACGCTCGGCTCGCTCCGCAATGTAGCGGGCGCGACGGGCGACAGCGCGACCATGAGCGGTCTCTTCACGCACGCACCGGCCTACGCGGATTTCACCGAGCGCTTCCTGACGATCGCGAGCGCAATCAAAGCTGGCGACACTGCAAGCGCCGCGGCGATCCAGACCGAAATCGAAGCTGCAGGTGTGCACGTCTATCATCTGCAGCACGACATGCGCATCGACCGTCCGGCTTCCGTACAGGTGATCGGCGGTGAGGTGCGCTTCTCGCCCAATGACGCCTATCTGATGATGCGCACGGGAGGCCTCTGACCGGCGCATATGCCAATGCGAAGGTGGACGCGCTTCAGCCTTCAAGTCCAGAATACAGCGGCAACGACCATCGCCGCCCGACGAGCAGGAAACGACCATGCCGACCGAGATCCTGATGCCCGCCCTGTCTCCGACGATGGAGGAAGGCAAGCTTGCCAAGTGGCTCGTGAAGGAAGGACAGAAAGTGCGTTCCGGCGACATCATCGCCGAGATCGAGACCGACAAAGCCACCATGGAAGTCGAGGCCGTCGACGAAGGCACGGTCGGCTCGCTGCTGATTGCCGAGGGCACCGACAAGATCAAGGTCAACACGCCGATCGCAGTCTTGCTCGGTGATGGCGAGAGTGCCGGTGCTGCGAAGTCTGCGGCGCCTGCGCCTAAGCCCGCAGCGGCACCAGCTCCTACGCCTGCGCCCGCTGCAGCCGCTCCGAAGCCGCAAGCAGCGGCTGTGTCCGCTCCTGCACCAGCACCGGCGGCAGCAGCGCCAGCCCCAGCCGCGAAATCCGCAGCGAACGGCCACGCACCCGGCGAGCGCATTTTTGCTTCACCACTCGCGCGCCGCCTCGCCAAGGAAGCCGGTCTCGATCTCGCACGTGTCGCCGGCACCGGCCCACATGGCCGCATCGTGCGCCGTGACATCGAATCCGCCGCCAAGGGTGGCGCGGCAAAAGCAGCTCCTGCCCAAAGCACAGCACTCGCACCGGCCGCAGCAGCCGCGCCTGCCACGATGGCAGCACCCATGGCGGACTCGAAGATCCTCGCGCTTTACGAACAGGGCAGCTTCGACGTCGTGCCGCACGACGGCATGCGCCGCGTGATTGCTGAGCGTCTCACGCAGTCCAAGCAGACCATTCCGCACTTCTATCTCTCGCTCGACTGCCGTCTCGACTCCCTCCTCGCCGCGCGCGAGCGCATCAATGCCGCCGCGCCCAAGGAAGGGCCGCGCGCCTACAAGCTCTCGGTCAACGATTTTGTGATCAAGGCGCTCGCGCTGGCGCTGCAGCACGTGCCCGCTGCCAATGCGACGTGGACGGCCGAGGGCATGCTGCGCCACCGCCATTCGGATGTCGGCGTCGCCGTCGCGGTCGAGGGCGGTCTCTTCACGCCCATCATTCGTCACGCGGAGCTCAAGACGCTCGGCGAAATCTCCAACGAGATGAAGGATCTTGCGGGCCGCGCCCGCAAGCGCCGTCTGGCCCCTCACGAGTATCAGGGCGGCACCACCTCGATCTCGAACCTCGGCATGTACGGCATCAAGAGCTTCGACGCCGTGATCAACCCGCCGCACGCCACAATCCTGGCCGTCGGCGCGGGCGAAAAACGCGCCGTGGTCGTCGGTGATCGCATCGAGGCGGCGACTGTCATGAGCTGCACGCTCTCCTGCGATCACCGCGTCGTCGATGGTGCCATCGGTGCCGAGCTACTGAACGCCTTCAAGGGTTTGATCGAAGATCCCGTCAGAATGCTGGTCTGAGGCGCAATACCTGCCAGTCCGCTGTCAGCAGAACCGGCATTGCGACGGATTGTTGCGCTTGGGCGCGCCTCATGGGCGTGCTAAGCCACGGCGAACCAATGACAGCAAGGATCCCAGCCGATGACCGTGAGCAACGGCCGCCAGTTCCTGTCCATTCCCGGTCCCACCAACATCCCCGACGAAGTCCTGCAGGCCATGAACCGGCCGGCCATCGACCTCTATTCGGGCAGCATGCTGGGCATCACGTACAGCCTGCTCGATGACCTACCCAAGCTCTTCAAGACGTCCGGCCGCGTCTACATGTACGCCGCCAACGGCCACGGCGGCTGGGAGGCGGCCTACTCGAACGTGCTCTCGCGCGGCGATCACGTGCTCATTCTCGAGAGCGGCCGCTTCGCCATCGGCTGGGGCGAGATGGCCAAGCTCATGGGCGCCGAGATCGAAGTGCTCGCGCAGAGTGGCCGCAAAGCCGTCGATCCGGCAGCCGTAGAAGCGCGCCTCAAGGCGGACACGAAGCACTCGATCAAAGCGATCTTCGTCGTGCAGGTCGACACCGCAACGGGCGTCGTCAATGACCTGCCCGCGATCCGGAAGGCCATCGATGCCGCGGGCCATCCCGCGTTGCTCATGGTCGACACCGTCGCCTCGCTCGGCTGCATGCCCTACGAGATGGACGCCTGGGGCATCGACATCACCATGTGCGGTTCGCAGAAGGGCCTGATGACGCCGCCGGGCCTCGCGCTGGTTGCTGCCGGTCCGCGCGCGCTCGAAGCGCACAAAACGGCCAACATGCGCACCATGTATTGGGATTGGACCTTCCGCGACGGGCCCGAGCACTATCAAAAGTACTGCGGCACGCCGCCCGAGCACACGATCTTCGGGCTCCGCAAGGCCATCGATCTGCTGTTCGCCGAGGGCCTCGAGAACGCGCACCGCCGTCACGCGCTGCTCGCGGAAGCGACACGCCGCGCCGTCGCCAAGTGGGCGGAGGGACAAGTGCTGTCCTTCAACATCATCGATCCCGCCCAGCGCGCGAACTCGGTGACGAACGTCCTCGTCAACGGCCTCGATCCGCAGATCATCCTCGACTACTGCCGCGAGAAGTGCGGCGTCGTGCTCGGCGTCGGCATAGGTGATCTGACCGGCAAGGCCTTCCGCATCGCGCACATGGGGCACACTAATGCGCCGATGGTGCTCGGTACGCTCGCGGCCGTGGAGATGGCGCTGAAGGCCCTCAAGATCCCGCACGGCGAAGGCGGTACGCAGGCCGCCATCGAATATCTCGGCAGCGAAGTAGCGCCATAAGCGGCGCTACTCGATATCCTCGACATCGACGGCGCCGCCCTTCACGCGTTGTGCGAGCGCCGCCTCGATGAACTGATCGACATCGCCGTCCATGACGGCCGGGACATCGCTGGTCTGCACACCCGTGCGCAGATCCTTCACCATCTGATAGGGCTGGAACACGTACGAGCGGATCTGATGCCCCCAGCCGATGTCGGTTTTTGAAGCCGCCTCGGCCTGCGCCTTCTGCTCGCGCTTCTGCAGCTCGAGTTCGTAGAGACGCGCCTTCAGGCGCTTCATACCCGCATCACGGTTCTGATGCTGCGAGCGCCCTTCCTGCGAGAAGATCACGATCCCGCTCGGCTTGTGCACGATGCGCACGGCGGACTCCGTACGGTTCACGTGCTGTCCGCCCGCACCGCTCGACCGCGTGAAGGAGACGTCGATCTCGTCCGGCTTGATCTCGATCTCGATGCTGTCATCGACGATCGGATACACCCACACGCTGGAGAACGACGTGTGCCGCCGCGCATTCGAGTCGAACGGCGATATGCGCACGAGACGATGCACGCCCGACTCCGTCTTGAGCCAGCCGTACGCGTTCTCGCCCTTGATCTCCAGTGTAGCCGACTTGATGCCCGCTTCTTCACCGGGGCTCTCGTCGATCAGCGCGACTTTGTAGCCGCGCCCCTCAGCCCAGCGCATGTACATGCGCAGCAGCATCTGCGCCCAATCCTGGCTTTCGGTGCCGCCGGCGCCGGCATGAACTTCTAGGTAGGTGTCGTAGCTGTCGGCTTCGCCCGAGAGCAGCGCCTCGACCTCGCGACGCTTCACCTGCGCGAGCAGGTTCTTGAGACCCGCGCCACCTTCTTCGACAGTCGCGGCATCACCCTCGGCTTCGCCAAGCTCGATGAGCGTCACGACATCGTCGAGCTCACGCTCGATCTTCTGGTAGCCCTTGACGGCCGTTTCCAGCGACTGGCGCTGGCGCATTACCTTCTGCGCGCGCGCCGGGTCATTCCAGAGTGCGGGATCTTCCGCCTGGCGATTGAGATCACCGAGGCGCATGTCGGCCGTATCCCAGTCAAAGAGACCTCCGGAGCAAGGCCATGGATTCCTTGATCTCGGATACGAGAGCAGTGTGCTCGGCGCGCATGTTGGCCTCCTCGGACGAATTCGGGTGTTCGGCGCGGCTTATAGGTGCCCTGCGCCGGGTTGTAAACGCGTGCGGTCCCTTCGAGGGTGCGGCTGCTCCCTGGTCGTGGTACGCGGAACGCGTAGTTTCCTGCCCAGAACAAGCAAAGGAGATGCCCCCGTGGTCAAGGTCGTCACACTCAAGGACATCCCGATCATGCCGGCCGAAGGTGCCGCCGAGCAGACCGCAGGCTGGACCGGACCGGTTCACCGGACCCGCCAGACCATCATCGAGCCCGGCGACTCCAAGGAGTTCACCTGCTCCGTGGTAAATTTCAGCCAAGGCTGCAACACGGGATGGCATATCCACGACTGCGATCAAATCCTGATCGTGACCGACGGCTCCGGCATCGTGGCGACGGAGACCGAGCAGCACGAGATCAACGTCGGCGATGTTGCCCACATCACGGCCGGTGAGCGCCATTGGCACGGCGCCAAGGCGGATTCGACCATGGGTCACATCACGATCATGCTCGTCGGCGCCAAGTCCACTTGGGGATAGCGGCGCCGAGCGAGCCTCCGATCTCACGCCTGCTTCGCGGCCGCCATGAGCTTTTCATCAATAGCCATGGCGCGCTGCCGGGCCGGCCGCTCACTCAGCCACGCGGCATAGCGCTTGAAAGCATCGCGCTCCGGTAAGAGCTGGAACTGCAGCCCCCAGCAGATCGCCGACCCGACATAGACATCGGCCGCCGAATAGCGCTCACCGAGAAACCATGGGCCTTTCTCGACCGCTCTTTCGAGCGCGCCGACGGCAATCTCGTATGTGCCGTACGGCATCATCCCGCGCTTTCCAGGCTCGCGCTTCAGCGCCTTGTCAACGATGGCAGGCTCGAGCGCATTGCCCTGAAAGAACATCCAGCGCAGGTAGGTGCCGCGCAGGGGATCGCCGATCGGTGGAGCTAAGTTCGCCGCAGGAAAGGCATCGGCGAGATACGTGCAGATCGCACCGACCTCAGTGACGACGGCGCCGTCGTATTCGATCGCCGGCACCTTACCCATCGGATTGATCGCGAGATATTCCGACCGATACTGCTCTTCTTTTTGAAGATTGAGCACCTTCAGCTCGTAGGGCGCACCGATCTCTTCCAGCATGAAAAGCACGGTCGAGGATCGGCTGGGCGCCGCATGATGGAGGATGATCTTGCTGCTCATGGCAACCTCCGTCCTGTTCGTTAGTATCCGCGCTCGCGATCCACCACGTTCTGCAGCGGTTCACCGCGCTCGTAAGCCTCGATCTGCGCCACCACGTAGTCGGACACCGCCTCTGGATCGCTGTCGGCCGCATTGTGCGGCGTGATCGTGGCCTTGGGGTGGCTCCAAAGCGGATGATCGGCGGGCAGAGGCTCGGTGTTGAACACGTCGAGCGTGACCGCCCCGAGCGTGCCGTCGTTCAGTGCCGCAACGATATCGTCCTCCACCTGCAGCCCGCCGCGACCGGCATTGATCACGACCGGTGCGCCGAGCGGCCCGTTGCGCGCCAGCTTCCGGAACAAGGACGCATTGAGGATGCCTTTGGTTTCCGGCGTCAGCGGCACGAGCACGACGAGAATGTCCGTGCGCGCGAGGAATGCAGGGAGCTGTCCCATGCCGGCAAAGCTCTCGACGCCCGACACATCGCGCTTCGAGCGGCTCCAGCCCGCCACTTGGAAGCCGAGGCGCACCAGCACCTCGGCACTGTCACGGCCAAGCTCGCCGAGCCCCATGATCCCAACGCGCACAGCGGAAGCCGCACGCTGATCCGGCGTATCCCAGGCTTTTCGCTTCTGAGCATCGTCGAAGTAACGCTGCTGGCGATGGTGCATGAGAACATGCAGCACCACGTACTCGGTCATGCGCTTCGTCAGATCGCTCACGGCAACGCGCACGAGCGGCACATCGGGAAGCGTTGCATCCGCGACGAGCGCATCGACCCCCGCGCCCAGATTGAAGATCACCTTCAGATTGGGAAATGTCTGCAGCAGCCCTGGCGGCGGCTTCCACACGGCCACATAGCGCACGCTTTCGGGCGCCGGCGTATCCTTGGGCCAGAGGGCCACTGGCATTGATTTGAGGCGTCCACCGAACCGCTGGCGCCACGGCTCGGCCGTCCAATTCTCGCCCGCACCCTGCACGACGATGAGCAGTGTCATATTTGTTCCCGACGCTCGATTGTTCCCCTGTCAGAAGGCCGGTCCGAGCCGTGCCGTCAAGCACAAAGGCGTCGGCTCCCGCACCTCCCCTGGCCGCCCACCTTCACGCCCCATCCCATTTGTGGACGGGACGGCTGCCGTCTCGGAATGGCCAACAGCCGGCCCAGTTGGTATGCTTGTCTGGACTTTGGCCGCAGTGGCCTATTGCCTGTACTGCTCATTCCGGACGCGCGGCTCAACGGCCTGCGCGCCGCCCGAGAGGAGGCTTCACTTGTCGACGAACCACATCATCGACCTGTACAGCGACACACAGACCCGCCCCTCGGCGGGCATGCGCAAGGCCATGGCCGATGCCGAGGTCGGCGACGAGCAGCGCGGCGAGGACCCTTCGACCAATCTCCTGCAGGAGCGCGTCGCGGACCTCCTCGGCAAGGAAGCGGCGCTGTTCCTGCCCTCCGGCACCATGTGCAATCAGATTGCCATGCTCGTCCACTGCCGCCAGGGCGACGAGATCATCGGCGCGGAAGTCACGCACCTCTTCACGTCGGAAGCCGGCGGCGCATCGGCGCTGGCGGGCGCACAGACCTGGCCAATCCGCTGCGATCGCGGCATCTTCACGGGCGCCGACGTAACGGCAGCCGTGCGCGCCCCGGGGCGCCACAATCCCATCTCACGCGTCGTGGTCATCGAGCAGACGGTCAATCGCGGCGGCGGCGCCATCTGGTCCGTCGATGAGATCGCCGATGTCGCCAAAGCCACGAAGCAGCACGGCCTCATTCTGCATATGGATGGCGCGCGCCTCATGAACGCGGCCGTCTCGTCCGGCATTCCCGTGAAGGACATGACGGCGCACATCGATACGGCCTGGACGGATCTGTCGAAAGGCCTCGGCTGCCCGGTTGGCGGTGTGCTCGTCGGCTCGCGCGCCTTCATCGACGAAGCCTGGCGCTGGAAGCATCGCCTCGGCGGGGCGCTTCGCCAGTCGGGCATTCTCGCTGCAGCCGGCCTCTACGCCCTCGATCACAACCTTCAGAAGCTCGCCGAGGATCATGAGAATGCCGTCGCACTCGGCGAGGCGGTCGCCGCCATCGAAGGGCTCAAGCTCTTCTCGCCGCGCATCGAGAGCAACATGGTGTTCTTCGAATCGACACTGCCTGACATCAGCTCGCGCCAGATCTTCGAGACGCTGCTGGCGCGCGGCGTCCGCATGGGCATGACCTACGGCAATATGATCCGCGCCGTGACCCACCTCGATGTCTCGCGCGACGACATCGCGCGCGCCGGCGAAATCCTCGGCCAGGTTGTCGCCGATCTCAAAGCCGGCCTGCGCAAAGCCTCATGATGATGGAGGCTGCGGCCTCCTCATTCCGACCCATTCTCAAGAAGCGATCCGGGAACTGCCTATGCCCTTCGAGCCTGCGAGCGACGTGCTGTCGCAATACACCGTTCTCGACCTTACCCGTGTCCGCTCGGGCCCGACCTGCGTACGCCAGCTTGCCGACTGGGGCGCGAACGTCATCAAGATCGAGGATCCGGAGTCCGATAAAATCGGTCTCGGCGGCGCGCGATCGGGCTCGGACTTTCAGAATCTCCACCGCAACAAGCGGTCGATGACCTTGAACCTCAAATCTAAGGAGGGCATCGCGATCTTCATGGCGCTCGCCAAGAAGGCCGATGTGATTGTCGAGAATTATCGGCCGGACGTGAAGCGCCGCCTCGGCATCGACTACGACGCCGTTTCGAAGATCAATCCGCGCATCATCTACGCCTCGATCTCGGGCTTCGGCCAGGACGGGCCGCTCGCCAACCGCCCGGGCTTCGATCAGATCGCGCAGGGCATGGGCGGTCTCATGTCCATCACCGGCGAGCCGGGCAAAGGCCCCATGCGCGTCGGCATCCCGATCGCGGATCTCACGGCCGGCATCTTCTGCTCTCAGGGCATTCTTCTCGCACTCATGGAGCGTGAGCGCTCCGGCAAGGGCCAGTGGGTGCAGACCTCGCTGCTGCAGGCGCAGGTTTTCATGCTCGACTTCCAGGCCTCCCGCTGGCTCATGGATCAGGACATTCCACCCCAGGCCGGCAACGATCATCCGACATCGATCCCGACCGGCGTTTTCAAGACGTCCGACGGCTACATCAACATCGCCGTCGCCGGTCAGAAGATGTGGGAGAAGTTCAAGTCGCTGTTCAACGATCCATCCTTCGACAGCCCCGACTATGCGGACGCCAAGGGCCGCTCGAAAAACAGGAAGGCGCTCAATGCGCTAATCGAGAGCCATACCGTGAAGAAGACCGCGGCCGAGTGGATCGCGATCTTCAACGAAGCCGGCGCGCCGGCGGGCGAGATCAACGACATCAAGCAGGTGTTCGATCTCGAGCAGGTCCGCCACCTCGGCCTCGCGCAGCCCATGAACAGCCAGGAGCGCGGCGCGACCGAGGTCGTCGGGCAGCCGATCCTCATGAGCCGCTCGAAGGCCTCCGTGCGCCGTCCGCCGCCGACACTTGGCCAGCACACGGGCGAGATCCTCGCCGACATCGGCTATGGCGCCGAGGACGTGAAGAAGCTCGCCAAAGACGGCGTCATCTGACAACCGACAAGAATAACGAGGACACATCATGAGCAAGGCCGCTGAAGCAGAAGCGCCCGTCGAAGAAAAAATGCTCGGCCTGAAGAACGGATCGGTCGCCGAGATCGTGTTCAACAATCCGGCGCGCCACAACGCCGTTTCCCTCGAAATGTGGGAGCGCATGACGAAGCTGCTCGGCGAGTTCGCGGCCGACCCGGGCGTGCGTGCGCTCGTCGTGAGCGGTGCCGGCGGCAAGGCTTTCGTTTCCGGCGCCGACATTTCAAAATTCGAGAGCCAGCGCTCGACTGCGGAAGCCGTCGCCCACTACAACGCCGTCGGATCGAAGGCCTACGAGACGCTCTACAATTTCCCGAAGCCGACGATTGCCAAGATCCAGGGCTACTGCATCGGTGGCGGCATGAATGTCGCCGTCTGCTGCGACGTGCGGATCGCGACGGATACGTCGAAGTATGGTATTCCGGCCGCAAAGCTGGGCCTCGGCTACGGCTACGGCGGCGTCAAGCGCCTCTCCGAAATCGTCGGGCTCTCCAAGGCTATGGAGCTTTTCTACACCGCGCGCCAGTTTACGGCAGCGGAGGCCCAGGCCATGGGCTTCCTCAATCAGGTTGTACCCGCCGAGAATATCAACGTCGCCGTTGCCACCATGACCGGCCAGATTGCCGAGAACGCGCCCTTGACCATCAACACCATCAAGGCCGTCGCACGCGAGATCGGTCGTCCCTCGTCTGAGCGCGATTACGGCAAGCTCGATCGCATGGTCGCCGAGTGCTTCGGCTCGGAAGACTACATCGAAGGTCGCCGCGCCTTCATGGAGAAGCGCAAACCACAGTTCAAAGGGCGCTGAAACGCCGCTTCCGGCACCCGCTTCTTGAGTTCGCCACACTATTGTTCAAGTACTGGATAACTGGGCTATTCCATCGTAAGACCAATGCCTTGAGCTCCAGGACCGTGCGGGGAGATGCGTAACACCATTGCCATCATGAACACGAAGGGCGGGGTCGGAAAATCGACCATCGTCCTTGCGGTAGCCGAGACGCTGTCGGTCTACCATGGCAAGAACGTGCTCGTGATCGACTCAGATGCCCAGGCCAGCATCAGCACCATGCTGATGGCGACCGACAGCCTGAGGAAGTTGCAGAACGAAGGCCGCACGATCGTCGACTATCTCGTCGCCCAGGTTCTCAAGGGCACGCAGGTCGAGTGGACCGAGTTTGTGGTCGGCGGCGTATCCGACATCGATGACGCCCGCTCGGTCTATCTCATGCCGAGCGACATGCAGCTCACGCTGCTCGAACGTGAGGTGTCCAAGGAGAGCCAGCACGCGCGCCTGCGCGCCGCGATCGGAGCGCTCCTCAGCCGCGCCCGCATTGTCTTCGACGTGGTGCTGATCGACTGCCCGCCGGGCCTCTCGGTGCTCACCGAAAGCTGGCTCAGGGAAGCCGATTTCCACATCTCGCCGACGAAACCGGACTATGTGTCGGTATGCGGCCTCGATGTCTTCCGGCGCTTCCGTGATCTCAATCCGGAGATGGGCTTTGCCGAGAATCTCGGCGTCGTCGTGAACATGAAGGACCGCGGTGCCTCGCTCGAGGAGGAGTACCATCGCTGGCTCGCCGCGGATCCGAACAATCGCTGCTTCACGCACGCGCTCCCACGCATTCATGCCATGCAACAAGCCGGGCATTTCCAGCCGAGCGAGCGCTCCTATATCGCCAAGTATCCAGGTGACGTGGGCGTGGCCGTGCGCGGGCTCACGGACGAGATTCTGTCGCGCGTTGCGACGGGCGGCGCCCAGTCCCCGCAAGCCCAGGCCGCGGGCGGGCGGATCTGATCGGTTACCACGATTTCTGAAGGCCGATCAGATTGACATTTTGTCAATCGGCCCCCTTATACTGAAGCATGACCGACGAACCGGACAACCTGACACTGCGCTACCTGCGGGCGATGGACCAGAAGTTGGACCACGTCGTGGCGGAGCTTGGTGATTTGAAGACGCGCGTCGGACGACTGGAAAAGGGCGTGGCCGAGCTTCACGTCACACTCGCCGAGCATTCGCTTCGAATGGATCGCATGGATGGTCGCCTCGACCGCATCGAGCGTCGGCTTAACTTGGCGGAAGTCTCCTGAAATTCAGTGCGCGCGCGCAATGCTGAAGGCGACGGCTTTCTCGAGTGCTGAACGCGGCGCGCTCTCCGGAAAGATCGCCAGCGCATCGGAGGCAATAGCGCCGTAGTGGCGCGCGCGCTCCAGCGTCGCCTCGATGGCCTTGTGGCGCCGCATGAGACCGATGGCGTGCTCTAGATCGCTGTCCTCGATCTCGCCACCCGAGAGCGTGCGCTCCCAGAAGGCCCGCTCCGCTTCATTCCCGCGCCGATAGCAGAGAATGACCGGCAGTGTGATCTTGCCCTCGCGGAAGTCATCACCCACAGACTTGCCGAGACGCGCGCTGTCGCCTGCATAATCGAGCGCATCGTCGACCAACTGGAAAGCCACCCCGAGATTGCGACCATACGAGCGCAGTGCCGACTGCTCGGCCGCGGGGCGCTTGGCAATCGCCGGCCCGACTTCGGCCGCTGCCGCAAACAGCGCTGCCGTCTTGGCATTGATGATCGCGAGATACTCGTCCTCGGTCGTGCCCATGTTCTTGGCGGCCGAGAGCTGCATGACCTCGCCCTCGGCAATCACGGCTGCGGCATTGGAGAGAATGCGCAACGCCGCGAGCGAGCCGACATCCACCATCATGCGGAAAGCCTGGCCCAGCAGGAAATCTCCGACGAGCACGCTCGCCTGGTTACCCCAAAGCCGCCGCGCCGATGCCTTCCCGCGTCGCACGTCGCTTTCGTCGACGACGTCGTCATGGAGCAGCGTCGCCGTGTGCATGAACTCGACGGCCGCCGCCAGCCGGACATGGCCCTCGCCCGAATAGCCCGAGAGCTTTGCGGACGCGATCGTCAGCATGGGGCGCAGCCGCTTGCCGCCCGAATCGATCAGATGATGGGCGAGTGTCGGGATGAGTTCGATATCGGAAACCGCCTTATCGAGGATAATGCGGTTGACCCCCGCCATCTCCGCGCTGACGAGATCGAGCAGCGGCTGCAGGCTCGCCGCCGGATCGCGTGCGCCGTCAATGGAGACCACAACGCCCAATGTGCCGTTCCTTATTCCGCATCCGCTGCATAGTTTCGGCATAGTCCGTTCATGAACCTGCCCGGTCAAGCGGCATTCTGACCCTGCTTCAGCATACGCACCATCGCCCCGCGCGCCTTGACGGCCAGCGGGCGGGCGGGCACGAAAGGGGCGAACGGTCGGTTCTCTCTCGGAGGACCAAGACCGCATGTCAAGATGATGAGGGGACGCGCCATGGACGATCGTTTCTTGCGGACGGGGGTATTTCTCGCGCCATTCCACGCACTCGATGAGAACCCGACGCTCGCGCTCGACCGCGATATGGATCTCGTGATCCACCTCGACCGGCTGAACTATCACGAGGCCTGGATCGGCGAGCACCATTCGGGCGGCTTCGAAATCATTGCCTGCCCGGAAATGTTCATTGCGGCCGCCGCGCGCGAGACGCGCCATATCCGCCTCGGCACCGGCGTCGTCTCGCTGCCATATCACCACCCTTTCACGCTCGCGAGCCGCATGACGCAGCTCGATCACATGACGCGCGGGCGCGCCATGTTCGGCGTCGGCCCGGGTTCGCTGATCTATGATGCCGAGAAAATTGGCCTTAAGGCAGCCGACCAGCGGCGCCGCATGGATGAAGCGCTCGATTGCATCATTCCGCTCATGCGGGGCGAGATGGTCACGCGCAAAACCGACTGGTTCACGCTGCAGGAGGCCAAGCTGCAGCTCGTGCCCTATTCAAATCCACATATGGAGATGGCGGTCGCGTCCTCCCGTTCGCCGGTCGGCGCCGTCGCTTCGGGCAAGCACGGGATCGGTATGCTCTCCATCGGCGGCACCTCGGACGAAGCGCTCGCAGCGCACGCGAAGAACTGGGCCATTCACGAGGATGCCGCGCGCGAAGCCGGCACGACCACGGACCGCTCGCGCTGGCGCATCGTCACCTTTGCGCATGTCGCTGAGACGCGAGAGAAGGCGCGCGCCGACATGGCCTACGGCCTCGCTGACTTCAACCGCTATTTCAACGACGTCGCGACCTTTCCAATCGTACCGCCGGGCGTCGAGGATCCGCTGAACTATCTGACCGAAAGCGGCCTTGCCTGCATCGGCACGCCCGATGACTGCATCCGTCATTTCGAGCGCCTGTGGAAGGGCTCCAACGGCGGCTTCGGCGCGGTTCTTCTGCTCGCCCACAATTGGGCGGACTGGGAAGCAACGAAGCGCAGCTATGAACTCATGGCACGCTACGTGCACCCGCACTTCCAGCGCGGCGCGAACAGTCTCCGCAACTGGAGCTATGACGACGCCAAGACCAAGCGCGCGGGTGCCGGCATGGAAAATAAGGCAGCTGTCCAAGCCGCGATCGACAACTATAAGGCACGCAAGGGCGGCTGATCGTCCGGCCGAGCGCGACACGTGAGCCAGGGAATTCCATGACTGCTGATGTTGAAACCGTAGTCGTCGGCGCGGGTGTCGTCGGCCTCGCCATTGCACGCGCGCTGGCCATGGCAGGCCGTGAGGTCATGGTGCTCGAGCAGCACGACATTATCGGCTCGGAAACGAGCTCGCGAAACAGCGAGGTCATTCACGCCGGTATCTACTATCCGCCGGGCTCGCTCCGCGCCAAACTCTGCGTCGAGGGCAAGGCGCAGCTCTATAAGTTCTGCGCCGAGAACGGCGTCGCGCATCAGCAGATCACCAAGCTTCTGGTCGCGACCAACGAAGCGCAAGTCCCAAAGCTCAAGGCCATCCAGGAAACCGCCATCCGCAATGGCGTGACGGATCTCCAACCGCTCATGGGCAACGAAGCGCGCGCCATCGAGCCGGAAGTCTCCTGCGTCGCCGCACTGCTCTCGCCGTCGACGGGCACGATCGACACGCACGCCTTCATGCTGGCGCTCGAAGGGCATGTCGAAACGCACGGCGGCCATGTGGTTTTGAATACCCCCGTGGAGCGAGTCGGTCGCCGCACTGATGGCCTCTTCGAAGTCGTGACGTCGGGCGAGGCGCCGGCCATAATCACGGCCAAAGAACTCATTCTCTCACCCGGCCTGCACGCAACGAAGCTTGCACGCACGCTGAGCTTTCCTTCGGGCTACGTGCCGCCTGAGACCTACTACGCTGTCGGTCAGTACTACGCCTACACGGGCCGTTCGCCCTTCGCGCGTCACATCTATCCCATGCCGGACGGCGCCTGGCTCGGCCTGCATGTGACCGTCGATCTCGGCGGGCGCTGCAAGTTCGGTCCCGATATCGAGTGGATCCCCGAGATCGACTACACCTTCAAACCCGAGAAGCTCGAGAAGTTCTTAGGTTTCATTCGCACGTACTATCCAGCCCTCGACCCCGAGCGCCTGCACCCGGACTACACCGGCATACGCCCCAAGCTCTACCGCGAGGGTGAGCCCGTGCCCGATTTCGTTTTCCACGGTCCCAAGCAGCACGGCGTCGATGGCCTCGTCATGTTGTTCGGCATCGAGAGCCCTGGCCTGACGTCCTCGCTCGCCATTGGCGATCTGGTCACCGGGATGCTGTAGGCGGTCGCGCGCTCATGAAGGGGTGACGCTGCCTCATAGTAGCCCGTAACCTTCCGTTTTGCCCCTTTCTGCCCCCCGTGCTAGACACGCCTGGAACTCGCGTTGCACTGCAATAGGGGCAGGAAATCCATGAGGAATGTTCTCGACGAGCTCGAGCGGCGGCGCTCCATCGCGCGGCTTGGCGGCGGTGAAGCCCGCATCGCGGCCCAGCACAAGCGCGGCAAGCTCACCGCCCGCGAGCGCATCGAGCTCCTCATGGACGAGGGCTCCTTCGAGGAATTCGACATGTATGTCGAGCATCGCTCGACGGACTTCGGCATGGAGAAAACCAAGATTCCTGGCGACGGCGTCGTCACCGGCTGGGGCACAATTAACGGCCGTGTCGTCTACGTGTTCGCCAAGGACTTCACGGTGTTCGGCGGCTCGCTGAGCGAGGCCCACGCCAAGAAGATCATCAAGATCCAGGATATGGCGCTGCAGAACCGCGCGCCCATCATCGGCCTGTTCGATGCCGGTGGCGCGCGCATCCAGGAAGGTGTCGCGGCGCTCGGCGGCTATGGCGAGGTCTTCCTGCGCAATGTGCTCGCATCCGGCGTTATCCCGCAGATCTCGGTCATCATGGGACCGTGCGCGGGTGGCGACGTCTACTCGCCGGCCATGACCGACTTCATCTTCATGGTGAAGGACACGAGCTACATGTTCGTGACCGGTCCCGATGTCGTGAAGACCGTCACCAACGAGACGGTCACGGCGGAAGAGCTCGGCGGCGCCAAGGTCCACACGACCAAGTCCTCGATCGCGGATCGCGCCTACGAGAACGACGTCGAGACGCTGCTGCAGATGCGCCGCCTCATGGACTTCCTGCCGGCCAACAACAAGGCGGGCGTGCCGGTGCTACCAACCAAGGATACGGCCGACCGCATCGAAATGAGCCTCGACACGCTCATTCCGGCGAACCCCAACCAGCCCTATGACATCAAGGAGCTGATCCTCAAGGTCATCGACGAAGCCGACTTCTTCGAGATCCAGGACCAGTTCGCGAAGAACATCGTGACGGGCTTCGCGCGTATGGAGGGCCGCACGGTCGGCATCGTCGCCAACCAGCCGATGGTGCTGGCCGGCGTGCTCGACAGCGATGCCTCGCGCAAAGCTGCCCGCTTCGTGCGCTTCTGCGACTGTTTCGACATCCCGATCGTGACGGTCGTCGATGTGCCAGGCTTCCTGCCGGGCACGGCGCAGGAGTACGGCGGCCTCATCAAGCACGGCGCGAAGCTGCTCTTCGCCTACTCCGAAGCGACCGTGCCGAAGATCACCGTCATCACGCGCAAGGCCTATGGCGGCGCTTACGACGTCATGAGCTCGAAGCACATTCGTGGCGACGTGAACTACGCCTGGCCCTCAGCTGAGATCGCGGTCATGGGCGCCAAGGGTGCGGCCGAGATCCTGTACCGCGCCGAGCTCGGCGATCCCGAGAAGATCAAGGCGCGCATCGACGAGTATCAAGCGCGCTTCGCCAATCCGTTCGTTGCCGCCGAGCGTGGCTACATCGACGAGGTGATCATGCCGCACGGCACGCGGCGGCGCATCTGCCGCGCGCTCAACATGCTGCGCAACAAGCAGGCGCAGAACCCCTGGAAGAAGCACGACAACATTCCGTTGTAGGGTACGGTCAGCTCAATCCGCTGGAAAGTCCGGAAGCATGCGCACGGCGCGGATGGCGTCGATGCCATTGAGCTGGATTCCGGTGCCGGTAATGGCGGGCGTCTCGCCGGGCTTGTGGCGGTCGAGGGCGAGCCGAACGGCGTTGGCGAGCCCCAGCCGGCGTTCGGTGAATTCGCCCGGCGCGTGGGCCGCTATCGCGTCCCGGATGTAGGCCACGGGCGCGTCGTAGCCGAATTTGCTGGACATGCGTCCCTCGTCTTCCCCCGGAAGAGCATGACAGAGGCCTCGCGATTTCGTCCACGCGGCATATGACCCGCAAGCAGACTGGGCCATGTCGCGGCTTGCCAATGGGCGGCAAACCGCTAAAACGTCCACCACGGATCGCGGGTGTAGCTCAATGGTAGAGCAACAGCCTTCCAAGCGGCATATTTCCCTATAGTTAGCAATTACTTAGGTGCATTTAGGCAGCGAATAGGCAGCCTCATGTGCCTTGTAATGCGTAACAAAAGGGAATGGCAAATGACCGATAACTTGGATGAGCGCATCGACGGCCTCAACAGGGAACTCGACGAGCTGCGGGAGCAGATGCCCGATGCGGAAGAGGCAGTCAAAAATGCCGTAGACCGGGCTGGCGGAGACACTAAGGAAGCGCGACGGTTGTATCCAAAGCCGTTCGTGGATTTCGACGAATTGAACAAGCGAAGCACCGAGACGACCAAGCGCCGAGACGAGCTACTGGACAAAAAAGAGAAGCTCGCGAAGACGGCTCCACAAGCGGGCACCTGACAGCACCCCTCTTCATCCCTCAGCCCTCCTGGTGTGGGCTGATTGCTTCTGTGTGCGACCTGGATAGTCCAGAACTCATGCGCTCCCTGGGCGCTTCGTTCTTCGTCGAGTTCGCGTTCGCGTTCTGATGAGGTCGGGGGTCGTCAGGGGTGAAGACGTAGCCCCCACTGGCATCAGAAAACGATTGCGTTTGCGGCCCATGTTTTTCCGGTGATGCGCCGATAGCACCGATCGAGGAAGTTCAACACAAAAGCCCACCTTGCGGCGGGCTTGAGTGATGTTCCTCAAGAATGAGGGCGTTGATCACGTCGCGTTCGACCGCGACACGGGCAACATCCTTATTCTCATTCTTGTTGAACATGTCGTCAATGTAGCACGTGTGAAGAGCCGTGCTCTGGCGACCTGGGGATAATCAGAAGGGCGGGAACGCAGTACCGTAGAAACCCGCTCGATCGTGTTCCCGCGCGTCGATTTTCTGACGGTTCAGGACAAACGCTACTACACGATCCTTCGGCCAATGGTGGGCGATGAGGCGACCATCCGCCTCTCGCACGCGATACCCGAGCTCGAGCGGCTCGATGATCACTCCGACTTGCTCAGCCGTACGCAACACTTCGTTGAGCTTCATTTTTTTGGCCCCCACTGCCGAGAACCTAGGCATCGTACGTGCCCAGATCTAATTTTGAGTAAATGGGAGGCAGCCATTTACTAGGCACCGAGCGCAGCTAGCGCCCCGGCGGCAGACGCCGGCCGGCGCACGCTTGGAGCCTTATGGCTCTCGATGACATTGGCGATGAAGGCCACGCAGTCTTCGGACTGCCGCGCGATGTCGTCGCTCAGTAGGTTCCAGGTGCTGCGACTGTACGATGCTGACACTTCGTCGAAGATCACCATCTCCACATCCGTGCCACGCTTCTCGAACAGCACGCGACCCGGCATCAATGCGAGGACGAGGAGTATGTCGTGGAAGCACACTGCCTCACGCAGTCGCTTCGCAGACTTCGGTTGGCGATTGATGCACGCGTTGCGGATGAGCTCGGTGTCGCGGTCCCGGGTCATACTCTGTCGTTGGCATTCTTCGGATTGAGCGACCACTCGAAGTACGCGGCGGCGTTCTTCCCGTGCCGCTCGAGATCCTGCATCGAGGATCGAAGTGCGAGGAGATCAAGCAGGGAGGTGCCCTGCAGCTTCTTTGCCATGCGCGGATGAGTGTAGGGCGGGAAGCCGTCCTTAATGCGCGACGCGTTCACGACCGACATGAAGTACTCGAGTAGCTCGCCGCGCTGGTTCGCGTGCTTGGTCACTCTAGGTGGTGGCGGAGCGAAGAGGTGCTTCTGGATGTGATCCATACGCTATGAGTTCTTCGCCTTCTTATGCTTCGCCCATCGCGCCATTGCTGCATGTCGCGAGGCCTCGGAGCGCTCCTCAGGAGTGCGACGGCTATTGACGGCATCCGCTCCACGGCGGGCCATCTCGGATATGGTGATCTGATTTTTGGCCATATGGAGCCATTATACATAATGCGCACCGGCGGGTATTTGAGTTATCCCCATACCGGGGTTTATGCGCGCTTGCGCGCATACTGGGAGGGGGTAGAATTACCGTATTAGCAGAAGAATTATTGAACCTATATGTTCAGGGATAAGGAGGGAATGTTTGCGGCTCGTCACGTCGTCGGCCGAACGGGAAATCGAGTGACGCGCTGGATCACTGGAAGCGTAATCGTCGCGTGCGCGTCGATTGTCGGCGGACACATGCTACTCGATGACTGGTCTACGCAGTCAATGAGCGCGGGGCGAGACGCGGTCGAAGAGAGCGCGGCCTGGCTCGCAGAGCATGATGCTCGATTGGCCGGCGTTGCCGAGGCAGCGGAGATAGCCAGCAGCGGCGTAAGTGTCGAGAAGCTTGAAGAGAAGCTGACGGCGATCGTGTGGCACGGCGAGAGCCGCAACTACGTACCGAAGGACGGAGAGATCCTTAAGGTCTTCGACCCATCCAGCTCGACGTACGCATCATGCATCCAGCAGTTCAATCGCGACCTGGACTGCATCAGCTGGGGTCCGATGCAGATCAAGATCGGCACGCTCCAACATTACTGGCCGAAGCTGTATGGCACTGAGATCTCTCAGCGCGATGCACTCGATGTAGCTCTCGACCTTAAGAAGTCGCAGCGCTTCTTCGTGGACTGCGCAGCGCAGTTGAAGGGCTGCGTATGGAATTGGACCGCCGCACAGAAGCATCCGGTCGAAGTGGAGCTATACGTCAATCTGATTCGGGAGGCGCGCGGCATCAGCCTCTAGGTATGAAGCCGATCGGGAAATACGTCGGCACGGCACTCGGTCTGAGCGCCTACTTAAAATCATTCACCACCACACAATTATGGACCAAGACTTCGATCCGGTAGCAGCCAGCGGCGAGAGCACATATCGCGCCCCGCGTGCACTGGAACTCAACGAATTACTCATCAACGGCGACGCGGAAGTCGAGGAGGTGTCGCCCGGACAGTTCATCCGCAGGGGCGGGCACTTCCGCAAGCGCCTTCTTGTAGGCAAGGGCCGCGATCAGAAGCCAGAAGAAGTGAAGCTCGGCGATCGCGTCCAGGTCATCTTTCTCAAGGTGCGCCGCAAGCTGGTGCAGCGAGGGGACCTTGGCAAGATCCTCTACTCGACCAGCGAGCACAACTCTGCGACCGATGTCGTCGATCTATTCGGAGAGAACGGATACATCGAGACCAACAGCGCCAAGGCTTTGCGCGAACGCTATCCGGGACTGCGCACGATCCAGATCGTGTATGCGCTCTTTCTCGATGGCGCCAAAGAGCCTGAGCTGGTGCGCATTACTATCAAGGGTGCATCGCTCGGTTCCGACGCAAAGACGCCGGACGCGAGCTCGTTCTACCAGTACCTCTCGAGTTACGCGAAGGAGGAGCACTGGTGGGAGTACGTCACGGAACTCTCTGCGATCCTCGAGAAGGGGCAGAAGTCGTACTACTGCATGGACTTCGCGCGCGGACAGAAGCTCGACGAACGCTTTCAGCAGCTGGCGCTCGAGAAAATGAAGGAAGTGCACTACCGCATCGTCGAGATCGACGAAGCGCGCAAGGCAAAGCGCGCAGCCAATGCCGATCGTCCGACGCTTCCGGAAGATCCGACCGATACGCCGGCACATGATCCGGCACTCGATGAGGGTGCTGGTACGGATACTGTGCGGGACAGCATCAATCCCGACGACATCCCTTTTAACTAGAACCTCGGCAATGTGGATAAAAGGCCGCTCCCATTCTAGAGCAAGCTAGAATGGGAGGATGAAGATGAAAAAGAAGAAGTGCTTCAAGTGCAATAGGGCTAAAAAACTCGATCAGTTCTACAGGCACAAGGAGATGGCAGACGGATATCTTGGAAAATGCAAAGCGTGCACAAAGGGCGACGTAGCGAGGAGATATCAAGACCCTGAGGCTCGAGAACGTATACGGCTCTATGAGCAAAGGAGGTTTCAGAAACCGGAGCGGAGAGTAAAACTCAAGGAATACGCGCGAGCACGATGGAGGAGGTCTCCAGGTAAGTCACGGGCGCGGCAAAGATTGGAGCGTGCCGTGCGCGCCGGAAAGCTACAGAAGTTGCCGTGTGAGGTGTGTGGTGAAGCTAATACCCAAGGACACCACACAGATTATAGGAGGCCGTTGGTGGTTCGCTGGTTATGCTTTAGGCATCACCGAGAGGCGCACGGTCAGAGGGTAGGTAATCACTAAAATTATGCGCCGACCGTACAATCGATCATGTTCATATTGCGGCCTTCAAGGGCACAAGTCAAAGGAGTGCGAGAGGGCGCCGATCAAGGCCGTGTCATGCGCCCTGACCGAGACGCAGTTCCAGCAGGTCCGCGACATGCATCGCCACGGAATATGGTCGAGCAATGAGGTGGCTGATGAGCTGAAGTTGCCGCTAGCTGAGGTCAATGCTGCCTTCGCGTACGTGCGATACGAGACGTACCTGCACTACCGACGCTCGAAGGTCGCCGTGTGAATTATCCGGCAATCAAACGATATGAAGCAGACACAGGTGATAGGGAACATCCTGAAGAAGCGAGGCTCGGTTACAAATTTCTACGCAATCCACAATCGCATCAGCCTCAGACTTGGAGCCCGCATATTCGATCTCCGAGCGAAGGGCTGGAAGATTAAGACGGTGAAGATGCGTGATCGGAACACGAAGTACGTCCTACTCGCGAAGCCGAAGCGGTAGGCGTCGAGGAAGCCGGCAAGCACCTTGTGCTTGCCGGCCTCCTCGACGCCTACCGCTTCGGCTTCGCGAGTAGGACGTACTTCGTGTTCCGATCACGCATCTTCACCGTCTTGATCTTCCAGCCCATCGCTCGGAGATCGAATATGCGGGCTCCAAGTCTGAGG
>JAEYPL010000021.1 GCA_023410905.1 Pseudomonadota bacterium
GCGCTTGCCGATGCCGTGCAGTCGAGCTTTGTCCGCCAGGGCGCAACGCTGCTCGGCGGCGATATCACATTCGATCGCCCGAACCGCCGCGCGGAACCCAATGAGCACGCCGCGATTGCACGCTTCGGCACTGTGAGCGAAACAGGCTCGCTGCGCGCGATGGCTCGCCGCCTCGACGGCAACGACCAGATGCTCATCGAAGCCAAGGGCGTCGACGCGATCTATCCGCTGTTTGGCGAGCTCGTGCTCGAGGACGGCGTGATGCAATCGGACGCGCTCGCCGGACGCGGTGCTGCTGTCGATCCCATCCTGCTCGCCCGCCTCGATCTCAAGCAGGGTGATCGTTTCCGCCTCGGCAACATCGAGGTCGAGATTCGTGCCGTCATCCGCAACGAGCCGGACAAGATCGCGGAGCGTCTCGCCTTCGGCCCACGCGTCATGGTCTCAGTGGATACGCTGCTTGCGAGCGGTCTCGCCGATGTCGGCAGTCTTACGAAGTGGCGCTACGCCGTGCGCTTGCCGGATGCCGAACGTCAATCCGAAGGCCGTCTCACCGCGGCGGCGGCTGAGGTGCGGAAGGCCCTGCCCGAGGCAGGTTTCAGCATTCTCGACCGGCGCGATCCCTCGCCGCGGGTCACGCAGACACTCGAGCGCGTACGCCAGTTCCTCACGCTGATCGGGCTCACGGCATTGCTCGTCGGCGGCGTCGGCGTCGCGAATGCGGTCGCGACCTACATCGACCGGCGCCGCAAGGTCATCGCCACCTTCCGCAGTCTCGGCGCGACCGGACGCATGGTCTTCGCCCTGCATCTTATGCAGGTCGTCGCGATCACGGCCATCGGCATCGTTATTGGTTTGGCGGTCGGGCTCATGGTGCCGACGGTCGTCGACTGGCTCGCGGGTGATGCCCTGCCCTTCCGCGCCGAGGCGACGTTCAGCCCGTTCGCCGTCGGCATGGCGGTTGCCTATGGCCTGCTCGTGGCATTGCTCTTCACGATCTGGCCGCTCGGTCGCGTGGAGCAGATCCGGCCGAGCGTTCTCTTTCGTGACGAGGTGAACGAGGAGCGGGGCTGGCCGGCCTGGCCCTTTGTCGCCGCGACCGTCGTCATCGGCGTGCTGCTTCTTGCGTTGGCCGTGCTGAGCTCGGACTCGAAGCGCATCGCGCTCTACTTCTGCGCCGGCGCCTCGGGCATTCTCATCCTGTTCGCACTACTGGGCGGTGCGGTGACGCGTCTCGCCCGCATGATGCCGCGCCCGCGCCGTCCCTCGCTGGCTCTCGCGATCGGCAGTCTCGGTGCTCCAGGCGGCTTGACGCGCGCGGTGGTGCTGTCACTCGGCTCGGGGCTTTCGCTGCTCGTCGCCGTCGCCCTCGTCGATGCCTCGATCGTGAACGAGCTCGATGGGCGCGTGCCCAAGAACTCGCCGAACTTCTTCGTGCTCGATCTGCAGCGCGAGGATGTGACCGCGTTTCGCGGGCTCGTCGAGAAGGAGGTGCCGGGCGCGCTCATCAATCAGGCGCCCATGCTGCGTGGCCGCATTGTTGCGCTCGGTGATCGTCCTGTCGAGGAGGTGAAGCCGCCGCCCGAAGCTGCCTGGGTGCTCAATGGTGATCGCGGTCTCAGCTATTCCGACGAAGTGCCGGAGGGCTCGACCGTCATTGCAGGCGAGTGGTGGCCCAAGGACTACAGCGGACCGCCGCTCGTTTCCTTCGAGGAAGAAATCGCAAGACGCCTCGGTCTCGGCGTCGGCGATACCGTGACGGTGAACGTGCTCGGCCGCAACATCACGGCCCGCATTTCCAACCTGCGCGACGTGCGTTGGGAAAGCCTCGCCATCAATTTCGTGATGGTCTTCTCGCCGAACACGCTCCAGGCGGCGCCGCATAACATCCTCGCCACCATCAGCCTCGATCAAGCGACGCCGCTTGCGAAGGAGGCCGACCTCGCCCGCGCCATCGGCAAGGCGTATCCGGCGACCACAGCCATCCGTGTCAAGGATGCCATCAACAATTTCAACACGCTCTTCCGGCGCGTCATCACGGCCATCCGCGCAGCCGGTGGCGTGACCTTGCTTGCCGGTGCGCTCGTGCTTGCCGGCGCCCTGGCCGCTGCGCAGCGTCGACGCCTGCAGACAGCCGTGATCCTGAAGGCCCTCGGCGCCACCCGCGCCCGCATTCTGACGGCGCATGCTACGGAGTATGGGCTGCTCGCATTGATAGCGGCGACGCTCGCGCTGCTGCTCGGGGGGATTGCCGCGTGGCTCGTCACGACGCGGATCATGGACCTGCCTTTTATCTTCTCAGGTACGGCGATCCTGCAGGCGCTGGGGGTGTCCCTGGCGCTGATCGCTTTGATCGGCGGCCTCGGCACGTGGCGGGTGCTCAAGGCCCCGCCTGTGCCTTACTTGCGCTCGGAGTGAGGGCCGGATCGGGGTATGCCCGGAATTCGAGCCGAATTCTTCCGGATGTGAATGGGAATTAACGATGTGAGCCATGCTTCCAGCTTGAATCTGCCATCGG
>JAEYPL010000114.1 GCA_023410905.1 Pseudomonadota bacterium
ACGCCCCGCGGATCGGGTAGAAAAGTTTCAAAAAACGGGAGTGCGGGGGGTCCCCCCGCGCGGGTGCAGGGTGGCGAGCCCTCCTCGCGCCTGCGGCGCGACGGGGACCAGTCCCCGAGCCCCTGCCGGGAGGGAACACCCTCCCTCGGCTCGCGAACGCCATGTACCATTGGGCGCGGATCCCGGTACGCTACGACAGGATCAGCCGTCTCAAATACGAAGCTCAAGCATGCGCCGCGAGGCGCTGCAGCTTCTTCAGGCGCTCGGCGATGTCGGCGGGAGCAAGTTCGATATTGGCGATGCGGGGTGTGTAGCTGGGAGCCACCGAGCGGTTGATCTCCTGCAGCCAGATGAGCGTCTTCTCGATGAAGGTCGCCACGGGGATATGCGAGATGTCCATGTCCTGCCAGAAGCCGCGCTGGACGACTTCGGCTTCCTCGCGCTGGGTCCACACCGGCAGGATGAGCGTATTCGGCACCTCGGTCGAGGCGGCGAACGTCGGCCCCTGATCGTCTTCGAGAATATAGAGGCCGCCCTGCCCGACAGCCTGGCGGACGAAGCTCGCGAGAATTTCCTGCCGCAGACGGTCGGCCAGCTCCATGGGCTCGATCTCCGGCTCGCACGGCGCGGCGAACCAGTTCGTTCCGATCGCACGATCGAGGTCGCGGAGCTTGGGCAATACCTCGTGGAGGAAATCGCCGAGAGGGATCGGTTTGACGCGGGGCTCCTGGGCAACCTTCTCGGCGGCAAGCTCGGCGTCGCTCTGCTCGGCCCAGAAAAGCGTCGCATCGCGCACACGCCGGCTCGGCGAAGGCAGGCGTGCCAGCCCCTCGGCGCCGGCAACAGCCCACACGGTGCGCGAGGCGACGACCCTGCGCACGAAATCAGCGATTACGGCTGCATGACGCGGATCGGCTTGCCGCAGCAGCATTGCTCCTCCCCCACACACGTTAGCCCGGTCACGCGAGCACGCGCCGGCTGGGAGAGGTCAATAAACCTCAGAGGCGTAAAATAGGGGTTACGCGGACCGAACACGCGGAGGGCACTACCCTCGATCGAGGCCCTTGGCTTCCAGTTCCTTAAGATACTGAGCCCAAAGTTTATCCTTTTCACGGCCGAGCAGCGCGAGATACGACCATGTGTAGAGGCCGGTGTCGTGGCCATCGTCGAAGACGATCTTCACCGCGTAGTTCCCGACCGGCACGAGATCCTTGATCTTCACATTGCGCTTCTTGCCGACCGTGACGCGCTGCTCCGGCGAATGGCCCTGCACTTCGGCCGAGGGGCTCATGACACGCAGCATCTCGGCTGAGACCTCGTAGCGCGCGCCATCCTGGAATGAGACGTCGAGCGCGTCCGCTCCGGGCTTCACCTTGAGCGCCGGGGGCGGCACGCGCTGGCCTGCGGCGCCCGACAGCTCGTCCCATGTCTTGGCGGCGAGATCGCGGAAGATCTGCGCGTGTTGGCTCTCCGGTTCGGCGGCGACGATCGGGCGGCCTTCGTCCGAGCGCGCGCGGATCGACATATGCAGCGGCACTTCACCGAGAAAGGGAATGCCGAGCTTGCGCGCTTCTTCCGCGGCGCCGCCATGACCGAAGATGTCGGAGCGCTCGCCGCAGCTCGGGCAGAGGAAGTAGCTCATGTTCTCGATGATGCCGAGCACCGGAATGTCGGTCTTGCGGAACATGGCGAGGCCCTTGCGGGCGTCGATGAGCGCGAGATCCTGCGGCGTCGAAACGATGACCGAGCCGGACAGCGGCACCTGCTGCGCCATGGTGAGCTGCACGTCGCCCGTACCCGGCGGCATGTCGATCACGAGCACGTCGAGATCGCCCCATTCGACCTCGCGCAGCATCTGCGTCAGTGCCGATACGACCATCGGGCCGCGCCAGATGATCGGCGTGCCTTCATCCACCATAAAGCCCATGGACATGGCCTTGAGGCCGAAGCCTTCCATTGGGCGCAGGCGGTTCGAGCCTTCGATGACTTGCGGGCGGCCGGAGAGACCGAGCAGGCGCGGCTGAGAAGGGCCGTAGATGTCGGCGTCGAGAATGCCGGCCTTGAGGCCGATGGACTGGAAGCCGAGAGCAAGGTTCACGGCCGTCGTCGATTTGCCGACGCCACCCTTGCCCGAGGCGACGGCGATCATGTGCTTGATGCCGGGCACGCCAGTGGAAGGGCGGCCCCCGGGCGCGGGCTGGGGACGTGCCGCGGCTTCACGGGCCGCGGTCTGCTGTGCGCGCGCCTGTTGGACGCGTGCGCCGTCGGCGCGGGCTGGAGTGGGGGCCGGAGCGCCGCCACGGGCGGCTTCCGCCGTCAGAACTGCCGTGACACCCTGAACGCCCGGAATATCCTTCACCACCTTCTCGGCGGCCTGCCGCAAGGGCTCGAGCGATGCCGCACGGTCGGGCGAGACGGTGATGGAGAAATAGACCTTATCGTCGCGCAACAGGATCTCAGAGACGAGACCTAGGTCGACAATGTTGCCCTCTAGGTCAGGCCCCTTGATGCGCCTCAACTGCTCGAGAACCTGGGACTGGGTAACTGCCATCTGCTGTCCTCTCGGGGAATCGGGCTGCGCCGCTGCGATATCGCGCGGACGCCTGCGGGCGCCCGTTGGCGGGGCGCGCACCGTTGAGGGCTATATGCCAGAACGGAGCAGAAGTGTCACGGGAGGCAGGCAATATCCCCTCTCCCCGTAAGCACGGGGAGAAGGGGACAGTCTTCAAAGCTTGCAGCCCGTGCCCGGGTCGGCGAGTGCGTCGACGGCGACGCCGACGACCTTGTTCAGGCCTCCCTCGGCCCGCCTGAGATAAATATTGTGCACGACCTCCTGCGAAGCCGAGAACGAGATCGGCCCGCGCGGGCTCTCGAGCTTGGCGCCGCGCATGGCCTTATAGAGATTGGCCTCGTCCTCGATGTTGCCTTTGACGGCCTCGAGGCCGACCGCGAGAAGCTGAGCGGCGTCATAGCCCTGCACGGCATAGACGTCCGCTTCGCGCTGCGTCTTGTCCTGGAAGGCTTTGCGGAAAGCCTTGTCCTTCGCGTTGTCGAGATTGTCGCCGTAGTGAAGGGCCGTCTCGATGCCCTCGGCAGCCGCACCCTGCGCGCCGAGCACGCCTTCCGTGAGGAAGCCCGAACCGCAGAGCGGCACCTGGATGCCAGCGGACTTGTACTCCTTCACGAACTGCACAGCGCCGCCGCCCGCGAAGAACACGCCGACCGCTTCGACGCCAAGGCCCGGGATCTGGGCGAGCAGCGGCTGGAAGTTCGTATCGGGGAACTTGAGCGACAGCGAGCGCACGACCTCGCCGCCGTGTTTGGCGAGCCCTTCCTTGAAGCCCTCACCAGCCTCGTTGCCGGCAGCGTAATCCCAGGTGATCCATGCGGCCTTCTTCACGCCCTTGGCGCCGAGTGCGAGGCCCATGCCGTAGGCCGGCTGCCAGTTCGTGAAGGACGTGCGGAACACGTTCTTGGCACACAGCGCGCGCGTCACGGCGTTGGCGCCGGCGTTCGGAACGATCGTGAGCGTGCCGCTCTCGCTCACGACCTTGTGGATGCCCATCTGCACGCCCGAGTGCACGGTGCCGATGAGCACGTCCACCTGATCGCGTTTGACGAGGCGATCGGTGTTCTGCGGTGCGTTCTCGGGCTTCGACTCATCATCGAGCTTGATGATCTGCACGTCGCGGCCACCGAGCTTGCCGCCCTTCTCGGCGATCAGCATCTCGACGGCGAAGGTGATGTTCTCGCCGAGCTTGGCGAATGTGCCGGAGTATGGAAGCATGAGGCCGACTTTGATCGGCTTTGCCTGGGCAATGGCCCATCCCGTTGGCACGGACGATGCGGCAGCGGTCGCGAGTGCCCCCTTCATGAGGCCGCGGCGGGTCGGGCGAATTCTCTCGATCGACATGTACGACGTTCCCTCCAGTTGGGCCGCGCGCCGACTGGGCACGGGCATATTATTGACCGATCGCGGGGCGACGCCCGGAGCCGGCTTGGACACATTTATAGCGTCCCGCGGTCCACTTGGAATGGTTCAATCGTCGAAGGCCCGCCGGTCAGGCGCCGGAGGCCGGTGCCGAGCGGGGCGGATGCGGGGTGTCGTCAGCTTCGTCGCTCGCGGGCACATCGGCCTCGCGCGTCCGGGCAATCGGGCTCGAAACCTTGCCGAGGTGATCGGCGAGGTCGACCGTGCCGCGCTGGCCGATGTCCGAACCATGTCGCTCGAGCCACTTGCCGGTCTCCGTGTATCCCGCGAGGAAAAGCCGCGAGATGATGGTGCGGTCGGGCTGGATCTTGCTGTCGGCGGGCAGGATGGCCGTGTGGTGGCCGGCCTCCACGAGATGGAAG
>JAEYPL010000115.1 GCA_023410905.1 Pseudomonadota bacterium
GCAATGTCTCACGATCGGGTCACAGTCGACACTTCAGGGCAATCCGGCCAGCAGCCGCTGGCCGGAGCGCTCGATGATGCGCGGCCTGTCGTCGTGCCGAACATCGACGAGGGTGCGTTGCTGCGCATGGTGTTCAAGTGCGTGAGTGTCGTCGCGTCTGTAGCCCTTCACGGTGCTGCAGCAGCGGCGATGCTCGTATGGTTCGAGCCGAGGCCCGGCGCTATCTCTGTGCCCACCGAGGCCATATCGGTCGAGATTGTATCGAGTGACGTCGTCGAGGCTACGGAACGCGCAGCGCTGGCCGAGGCGTCGGCGGCAGCAAGTGCGCCCGACGTGCAAGCAGGGAGCGCACACGAAGCACCCGAACAGCAACAGGCGGAGAAACACGAGCCGGCGACACCTCAACCGGCGAAGGAGCCGGCGGAGGAAGCGGATCATGAGCCGCCGGGTGAGATTGAGCCTGCACCCGAGGCGGCCGAAGCACCTCCTGCGGATGTCGAACCCCTTGAGAAAGCGCGGCCCCCTGTTGCGCAGGCTGCTCCAGCGGAGCAAGAGACGGCCAAGCTCGATGAGGCCCTTGTCGAGGTCGTGCCGGAGGATGAGGAAGCCCCGGCCAAGGCGTCCGACGTGCCGGAGCAGCCCCAGACGAAGGACATCCGGAAAAGCGAACCGCCCGCTGCGGTACGGCCACCTCAGAAGACCCCGGAGCAAAAAGAGACAAAGGACAAAAGCACTCGAAGCAAGACTGCGAGCACACCCTCACGCAAAGGGGGCGATCCTTCGCGCGCTACACGAGGCTCAAAGGCCACTCCCGCCCGCGCGTCTGCCAGTACGGGCGCTGCCATCAACTACGCAGCCATCGTCCGCGCGCGCGTGGCATCACGCAGGCCGCCGGGGCAGGGACAGCGCGGCACGGTGCAGGTGACCTTCGGCGTATCTCCGTCGGGTGGACTGACCTTCGCCAGTGTTTCCCGCTCATCGGGCGATCCGACCCTCGATAGAAGCGTGCTGGCAGCTGTGCGAAGTGCCGCGCCATTTCCGGCCCCGCCAGCAGGTGCATCTTTGCGGCAGCGACAGTTCAGCATGCCGTTCCACTTCCAATGAGGGCGGACTATGGAACTCGATGAATGGATCGGACGGAGCTGCCCGCAACCGTCTGAATTGCATCGAAAGGCTGCAGAGGCGCGGCAGAACGAGCTGACGAAGCCGCGCGGCGCCCTGGGGCGGCTCGAAAACTTGGCCATTGGTTTGGCCGCTCTCCAGTCGACGGATCGCCCACGTGCGGATCGTGTCGCCATCGCGCTCTTTGCTGGCGATCATGGCGTTACGGCGCAGGGCATCTCGGCTTATCCTTCTGTCGTCACCGTGGAGATGCTCAGAAATTTTGCGCGAGGTGGGGCTGCGATATCCGTGCTCGCGCGTGAGATTGGTGCGCCGCTCGAAGTCGTCGATGTCGGGACGAGCGCGTGCGATCCCGTTGCTGGTGTCACGACCGACAAGGCGCGCTGTGGCACGCGCGATTTCTCTCGCGAGGCGGCTATGACGATGGCCGAGGCTCACCATGCGCTCGCTGCCGGCCGGCGCGCGGTCGAGCGGGCCGTGGCGGGGGGCCTCGATATTCTCGTTCTCGGCGAGATGGGCATCGGCAACACGACGTCGGCGACGGCCATTGCTGCCGCTCTGCTCGCATCATCGCCTGCTGAACTGAGCGGCGCTGGCACGGGCCTTGATCATGCGGGTGTCCAGCACAAGGCGGATGTCGTGGCGCGCGCGCTCCAATTCCACGGCCTGTCAGGAGCGGCGGCCATCGAAGTTCTGAGATGCGTCGGCGGCCTCGAAATTGCCGCGCTGACGGGAGCCATCATCTCTTCGGCTCAAGCACGCGTGCCGGTGCTCGTCGACGGCTTCATCGTGACTGTCGCCGCTTTGTCTGCGACGCGCTTGAATGCGAGCTGCCGGCCGTGGCTGCTGTTCTCGCATCGATCATCAGAACGTGGGCATCAGCAGGTTTTGTCGTCGCTCGTGGCTAAGCCTCTTCTCGACATGGAGATGAGATTGGGTGAAGGATCGGGGGCCGCATTGGCCGTGCCGACCATTCGCCTCGCGTGCGCGCTTCATAATCAGATGGCGACGTTCGCGGAGGCAAGCGTTTCGGATGCGCTGTGATGCCTGTGGTTGACCTCATCCGTCACGGTGAAGTGAAAATGCGAGGGCTTTTGCTCGGGCGAACGGACATAGCGTTGTCGGCAAACGGATGGGCACAATTCGAGAAGCAGACCGCTAACCGCCAGTGGTCTGCGATCACCTCCTCGCATTTGCGGCGCGCGTGCGAGCCCGCGGAGCAACTCGCCGGTCGCCTTGCAATTCCCGTAGTGATCGACAGCGACTGGTCCGAGCTGGACTTCGGTGTGTGGGATGGTCGCGAATTGGCTGAGTTGCGTGCGGACAAAACCATCGCCGCACAGCTCGACGCATTCTACCGGAATGGCGATGCGTGCGGCGCGCCGCAGGGAGAGAGTTGGCAGCAACTGCGAAAACGCGTTGACCGAGCCATGCGGAGGCTGGCTGAACGCTCCAGCGACGATCGCGTGCTCGTCGTCTCGCACGGCGGCGCGATCCGCACCGCGATTGCCATCGCCTGTGATATCGCCTTCGAGCGCACCTGGGCCTTTCGGATCGACTACGCGACGCGCGTGACGCTTCGCCTGGAACATGATGAGAGCGGCCGCCTTTGGGGTGAAATCATCGAGATCGTGCAGCCATGAACATGCGCGGCCTCGTCCTTGCTCTGCAGTTCTTGACGCGGCTACCTACACCGCAGGTCGCGGATTTTCGCCCCGAGGATCTTTCGCGCTCCTCCGATTGGTTTCCTGTGGTTGGATTTTTGATCGGCTGTTGCGTAGCGGGTGGTGCGTGGGCGGGAGGTCAGGTCACGCCATGGATGGGCGCTCTGATCGGTCTCTTCATTTGGGTTTGGATCACGGGTGCCTTGCACCTCGACGGTCTTGGTGATGTCGCCGATGCGCTGGCGGCGGCTCACCGCACGCCGGAGCGATTCCTGGAAGTTCTCAGAGATCCCCACATAGGGGCATTCGGCGCGATCGCGATCGGTATCCAACTCATTGCCAAGGTCATACTTCTGGCCGAGATCACGCGTCTCTCGGTGCTGGCTTCTCTGGTGCTCGTGCCGGCGTGGGCGCGCTGGGGCACGCTGGTGTGGAGCTCTACGGTGCCGCCCTTGGCGAGCGGCTCTGGCGAGCGGTTCTCATGGCAGATCACGAAGGCGAGCACGGTCGCGCAGGGTGCAGCGCTTGCGGGATTGAGCTTGTGGCTATCGCCTCCCCTGCTGGCGGCGCTACTGATTATCCCAGCCATAAGCCTGTACTGGAGAATGCGCCTGGGAGGGATCACAGGCGACTGCCTCGGTGCCAGCGTCGAAGTGACGGAAGCATTGCTTCTGGCTGCCGTTGTGATTGCTGCAGCATGGACCTTTTAAGATGGCGATCGGGCAGACTGCGCGCGCGCTGTCATCCGCATGAAGGGAGATCGATATGGGAATGATCAAGCGGGAGATTGGCATGGAACGCCGTTTGTTTTGGATTGCACTGCTGACGGCAGCCAGTGTGGTCATGAGTGGGGTATATGCTTGCGCGACGCCGTTTGCGGCACTCGGCGCCATCGCGGCACTCGACAGTAATCGGCGAGACGGTCTGCTCCTTATCGCTGTCGTTTGGCTCGCGAACCAAATCGTCGGCTTCGGCTTTCTCGGGTATCCGCATGAGGCGCAGGCTTATGGCTGGGGTGTTGCGATCCTCGCCGCGGCCGTCGTCGGCTTCCTGGCTGCGCGCGCGCTCGTTACGGCGATTGCGCCGGTGAATGCGCTGGCAACGATCGGAGGGGCGTTCCTCGTCGCGTTTGTCGGCTATCAGCTCGGGCTATATGCCGCTACTTTCGTGCTACCCAGTAGCTCTGGTGCATTCAGCTATGCGGTCGTGAGCTACGTGGCGACGGTCAATGTCATTGCATTCGTTGCTCTGCTGGCAATGCGTTTGCTCGCATCGATGGTGGGCCTCGTCGAGCGGAACGCTGTCGAGGCGCGGCTTGGCGTGACAATCTGACGAGGGCACGCCCCACTACTCTGGCGGCTGACCCGGATAGAAAATCGCGACTGGCGCTGCATAGTCAGGCAGCGCCAGTGTGCTGGGCATCTCCTCTCCCGAGGCGAGAAACTGTGGAAGGAAGTGGGTGTGGGCTCCGTCCGGCGACTTTCCTCCGGGCGGTGGGATCGGCGCATATACCTCGATCCGGGCAAGCTGAGATTCCACAACGCGCGTGGGGCTTTCCGCAAGAATTGCCGCTCCGGCCCTGCTGAAAACATCTCCCCAGGGCAATCCGGCGAACTGGCTGAGCTGCGTGAACAGCTCTGTCTTTCCGGTGCGGATGCAAAAACGGCTGAAGCGTCGGCCGAGGCCGAAGTCGAACAGGAGTTCGTTTCTATGGTCTCCATCGATGGCATTCACATCCTCACCCAGGGGCGTGAATGTGGTGAGTGGCGCATCGAGCGCTCTGGCGCGCGAAAAGCCGATTACGATCGGCCCTCCCTGCTCGTAGGCGAATGCGCGGAGCCGATCGGATGCACGCAGCCGAAAGAGGGCGTCATCGGCTCGCCCGATGATCTCCTCGGCGCCAATATGCGCACTGACTTCGCGTTGCGGCTGGCAAGGAAACTCCGCAATGGCGCCCGGCATCCCGGTTACCCAGGTGCCCAAGCGGTCTGTAATGGTCCGCGCGGTCCACTCGATGATATGGCTGCCGGTCCAGGGCAGCAGATGAATACGAAGCGATAGAGAAGCGACGCGCTCGGGAAGATTCTGCCAAATGGCGTTACGAGCGCTTTCGTCCATGCCGCTCCACTCGGCAATTTCTTGCCCTGACCGCGCGCATCCAAGGCACAGTCCGGTCGTTTCGTCGAGTTTGCAGACACCGATGCACGGCGAGTGGCGTGGGCGAGGGGGAGCGGCGATGTTCATGACGCTATTTGGTGCATAATCGCCGAGCCGTCGCAATGGTCATATGTTACTACGTGCAGCTCGCTGCCTGCAGAGCACGTGCGAGACGCTGCCATTCCTGCTCGTTACCGGGTAGTGCGAACCGCAGCCACTCGGGCTGCTCGCGAAAGCGGCGTACGTGAATGCCCTGGCGACCGAGCCGATCCGCCAGATGTTGAGCAGCGGCGTGGCGTGCGAGGCGAAAGAGCGCCGTACCGCCCACAATCTCACACTCGATTTCCGTAAGCAGTTCGTCGAGACGCTGGCGTCCTAACTCGAGTGCCCGAAGCGATGCGTCAAGCCACTGGTCGTCGGCAAGAGCGGCCGCGCCGATGCTCAATGCGGGACCCGAAACAGACCACGGCCCGAGTGCGTCGCGAAGACGCTCCGCGATGTCGCGTCGAGCAATTGCGAAGCCAAGTCGCAAACCGGCGAGACCGTACATCTTGCCGAACGAACGGAGCACGACTGTCGCGGCGGGTATATCTGAAATGATGCTCGCCCCGATCGGGAGAACATCGGCGAAGGCTTCGTCGACGACGAGCAGGCCGTCACGGGCGCGCAACTCGGCAGCGAGTATGCGCAGTTCATTCGGCGAAGTGAGACAGCCTGTCGGATTGTTGGGATTGACGAGCACTACGACACGTGCGGCGCCGACCGACGAGATACCCGCGACCTCGGTGACGTCATGCCCTTCGCGGCGCCATGCAATGGCGTGCTCTGCATAGGTCGGCGAGAGAACCGCAACGCGTGTGGGCGCGACCAGGCGAGGCAGGATCTGTATGAGGGCTTGCGTGCCTGGAGCGCTTACGACCATCTCCGGATCTTCGGCGTGATAGCGCCGTGCGGCAGCTTGGCGGAGTGCGTGCCCTGCGGAGGCTTGTGGCAGGCGGGTCCAGGTTTCCAAATCGAGCTCGGGGAGGGGATAGGCGCGTGGATTGATGCCCGTCGAGAGATCGATCCATGGCGTTGGGGCGCCGGGGAACTGACGCCGCGCTGCGTCGAGATCGCCGCCATGCAGATCGGTTTCCGGTGGCGTCCGTGACATGGTAGCTCCTCTTCCTCCGGCTGCGTTCAGGATCGAACCCGCATGTGCTTTCCGCTGGCGCTCGTCGCCCTCGCCATCGAGGCTGCCTGCGGCTATCCGCAGTGGCTCTACCGGATGCTAGGCCATCCCGTCAGCTGGATGGGGCAACTGATAGCATGGTGCGAGTCGACCTGGAACCGGACGGGCGACGAGTTCGCGCGACGGAGGCTGTTGGGTGTCGTTTCGCTCGTTGTTCTGCTCGCCGTGGTGGCCATTCTGAGCATTTCGTTCGTGTTCGCGGTCGAGCATATTTTGCCCCATCCGTTCAGTCTCGTCCTTCTGGGGCTCGCGGCCAGCACTCTCATCGCACAGCGCAGTCTTCACACACACGTAGCGGCGGTTGCCGATGCGCTCGACCATCATGGAATCGATGAGGCGCGGCGTGCGGTATCCATGATCGTCGGGCGCGATCCGGCGTCGCTTGATGTCCATGGTGTCAGCCGGGCGGCGATCGAAAGTCTGTCGGAGAATTTCTCGGATGGTGTCGTCGCACCGATCTTCTGGCTTGCCGTCGCTGGGCTGCCGGGGACTGCGCTCTACAAGGCGATCAACACGGCCGACAGCATGATCGGCCACAAAAGCGAGCGCTATCTCGCGTTTGGGTGGGCGGCTGCGCGACTTGACGACCTCGTCAACTTGCCGGCTTCACGACTTTCTGCCCTTTGGATCGCGGTGGCCGCCGGCCTGCTGCCAAATGCGAGCGGTCGCGATGCCCTGAAAGCGGTCATCCGGGATGCATCCCGCCACAAGTCGCCCAACGCTGGCTGGCCGGAGGCTGCGATGGCAGGCGCGCTCGGCCTCAAGCTGGCAGGGCCGCGCATTTACGGTGGTGTCAGCGTACCGGATCATTGGATGGGGCTCGGTCGCGCCGAAGCTGACGCGGCTGACATCAGGCAAGCGCTTCGCATTTATCGCCTGGCCTGCCTTGTTCAAGCGGGGGTGATCGCGGTACTGGCCCTTTGGCTCAGCTCTTGAGCTGCGGTGTGCGCGCGATGCCTAAGAGCATCTCAATATCTATGTGCTTTTCGAGATGCGCGGCAAGCGCGTCGAGCGTCGCGTCGACGTCGGCCTCATAGTCTATCGAGGCATGATCCGCACCGGCACGCTGCATCCAGAAGCTGCGCTGCCGGTCGCCCGAGAATAGTCCGTGGACATGGCAGCCCATGACGCGACCGTCGGCACTGCAGGCGCCGTCGCTGCGTCCATCTCTGAGCTTCAGCAATGGGCGCGCGCACCCCGGCCCTGCAGTGCGGCCGACGTGCATCTCGTATCCCCGGAAGGAGATACCTGCCGGCAGGCTCTTGCCGCAGACATCGACCAGCAGTTTTTCGCCTGTCAGGTGTGTCTCGACATCGAGAAGCCCGAGCCCCTCACGTGTGCCCGGCTTGCCTTCAATGCCGTCTGGATCCGAGATAGTTCGACCAAGCATCTGATAGCCGCCACAGATGCCGAGAACGCATCCGCCTCGCCGCACGTGGGCCTTCAGGTCGATATCCCATCCGGATGCGCGAAGGGCATCGAGGTCTCCGATAGTCGCTTTGGAACCCGGCAGAATCACAAGGCCGCAGTCTGCCGGGATGGGCGTGCCGGGCTTGAGGAATAGAAGCTCAATGCTCGGTTCGAGGCGCAAGGGATCGAAGTCATCGAAGTTGGATATGCGCGGGTAGGCGAGCACGGCGATACGCGCCTTGGCGGACGGCTTCGCCGACTGAGTTTGGTCGAGTGCGAGGGCATCCTCGGCGGGCAGCCGCGCTGCGCCATCGAAATACGGCACGAGACCCAGCGAGCGCCATTCTGTCAGCTCGCCAATATGTGCGAGGCCGCGATCGAAAAGTGCTGGATCGCCGCGGAATTTGTTGACGATGAACCCCTCGATCATCCGTGCGTCATCAGGAGGCAGGACGGTCTTCGTGCCGACGATGCTGGCGATGACGCCGCCGCGCTCGATGTCGCCGATGAGAATGACCGGGACATCGGCCGCGCGAGCGAAGCCCATATTCGCGATATCGCCGCTGCGGAGATTGATCTCGGACGCAGAGCCCGCGCCCTCGACAAGCAGGAGATCGGCTTCGGTGGCGAGACGGCTGAAACTATCAAGTACTGCCGCCATCAGCTCCGGCTTCAAAGCCTGATATTCCGAAGCTTCCGTCGTGCCTCTGACGCGGCCTTGAACGACGACCTGCGCGCCAGTCTCGCTCTGCGGCTTGAGAAGCACGGGGTTCATGTGCACGCTCGCGGCAGCACCGGCCGCACGTGCCTGCAGCGCTTGCGCGCGCCCGATCTCGCCGCCGTCGGCCGTGACAGCAGCATTGTTCGACATATTCTGCGGCTTGAACGGTCGCACGGAGAGGCCACGCCTGCTGAGCAGCCGCGCTAGTCCGGTTACCAGCAGGGATTTTCCCACATCGGAGCCGGTACCCTGAAACATGATCGCCTTGGCGGCCATGGTGTTCTGCTACTTCACGGTCATGGGCAGTCCCGCCACCATCAGGATGACGCGATCGGCCAAGGCTGCCACGCGTTGATTGAGCCGGCCTTGCGCATCGCGGAAGCGCCGACCGAGCGGTGTATCCGGTACGATGCCGAGCCCGACTTCGTTGGACGCGATAACGACGGGACTTGATACCTTTTCCAACGCCGCGACGAGTTGATCGCTAGCGCGCTCGAGGTCGAGGTCCGCAAGCAGGCTGTTGCTCAGCCAGAGCGTCAGGCAATCGATGAGGATGGGGTGGTCGCTATCGGCCAATGCCTCGATGCGCTCGGGAAGGGCCAGCGGCGCCTCGATCGTTCGCCAGTTCGCATTGCGCCGCCCACGATGATGCCCAATACGCTCGCGCATTTCGTCATCCAGAGCTTCGGCGGTCGCAATGTAGATCCATGGCGGCGCCATCGCGCTCACGATCTTCTCGGCGTACCCGCTCTTTCCCGAGCGGGCCCCCCCAATGACGAGCGTAAGTCGGGAAACTTCGGGCATGAGATGCTATCCGCTTAATGCAGCTGTATCGGCTTACTCGGAGCCTCGTTGCGAGACCAACCCGTTAAGCTGATGTGACCTATCGTGCAACTGCAAGTGCCCGATTGCCCGCGCGCAATCGCGTTGGAGAACCCCAATGACCGAGCATATGGGAATTGCTTTTCGAGATCCGCGCGTCGCCCGCAGCCGATAAGGTCTGTTCGGGCAAATTCCGCTCAGACGACGCTGGCGATCAGCAGTGCGCTCGTCGCGACCAATGCAATCACCCAGAGCAGGTCGAAGTTCAACCAGGCACTGCGTAAGACACCGACGCCGAGCCACTCGTAGACGAGGCCGGCGACGATGACTGTGGTTGCGGCCATCGCCGCCGTGCGCATGCCCACTCCGCAAGCGCTGACGCCAACGGTGAATCAAATCCTACGCCGGTCGTCCCGCTGTCGAAGCATGTCGCCATGAGCCCCGGCCATAGCATCGCGCCTGCGCCGTGGACCGTTGCCATCAAGAAGGACTAGGCCGCAAGACCGAGGAGCCCGAGACGCTGGCCTAGGTCCAGATCGACGACGAGAGGTTCTCGATAAGCTGCCTTTATCGCCATGCGGGGTGAGGGGTAGAAGCTTGGGTCGGGTGTTCAGGTTGCCATGATTGGTTTCCTCTCATTGGCTGCTGTTCTTCCGTTCGCTGCTTCACGCGCGATTGCTCATGATCCTCGTGCTGCTTGCAGATGCTGGTCGACGGGCTGAACAGCGCGCGCAGGCGATTGCGTCAGCCAGATGAGCGTACCGATCACAATGAGATTGCCGGCGCCGGCGAGTGCGCCTGCGCCAAAGCCGGCCTCGTAGCCTGCGATGGCCGCCAGAAGCATGGCAAACATAATGCCACCGCCATCAATGGACGATATGCAAAGGCTTTGCAGTTGCGGCATGAGGTGCATGAGCGGCACCGACATACATTGTGCAGCAGAAAAAGATGGCCGCCGAGACGATCGGCACGGCGAGTGCGGGCCGGACCTGAGGTTCCCGGAGCGACGCAGCAGCAGGCGTGGGAGCCGGACGTACGCCCCAGGCCAGCGGCTAGAGTATCACAAATGTACCACAGCGAGCGCAAGCATCGCGTGGCGCCATCCGAAAGACTCAGTGAGGCCGAGCCGCTAAGCTCAATGCGACGCAACCAATCCATATAATCGCGAACGGCACGCGCTGGACGAACTCAGCTTTGTTTTTTGTCCTCGGGGCCTGAAGGTCCGGTACCGTCGCCGCCGCTTCCACCATAGCCCGTGCTGAGCCCTTCGCCGCCTTGGCCCTTCCGTCCAGGTTCCCAACTTCTGTTCTTGGCGGGCGGCGGCAGCGGTTCCGCTTCGGCGTCGCGCTTGCGCCTTCCTCCCTGTGGGTATGGATTATGAGGCTTGCCTGTCTTACTCGGCATGTCGAACCTCGCTGCCAGATTCACCACTCACGACGCGAACGCGAGGATACCGATGAGAGCGGCCACTGCCGCTGCTGCGGCAATGACCTTCTGCCTGGCGGTGCCGTATCGGACTTTTCGCCGCTCCTGCAGCGTCGGATTAGGCGTGTGGTCGCCGACTGACATTGTATCCATCCGTGTTGCTTATCAGAATAACAGATGGATGCCTGCCGCGGTTCCCTAAAGGGCGCGACCAGAGCTGGTAACGCAGGCTCGGACGCTGCTCTGCAAAGCTGAGGCGCAGAACCTCCGTGATTTCGAGCGGATCGCTGCGTCATTTCAACGCCAACGGCTAAATGACGATCGCGCGACTGGAGAACGCGGCGAGCAGTCAGGCGAGCGCCGTCAGGCTTGTCGCTGCGAGTAATCGCAATATCTGATGCCGACCTGAGTATAGCACCGCGAGCCGGCGGGAGATCGAAGGGAAGGAGGCAGCTTGGTTCAAGTCTCAATCGCTATTGGAGGAACGCTCAATGTTTCCTTCGCGCATCTCCCTCCGCAGCCAGCGGCGATGATGACGCCAGCCCCATCCGCCAGAGACCGTGCCGCGGGTCATCGCGTCGATCGTACCCCGCACCCAGATCGCCGAGTACACGTGAATGACGAAGACGACGATGGTCGCGACGGCGGCGGTGGCGTGAATAATGGCTGCCCAACGCATGGTCTCGACGGATACGCTGAAACCGATTGCTCCTTCGAGATAATGAAGCCCGCTCTCCCAGATGCAGATGCCGGATGCCAGCAGCACCAGGATCAGAAGCGTTTGCGACCAGAAGACGAATTTTTGCCCGGCGTTATATTTGCCGACCTCCGGCAGATAATCCTCGCCCTCCGGCGTCAGTGCGTAGCGGATGCGCGACAGCCAGACGATGTCCGTGCGCTCCGGCAAGTTCTGCGAGACAAACCGGACGAACAGGCCAAAGAAAGAGATGGCAAGGAGAATGCCGAGCCACGGATGAAGCCAGCGCGCCATCTGACCGCCGCCGAACAGAGCCGTCAGGCCGAACAGAGAAGGATGAAAGAGAGCGAGGCCGCTCAGCGCGAGCAGCGAGAAGCTCACCGCGACAATCCAATGATTGATACGCGCAGAGCCAGAATATCGCGGAACGCGCACATGCGCTTCGGGTGCGGTGTCATGCGTGCTATCTGTCATGAGCGTTCTCCGCGAGATGCTCGGCTTCCTGCTCGTCCTTTCGCGTCACCTTGTTGGGGCCCTGCACGAGGTGATGGATCACGCCGGCGACAACTGACAACGCGATCACGCCCAGGCCTGCGTACTTGCCAGCGCCTTTCCACGCTTTCACGAGCGGGCTGATGCGCGGATTCTCTGGAAGGTTCGCGTAGATCTTCGGCTTGTCCGCGTGGTGCAGAACGTACATCACGTGCGTGCCATTCACGCCCGGCGGATCGTAGAGACCAGCCTTGTCGAAGCCGCGCGATTTCAGATCCTTGATGCGCGTATCGGCCCATGCCTTCATCTCATCCTTGGTGCCGAAGACGATGGCCTGTGTCGGACATGCCTTCGCGCAGGCCGGACCTTGACCGACCGCGACGCGATCCGAACAGAGCGTACATTTGTAGGCCGTGTTATCGACGCGCGAGATGCGCGGAATGTTGAACGGGCAGCCTTTGATGCAATAGCCGCAGCCAATACAGTTCGCGTGAATGAAATCGACGATGCCATTGGTGTACTGTACGATCGCGCCGGGCGCCGGACAGGCTTCGAGACAGCCCGGGTCGGCACAGTGCATACAGCCGTCCTTGCGGATCAGCCATTCGAGCGTGTCCGTCTCGGGATTGATCCACTCGGTGAAGCGCATCACCGTGAGACTGTCGGGCGTCAGGTCATCGGGATTGTCGTAGTATCCGCGGTTCTCGCCGACTTTTTCACGCAGATCGTTCCACTCGAGGCAGGCAGCCTGGCAGGCCTTGCAGCCAATGCACTTCGAAACATCGATCAACTTGGCAACGGGTATGAGCTGCCGCGCGGGTGCCGGCACCGTCGATGCCGAGCGGCGCACAAGATCCTGCGCGCCAAAGCGCGGCTTCTCCGCTGAAACGTCGGGATTGGGAACCGGAGGGAACATCACTGTCTCCTTGTAGGGGCGCGTCTCACGCGACCGGTCCGTCGACAGGCTCGATATTGACGAGGAATGCCTTGTACTCGGGCGTTTCGATATTGGCGTCGCCGACGAACGGCGTCAGCGAGTTCGGCCCGAAGCCATCCTTGGCCGCGCCGGTAAAGCCCCAATGCAAAGGAATGCCGACGATATGGACCGGCTTTCCGTCGCAGATGAGCTTGCGGATGCGCTTGGTCACGACAGCCTTGGCTCTGATCGCGCCGCGCACCGAGGACACGCGCACCCAGCCGCCGTTCCTGATACCTTTCTCCTGCGCAAGCTCCTCACCGATCTCCACGAAAAACTCCGGCTGAAGCGATGCATTGATCTGCACGTGCTTCGTCCAGAAGTGGAAATGCTCGGTCAGGCGGTAGGAGGTCGCGGCGTACGGGAACTTCTCCGCATTGCCGAGCTCAGCCGCATCGCTCTTGAAGATGCGCGCTGCGGGATTGCCGCGAATGCGTGGAGCCAGGACATTCGCAATCGGCGACTCGAACGGCTCGTAGTGCGCGGGTAACGGGCCCTCGCGAAGCCCGCGTAGGGAGAAGAGCCGCGCCGAGCCCTCGGCATTCATTATAAAGGGCATGACTTGGCCGGGTTGCGCATTGGGCGCGATGTCGGGGATGTCATACCCCGTCCACTTCGCGCCATCCCACCACATGAGCTTCCGGGTCTCGTCCCAAGGTTTGCCCTCGAGATCTGCGGAGGCGCGATTGTACAGAATGCGCCGATTGGCCGGCCACGACCACGCCCATCCACTAAAAGCGCCTGTCTCATCGGGATCGCTGGTGCCGCGACGCGCCATCTGGTTGCCAGCTTCCGTGAAGCAGCCGGAATAGATCCAGCAGCCGCATGCCGTTGACCCATCATCGCGGAGTGCCGCAAAGCCCGGCAATTGCTTGCCGCGCTCGATCTGGATTTTGGCCGGATCTACCGGGTCGGCGAGGTCCGTCAGCGCGCGGCCGTTCAGCTCCTTCGCAAGCTCTTCGGCCGTTGGATGACCAGGATCCTTGTAGCGCCAGTCGAGTTTGAGAATCGGATCGGCGACGGGGCCACCTTCCTTCTCGTAGAGCGCTTTCAGCCGCAGAAACAGCTGCGCCATGATCCAATTGTCGGTCTTAGCTTCGCCCGGAGGTGTGCCGCCCGGCCAGTGCCACTGCAGCCAGCGCCCCGAGTTCGTGAGCGAACCTTCGTCCTCGGCGAAGCAAGTCGTCGGTAGCTCGAAGACCTCGGTCTGGATCGACGACGAGTTCACATCATTGAACTCACCGTGGTTCTCCCAGAAGCGCGCCGTCTCGGTCTCGAGAGGATCCATGACGACGAGGAACTTCAATTTCGAAAGCGCGTTGGTGACCTTCCGCCTGTTTGGGAATGAGAGCAGTGCATTGAAGCCCTGGCAGAAGTAGCCGTTCACCTGCCCCATGTGCATGAGCTCGAACGTGCGCAGGATGTCGTACGATGGCACGTCGAGCTTGGGCAGCCAGTCATAGGCAAAATTGTTCTCGGCAGTCGCCGCATCCCCCCACATGGCCTTCTGGAAGCTGATGAAGAACTTCCGATAGTTCTGCCAGTAGCTCATCTGGTTCGGGCGCAATGGCTTGAAGCCGCGAGTCGACATGTACTCGTCGAGATTGGTTTCGCGCTCGGTGGGGATGTTGAGATAGCCGGGAATGAGATTGGACATCAGGCCGATGTCGGTGAGCCCCTGGATATTGGAATGCCCGCGCAAGGCATTCATCCCGCCGCCGCGCACGCCGATGTTGCCGAGGATGAGCTGCAACATGGCCATGGCGCGGATGTTCTGGGAGCCCTTCGAATGTTGCGTCCAACCGAGCGCATACATCGACGTCATCGTCTTCATCCTCGACGAGCACTCGGCGATCATCTCGCAGACTTTCAGGAATTTATCCTTCGGTGATCCGCAGATACGCTCGACCATCTCGGGTGTGTAGATGGACACGTGCTGCTTGAGCAGATTCCAGACGCATCTCGGATTCTGCAGGGTGTCATCCACCAGCGCGAAGCCATCCGGTCCCATCTGGTAGTCCCAGCTCGTGCGATCGTAGTCCCGCTTCTCCTCGTCATATCCGGTGAAGAGGCCATCGCTGTAGCCGAAGCGCTCGTCGACGAGCAAGTTGGCGTTCGTGAACGCTTTGACATAGTCCCACTGCACCTTGTCGTTCTGGATGCAGTAGTTGATCACGCCGAGCAGATAGGCGATGTCCGTGCCTTGCCGGATCGGACAATAGAGATCGGCGACAGAGGCTGAGCGTGTGAAACGCGGATCGACGACGATCAGCTTGGCGCCGCGATAGTGCTTTGCCTCGGTCACCCATTTGAAGCCGCACGGATGCGCCTCAGCGGCATTACCGCCCATGATGACGACGAGATCCGTGTTCTTGATATCGGTCCAGGAGTTCGTCATTGCACCGCGACCGAACGTTGGGGCCAGACTGGCCACCGTCGGTCCGTGTCAAACGCGTGCCTGGTTATCGAATGCTACAATCCCGGTCGAGCGAACGACTTTGTACGTCGCCCAAGCCGTCTCGTTTGTCGTCGCTGACGCTGCGAGGAAGCCCGTGCTGACCCATCGATTGACGGTCGTGCCATCGGCGTTGCGCTCGATGATGTTCTTGTCGCGATCATCTTTCATCAGGCGCGCGATTCGATCGAGCGCCTGATCCCAGGACACGCGTTCGAATTTATCCGATCCTGGTCTGCGAACCTGCGGATGAAGCGTGCGCGTTTCAGAGTGCACGTAGTCCAGCAGGGCCGCGCCCTTGGGGCACAGAGTGCCGCGATTGGTCGGGTGCTCGGAATCGCCCTCGATATGGAAGATCCGGGCGGTCTCGCCCTTCGTCACGTCACCGCGGGAATACATGATGATCCCGCAGGCTACTGAACAGTACGTGCAGGTATTACGCGTCTCTGTCGACTTTGCGAGCTTGAAGCTCTTCACGCGTGCGGCGACCTCGGCCGCCACCTCACCATAGCCGAACGCAGCAATAGCCGTCGTGGATGCTGCGCCGGCACCCGCCAGCTGCAAGAAGCGCCGCCGGGAGACTTGGATGTTCATTCCAAGACCTCCATTCAAACAAATTTGGCTCTGGAATTGGAACCTCAAGCTGGAGCCTAAAGTTCCCGAACTCAGGGCGTCGAATGCGACGCAAAGCATGTACAGAGGTCACGTTATGGTGATGGCGTTCAGTCCTGTGCCCCTTGGGCCAAAAGGAATGTTGGCTATTTGGCTCGCTCTCGCTTTGCTGGTCCCGCCGGTGGCCGCGCAGACGCCCACCATCCAAGCACCTCCGAAGGTCGATTGCTCATCGGCGAAGAAATCCGAGCCTGCCACACCCGTCGAGAAGGGCGAGGCGTCCGGCTCGAAAAACATGGGTGCAACGGGGTGGTCGGGAGGCGGCCTGGGCGGATCTCACAATCAGACGGCAAATTCCGGCCCTACGCAGTCCTCGCGATCGGTGCAGCCCGAAGTCGCGAGCGGATTGGATCCCACCAAGCCGAGACCCGCCGTCACGGCAAATTCTCCACCGTGCGAGTAGTGTGGACTATGAGGCCTTCCCTGGAGCCGCCCTTAGTTGACGCGGCTGCTTAGAGTTCCACCTTGGCGTTTTGCGCCTCCCTCTTCTCTGCCGTCCGACCGGCAAGTCGCGCTTTGATGCTCTCGATGGCGAACTTGATGCCTTCGAGGCCGCTCGTATCCCAGTACTCGCCGCGGTCGGCCGATACCTTCAATAGGCAAAGATTTGGGTCGTCCTTGCCCTTCGGAAACCAGATCCGCCAGCTGTCCGACCAAAGCCGCTCGATCTCAGCTCGGTCCCGGACAATGGTCGCGGTTCCGTGAATGGATGCAAATTCCGAACGACTTTGGAAGGTTACGAGCACCTCGGGGTTGAGCTCTATTTCCTGGATCTTCGGCGACTCCAGACTTGTCGAGAAGATGGCATCGGCATCCGACTCCATCTCAGCTAGAGCCATCGGCCGCGCGTGCAGACTCCCATCCAGCCCGCGTGTGACCAGCATCGCATTCCTGAAGGCGCTGGCGATTTCTTGAAGATGATGTTGGGTGTCCATGACGCACTGCTCCTTAGGAAGCATCGATTCCCATCAAGAACGTGCCGACACGAACAGACGTTCCACACGTGGAACGGGTGGGCCCTCAGTTTGCTGCGCAGTCAGTAGACCGGGAATGGAGCAGCGTCCGGAAAGTCAGTCCTCTCGATAGTATCTACCTGCTCAAGTCAGTGTGACGTAACCAATCCAGATAATCGCCAACAAGACCGCACCGCCGATGAACCAGCCCGCTGAGCTCGCATTGTAGAGCGGAGCTCGCGCCGCACGAGGCCGTTCGTAGTCCGTCGCCATGTCCACTCTCCTCGATAGCGTCGTATCGAGTAACTCTGAGGTTCCTGCGCGGTTTCCATGCTCTTCAAGCAATCTCCGGGAACAGGTCTTCAGTGTCCGCGGTTACATGATGGCGCGAGGCGCGGCCCGAGCAAGCAACATTCAGGCAGGCAGAACATTTGAGATGACAATGATCGAGCAGGTTGCGACGCATTTCAGGGATTTGGCACTACGGAAGCTGCGTGTGGGAAACGCGGATGCCGAGCAGTTCACGCTCGGCATCGAAGAGGAGTATTTTCTCCACGATCTGGCGACGAACAAGGTTGCGACCAAAACGCCCGAGGCCCTTTTCAAAGAAGCCAATGCGGCGACGAATGGGCGTGTAGAGCGGGAGTTTCTCCAGGCTCAGGCAGAGGCCGTCACGCGTCCGCACGCCAGCATGGAGGCTGCACGCGCTGAGTTGGAGTTTATACGCGGAAGCCTGGCGGATATTGCCGGAGAGCACGGCTTTTCGTTACTTGCTTCCGGCACGCATCCAACGGCGGAATGGCGGCGATCGCAGCAAACCGACAAGGATCGCTACCATCGTGCGATGGACGATCTGCGCATGCTGGGGCAGCGGGACCTGCTTTGCGGGATGCATGTCCACGTGGCGCTGCCGGATCCCGACCGCCGGGTCGACGTCATGTATCGCCTCGTGCCCTACCTTCCGCTTTTCATCGCATTGTCGACTTCGTCACCGTTCTGGACCTCGCGTGAAACCGGCCTCCGGAGCTATCGATTGGCGGCCTACGATGAGCTCCCACGAACCGGCCTGCCGGAGCCGTTCCGAACCACCGCCGATTACGATGCGTATGTGGATGCACTCGTTAAAGCCGGCATCATAGACGACTCGAGCTTCATCTGGTGGATGCTGAGACCTTCAGCGACATATCCGACACTTGAGCTCAGGGCGACGGATTGCTGCACGCGACTTGAAGATGCGATTGCCATCGCCGCCCTCTATCGCGTGCTGGTTCGACATCTATATCGGAACCCAACAATCAATGCTGATGGCGGAACGAGGACACGTGCATTCGCGGCCGAGAACAAGTGGTGCGCCCAGCGATATGGGATACACGGAACGTTCGTTACCGAGCATGGAAGTATCACAGTGGCCGATCATCTCGAGCAGGTGCTCGAGATGACTGCAGAGGATGCGGACGCGCTGGATTGTGTGGGTGCGGCGGATTGCCGGCGGATTATCACCGATGGCACTTCGGCTGATGCGCAACTTGCAGCCTTCACTACTCGCTCACCTGACGGTGACAGCCAAGCGCTCGATGCAGTTGTCAGTTGGATTGCACACGCGACCCTGGAGCATCGCATACAGAGTTGAGTGATGCAGCTCTGCTCACGCACTACGAGGGATGTGTGCGCGCGTGCGATTTGGCTTCAGCCAGAACCTCGGCGCGCGTACCGGCCGCTGTCACATAGCTTTGCGGCTTGATGTCGAGCAATGCGGCGACATCCCGAGCTGCCGCGACCGCTGCGGTTGTGGCAATGCCCGTCTCTATGCCCATTTCATTGAGGAGGTGGACGATGTCCTCTGTCGGCAAGTTGCCGACCGAGCCCATTGTGGTCGGCGTCATGATACCGCCGCCGATGCCGCAGATGCTGCCCTCGATGAAGCTTGCGCCGGCATCCAGCGCGGCGAGGATGTTCGCGGTTCCGCATCCGGCCAGATTGTGGACGTGAAAGCCCACTTCGATATCGGGAAAGCGATCGAGGGCCATCCGGATCAGTCCGTTGACGTGACGCGGGTCCTCCATGCCGAGTGAGCCGGCAAGGTAGAATCTGTTGATGCCGCCATTGCGCAGCTTATCGAGAATGGAGATGACCCGATCTTCGGGGATGCGCCCCTCGTACGGACACCAGAGCGCCATCCCGACTGCCATCACGAAAGGGATGCTTGCTGCATCCGCAATGCGGAACGTCGCGATGGCCGCCTCGACGCCGCTCTCGAGCGTCATGTTCTGGTTCTTGAGATTGTAGGCCTCGCTGATAGTGATCAGTCCGAGAATTTCGCTCGCCTTGGCCGCAACCGCGCGTTCGGCGCCTCGCGCATTGGGTGCTTGAGCACGATAGACGACGCCGGGGCGGCGGGTAATGCGCCATGACCTCTTCCGCATCCCTGAGATGAGGGATGACGCGGGGGTGCGCAAAGTTCGTCACCTCGATGACTGGAAAGCCCGCCTGCGAAAGCCGGTCCACCATCTTCACCTTGATGTCCGTATCCACCCATCGGTGAAAGCTTTGCAGACCGTCGCGCGCAGAGACGTCGACGACAGTGATCTTTGATGGAAGAGCGAGCATTTTCAGTTCCCCACAGACCTTACTTGGGACGCGCCTGCCCAGAACAACCCGATTATTGTCCTGATGACTTATCACTATCATTTCAGCAAATTCAATTGCGTTATATGTAGGTACTGTGCTCTTCTTAGATAAGTTGTCCGAACAAATAACTCAAGGAAGCGCGCCAGATGAGCGACGTAATAAGCAATACAGGTGAGGATGCGCAACTCATCGACATGATCGAGCGCTGGACGGAGCGCGAGCTGAAGCCGATCGTACGTGAGTACGATCACGCCGACCGCTATCCCGAACATATCGTCGAGCAGATGAAGGAGCTCGGCTTGTTTGGGGCGACCGTCAGCACGGAGTATGGCGGCCTCGGCCTTCCAGCCTCGACCTATGCGAAGATCGTGATGAGCATCTCGTCGGTGTGGATGTCGATCACCGGTATCTTCAACTCGCATCTCATGCTCGCGCTGACGATCGAAAAATTCGGCACGCCGGAGCAGAAGGCTAAATGGCTGCCGAAGATCGCGTCGGGCGAGATCCGCGGCGGATTGGCGCTCACCGAGCCTGACGCCGGCACGGATCTTCAGGGCATTCGCATGACGGCCCGCCGTGATGGCGACGACTACGTCATCAACGGCACCAAGATGTGGATCACGAACGGCGCCGAGGGCTCATGCTTCGCGATGCTCGTCAAGACGGACCCCGATGCCAAGCCGCGTCACTCGGGAATGAGCCTCGTCATCGCGCCTAAGCAGGAAGGCTTCACCGTCGGGCGCAAGTTGAAGAAGCTCGGCTACAAGGCAATCGATACCGCCGAACTCGTCTTCGAGGACTATCGCATTCCGAAGGAGAACCTGATCGGCGGCGTCGAGGGGCACGGCTTCTACCAGACGACCGGCGGACTGGAACTCGGGCGCATCAATGTCGCCGCGCGGGGCGTCGGCATTGCTGAAGGCGCGCTGAAACTCGCGAGCGACTATGCGCAAACGCGCAAGACCTTCGGCAAACCCATCTGCGAGCACCAGGCCATTCAGCTCAAGCTCGGCGAGATGGCGACGCGCGCCCGTGCCGCGCGCCTGCTCACGCTCGATGCCGCCGCTGCATTCGATCGAGGAGAGCGCTGCGACATGGAAGCGGGCATGGCAAAGTACTTTTCCAGCGAAGCCGCACTCGAAAACTCGATCGAGGGCATGCGCATCCACGGTGCCTATGGCTACTCGCAGGAGTACGACATCGAGCGCCTCTACCGCGATGCTCCCCTCACCTGTATTGGCGAAGGCACCAATGAGATGCAGCGCATCATCATCTCCAAGAACTGGATCAAGAGGAACCCCATCGCATGAAGCCGCTCGAGAGTCTCAGGATCGTCTCAATAGAGCAGTTCGGCGCGGCGCCCTACGGCACGATGCTGCTGGCCGAACTGGGCGCCACCGTCATCAAGATCGAGAATGCCTCTATCGGTGGTGATCCCGCGCGCAAAACGGGGCCGTATTTCCTCGGGGAGAATGACAGCGACTACTTCCAGTCCTTCAATTGCAACAAGAAGAGTGTGTCTCTGGATCTGCGCAGCGAGGGTGGTCGTAAGTCTCTCGATCGGCTGATCGCCAGTGCTGACGTCGTGATGAACAACATGCGTGGTGATCTGCCGGCCAAGATGGGGCTGGACTACGGCGCGCTCTCATCGATCAAGCCGTCGATCGTGTGTGTCCACATCTCGGCTTATGGCCGCGACAACGAACGCACCGCGCGCCCCGGCTACGACTATCTCATGCAAGCCGAATCGGGACTTATGGATCTGACCGGCGAACCCGAAGGTCCACCTTCGCGCATCGGCGCGCCCTCGATGATCGACCAGACGACTGGATTGACAGCCGCCGTCGGCCTGCTCGCTGCGGTGCTGCAGGCTCGCTCGACGGGCAAGGGTTGCGATGTCGATGTGAGTTTGTTCGAAGTCGCGGTCCATCAGCTCGGTTATGTCGCGCGCTGGTATCTCAATGCAGGACACGTGTCCGAGCGACAGCAGCGCAGCGCCCACTACTCCGTCGCGCCTGTGCAGACTTTCCCGACCGCCGATGGCTGGGTGTTCATCATGTGCATGACGAACAAGTTCTGGGGCGAACTGGCCTCGGCCATCGGACGGGCGGATCTGATCGAGGATCCGCGCTTCGCCGCGCCGGCCAATCGGCAGGCGAACCGCGATGCGATCACAGAGATCGTGGACGTCGAGCTGAAGAAGAAACCTACCAGCTATTGGCTTGACAAGCTCGGCAGCCGGCTGCCCATAGCGCCCGTTCTCGATCTGGCGAGCGCCTTGGACAATCCCTTTCTCAAGACGACGGAGATGGTGCGCCCGGTTCCTCATCCGGCTAAGCCGAATATGCGGGTGCTGGCCAACCCGATCAAGATCAATGGCAAGCGTCTCGAACAGCGGCCGTGCTCTCCGCTCGGTGCGGACAACGACGAATTCCTCGGTGCTGCTGCTTCCGCACCTGGGGGCAATCGCGCATGAAGCTCGAAGGCATACGCGTTGTCGATCTTTCGGTGTTTCTGCCGGGACCTTATCTCACGCTCGCGATGGCGGACCACGGCGCCGAGGTGATCAAGGTGGAGGCGCCCGGAGAAGGTGATCCGGGCCGCCACATCGGTCTCTCCGACGGCCCAAGCACGGTCTTCTTCCGCAACATGAATCGCGGCAAGAAGAGTGTCGTCGTCGATCTGAAGGATGCCGCGCAGCGGGAGCGACTGCTCGAACTCTGCGAGACGGCAGACGTGTTCGTGGAGGCGTTCCGTCCGGGCGTGGTCGATCGGCTCGGCGTCGGTTACGAGGCGGTACGCGCGCGCAACCCGCGCATCGTCTATTGTTCGATCAGCGCCTTTGGGCAAACCGGTCCTTTTTGTGGTCGGCCGGCGCACGACCTCGCGCTCGAAGCCGAGAGCGGACTGCTCACGGCTTCCCTCGGTGGCGATGGCAAGCCCGCGATGCCGGCCATGCCAGTGGCGGACGTTCTCGCTGGTCTCCAGGGCCTGTCGGCAGTCCTGATGGCGTTGCTGCGCCGGCATGAGACCGGTCTCGGCGACTACATCGACATTAGCATGCACGACGTCACCATCGGCGCCATGCTCAACATCCTCGGTCCCACCTTCGCGGAGAACCGGCACCCAATCCCCGCGCATGAGCGTACGACCGGTGGTGCCGCATTCTATCGCCCCTACGAGACGCACGATGGCCGCTTCATCGTTCTCGCCGGTCAGGAGCCGAAGTTCATCCGGAATCTGCTCGGTGCCCTCCGCCGCGAGGATCTTGTCGATCTTTGCCTGCGCGGTCCTGGCCCCCATCAGCAGCCCGTGATGGATTTTCTGTCCGATCAGTTTGGACAGAAGACGCTCGCGCAGTGGGACGCCTATCTCGCAAATCTGGACGTCTGCTACGGCCGCGCGAACACGCTGCCCGAGGCGCTTTCGCATGAGAATCTTCTCGCGCGCGGCATGGTGCTGCAGGACGAGCAGGGGCGCACCCACGTCGGCTCGCCCATCCACTTTCGCAACGAGCCAGCGTCACCATTTCTTCAAGAACCGCGCCTTGGTGAGCATACCGAGAGTGTGCTCGGCGCAAACGAATAGCCCGCGGGGATCGAGATCATGCAGAGTCATAAAGTTATCGAAGGCCAACGCCAGCGCGAGACCTTCGGCAGATGTTTTGAGGATTTCATCATTGGCGACATCTACGAGCATCGCCCCGGGCGGACGATCAGTGAGACCGACAACACATGGTTCACGCTGCTGACGATGAACAAGCATCCGGCACACTTCGATCGCGCATATGCCGAGAAGACGGAGTTCAAGCAACCGCTCGTCAACAGCTGCCTCACGCTATCGATCGTCGTCGGAATGAGTGTCAGCGACGTCAGCCACAAGGCGATCGGCAATCTCGGGTGGAATGACATCAAGCTCACGGCGCCGGTCTTCGTCGGAGATACTCTCTACGCCGAGTCTGAAGTCATCGCGAAGAGAGAGTCCGCATCGCGTCCGACACAGGGCATCGTTACCGTGCGAACAGTGGGCAAGAAGGCCGATGGCTCGCAGTTCATGAGCTTTGAGCGGACGGTGCTCGTGCCGAAGCAGGGATATGATATTGACCACTAGCGCGAGGAAGCGGGCCACTAGGGAGACCAAGCCTGTGCAGGGTTCCGCGCCGCGCCGAAACGCGACGGGGGAGGCGCTTTACCTCCGAGTGGTCCAGACGCTGAAGGATGAGATTGTCGGCGGCGTGCA
>JAEYPL010000129.1 GCA_023410905.1 Pseudomonadota bacterium
CCTCAGAAGCTGCGAGCACGTTCGATGTTCTGACCGAAACCCTTCGAACCGTGCGTCTCACGGGCTCGGTCTTCATGAATGCGCAGTTCACCGCGCCGTTCGGCATCGTCACGCCCGATCACTTCGATAGCGGCACGCCTCTGTCGCATTTGCGGCACGTCAGCGTCTTCCATCTGATCGCAAGTGGCGAATGCACGATCGAGATCGCGACGGGCGAGCGCCGCCGCGTCTCCGCCGGCGACATTCTGCTCATGCCCTTCGCCGCCGCGCACACATTCTGGTCGGGAGACTTCGAGAAGCTCGTGCCTGCACCGGACATCATACAGCGCGGGCCGCTCAAGGGGCTCTTCACGATCAACCACGGTGGCGGCGGCGAGAGCACACGCATGGTCTGCGGCTTCCTCGAGTCGAGGGAATTTCTCTACGCGCCGGTCTTCCGTTCGCTGCCCCCGCTCCTCGTCTATCAGACAGGCGACGACAGGGTCAGCGCCGCGATCACCGCGACCGTTCGAGAGATCCTGTCGCTGACGGCCGCATCCATACCCGGCAGCGAGCTGATGCTCGGGCGCCTTATGGAGCTGCTGTTCGTCGAGGTCGTGCGCAGGTACGCATCGCAGTTGCCGGCTTCGGCCAGCGGCTGGTTTGCCGCGCTCAACCAGCCGCTCGTCGGGCGTGCTCTGCAGATCGTCCACCATGATCCATCGCGCCGGTGGACGGTCGACGATCTGGCCCGCGAGGTCGGCACGTCGCGCACGGTCCTGACACAGCGCTTCGGCGAGCTGCTCGGACAAGCGCCCATCGAGTACGTGACGAACTGGCGTATGCAGCTCGCCGCCGAGCGGCTCGGCAACAGCAGCGAGACCATCGCAACCATCGCCGCCGACGTCGGATACGTGTCCGAGGCGGCGTTCAATCGGGCCTTCAAGCGCGTGACCGGCCTGACGCCTGGTGCTTGGCGCACCTCGCCATAGCGCGCAGCGCCTGCAGGACATCGCGCCAACAAGTGCAGCATGGTCGGCTGATCCCCCTCGCCCCATGCTCAATGCGGATGGCAGCCCCGCCCATCGCGGCCGGGGCCGCTGTCTGCTTGACCGGGCTCCCATTGTATACGATGCACTAGACGATCCGGACAATGTCACGGACCAAGAATTCGGATCGGAGCCAACCGTGACGTCAGCCGTATCGTCGCGCAAATGGGAGCGGCAGGAAGCGGCGCTGCTCGGCCAGGTGGCGGCGGCGCACTTCGTCAGTCACTTTCACATCATGACGTTGCCGGCACTCATGCCGCTGCTGCCGGCGTATCTCGGCGTCAGCTTCATCGAGCTCGGCCTCGCGCTGACGGCTTTCAATCTCGTGTCGTTGATCGTACAGACGCCGCTCGGCTTCCTGACCGACCGCGTCGGCGCACGGCGGATGCTGATCGCCGGCCTCACCCTTGGCGGCGCGAGCTTCCTGTCGCTCGCATTCACGCAGTCATACGTATTTCTGATCGTCGCGATGATGAGCGCAGGGCTCGCCAACGGCGTATATCATCCGGCCGACTATGCGATGCTCTCGCGCGGCATACGCGGCGAGAAGATGGGCCGCGCCTTTTCCGTCCACACATTCGCGGGCTTCATCGGCGGTGCCGCTGCGCCGGCGGTGCTGCTCACTGCGATCGCGTTCGGCGGTGTTCCGCTCGCCTTCGCATTCTCCGGCGTTCTTGCCTTTGCCGTGGCTCTCATGCTCGCCGCTGTTCCTGCCGAGCCGACGGCAAGATCGACCGCACGCGCGGCAAAGACAGCAGGCGTGGCGCCTGTCAGTGGCCTCAGGGGACTGGTGACACCGGCCGTGCTGTCGCTGATGCTGCTCTATGTCTTGTTGAGCCTCTGCACGAGCGGCATCCAGAATTTCTCGGTCTCTGCCTTCACGACCGGATTCGGTGTCAGCCTTCCGTTGGCCAATGCGGCGCTGACCGGCTTCCTGCTGGCGAGCTCCATCGGCGTTCTGGCCGGCGGCATGCTCGCGGACCGCACGCGGCGTCACGGCATTGTCGCGTCTCTGGCTCTGCTGATGTCCGCGGTGCTCGTCTCTCTCGTCGCCCTGATCGACCTGCCGCATATTCTGATTGCCGCAGTGATGACCGCCGCCGGCTTCCTCTTTGGCATGATCGCGCCATCCCGCGACATGCTCGTGCGGGCGGCCTCGCCCCCGGGGGCGGAGGGACGCGTCTTCGGCATTGTCTCGACGGGCTTCAATATTGCAGGGCTCGTCGGTCCGATGTTCTACGCGTGGCTGCTCGACCACGGTTTCCATCGCGGCATTTTCCTTGCCGCCGTCGGATTCATGCTGATCACGATGATGATCACGCTCGTGCAGGAGCTGCGGTCACGGCGCACCTCCGCTTAGTCGAGAAAAATACACCGTTTAAATAGGTGCTTACGGCCGAGGCCGTCGAACGTCCGCCCCATTCTCCGCCCTGCCTGCAGCACCCGGTTCCACGGTTCGGCAGCTAGCGAGAACCATTAACCCGCGAGGGCCCCTTCCACGCATTCCGGGTCCGGCAGCCCGCAGCCCGCCTTGTTGCCGCAGGCAACCATGGGGGCCCGGGTTTGCTTGAAATCAAAGTCCCGAGCGGCTATGTCCGCCAAGTCTCCCCCGGCGTGATCCGCTTGAGCGTCAAGGCGATCCCTTGTCATCGGCGGCGAATTGTGTCGGGGGTGGGTCCGATCGATTAGCGAGAGTGCGCGCCAGAGGGCTGACGACAGGAGCCAGCACGAGTGTGATGATCGAGAAATTTGCCGCCTCCCGCGGCACGCTATCGAGCGAATTTCTCGATCTGAATCACACGAGCAAGATTATGATTCTAGTGTCCCTTTTGATTTCGAAGTTCGCTCGGGACGCGAGTATTGACGTGAAGCGAACTTCGGATTCGGGACACTAGCGATGGTCAAGATCACGTTCGTTCAAGAAGATGGCACGCGCCAGGAAGTCGACGCCGAACCCGGCCTGACGGTCATGGAAGCCGCGAAGACGGAGGACGTGCCGGGCATCGAGGCGGAATGCGGTGGGGCCTGCGCCTGCGCGACGTGCCACGTGTATGTCGAAGCGGAATGGCGCGAAGCCGTCGGCCCTCCGTCGGAAATGGAAGAGGACATGCTCGACTTCGCCTTCGACGTCCGCGAGGAGAGCCGTCTGTGCTGCCAGATCCGGATTTCGGAGAAGCTCGACGGGCTCGTCGTCAAGGTACCGAGCAAGCAGTTCTGAAGGGGCGAGGTGCGCACCCCGCATTCAGCGGTTGATGCGCCCTGCCGATGCGCCCCGGCGACACTATGAGGATGTCATGAGCGACACCAATCCCATGCGATCGTCCGACGACGAGACGGGCGCCCCAATCGAGACCGACGCGCTGATCATCGGCGCCGGCCCTTGCGGTCTCTTCGCCGTCTTCGAACTCGGTCTCCTCGACATCAAGGCGCATGTCGTCGACATCCTCGACAAGGTCGGCGGACAGTGCGCCGAACTCTATCCCGAGAAGCCCATCTACGACATTCCGGCCCTCCCCGTGGTCACAGGGCAGGAGCTGACCGACCGGCTCATGGAGCAGATCAAACCCTTCGGGCCGACGTTCCACCTCGGCCAGCAGATCGACTCCCTGTCGCGCGAGGCAGACGGCCGCTTCAAGCTCACCACGGACCGTGGCCAGATCTTCATCACGAAGGTCGTCGTGATCGCGGCCGGCGGCGGCTCGTTCACGCCCAAGCGCCCGCCGCTGGAAGGCATCGAGGCCTACGAGGGCACCTCAGTATTCTATGCCGTTCGCCGCATGAAGGACTTCGCCGATCAGGATGTGCTGATCGTCGGCGGCGGCGACAGCGCACTGGACTGGACCCTCAACCTGCAACCGGTTGTGCGCAGCCTCACGCTCCTCCATCGTCGTGACGACTTCCGCGGCGCGCCGCACTCCGTGGAAAAAATGCGCTCGCTGGTCGCGAGCGGCGCCATGAAACTGCAGATTGGCCAGGCGACCGCCCTCCATGGTGCCGACGGTCAGCTCGAGCGCATCACGATCAAGACCAAGGATGGCGAGGCGCAGCACACCTTCACGCGGATGCTGCCGTTCTTCGGCCTCACCATGAAGCTCGGCCCGATCGCCGACTGGGGCCTGAACCTCGATGAGAACCTGATCCCGGTCGATACCGAGAAGTTCGAGACGAACGTACCGGGCATTTTCGCCATCGGCGACATCAACACCTACCCGGGCAAGCTCAAGCTCATCCTCTCGGGCTTTCACGAGGCCGCTCTCATGTCCCAGGCGGCCCACCGGATCGTCCATCCGGACAAGAAACTGCTCTTTCAGTACACGACCTCTTCCTCGAGCCTCCAGAAGAAGCTCGGCGTGCGCTGAGCGGCTTGGACAACGACGTCGCGGCGCGGAAGTTTTGCTTGCGTGCCGGGGCGGACCACACTAGTTAAGCCGAGCTGATCGCCACCTACCCAAGCTGGTCCATTTCGAGGCTGGCGCGATCGCACGGCGGGGCCGTAGCTCAGTTGGGAGAGCGCTTGAATGGCATTCAAGAGGTCAGGGGTTCGATTCCCCTCGGCTCCACCAGATCCCAACAATCAGCGCCTCGATTCCGCTAAATTAACCGGTGGTGCCTAGCGCGACGCCCTGAATTCTGCCACCTCGCCATCGGGAGGCGCGGCGGCACAAGCGTACGGGTACTGGTGCCTCGTGCGTCACGTGCCGCGCCGATTGGCCGCCTTCGGCAGGCGAAATCCGGTGATGCTCGGCATTGGCATCTCCATTGCTGATGACCCGCGCGCTCTGGTCGCCGGCACCGCGATCCAAAAGCTCGATCAAGGTCTGGAGCGCTACTGGCGCGATGCTCTAGACTTCCCCGCGCTCGAAGCGGCGTGAGAAATCCGTTTGACCGCCCGACGCGAGAATGCGCGCCTGCTCGATCCAGTTCTCGCGCTCGATGCGCCCCTTGAACTCGAGCTTCGCGTTGACCGTGCCGACATCGTCGGCCGTCCAATTGGCGATCTGCTCGTAGGTCGACACGCCCATGGCATTGAGCTTGCGCTCGATGAGCAAGCCGATGCCGCGAACCCGCTTGAGATCATCGGGCGGGGCGGTGGGAGCGCCGGCCATGCTGTCCGGCGCGCGGAACGCTTCCGAACGCACGGAGCGCATTCCAGAGAGGTCCGGCGTGCGCTCAGGCGCGGCAATCGCAGCGGCGATCTCCTCATCGGGCACCGGCGCGGTGGCGACTGGTTCAGGCTCGGGCTCCGACGGAGGCGACGCGGGAGCAGCGGTCACAACGCGTGGCGGAGCTTCCAGTGCCACGGGCGCAGCCGCGACCGGCATAATGGTCATGGGCGGCGGCGGACCGCCGCGCGCGTCGAACGTGCGGGAATAGGCCGTCGCGCCACCCCGGGCGAGTATCTGTGCCTGCTCGATCCAGTTCTCTCGGCTGATCCGGCCGCTCGAACCGAGCAGCCCTTCGACGCGCAGGACATCGTCCGCCGTCCAGCCCGCAATCTGCGAGTAGCGCGCGATCTCGTGCGCATTGAGCACGCTCTCGATTTCGCCGCTGATGCCGCCAATGCGCTGGAGATTGTCCCGGTCGCTCACTTTGACAGCTGGCGGGGCGGCCGGCGGCAAGGCCGCCCGCGGCTCGGCAAATGCGGCCCGTGTCGCCACTTCGGGGCCCCGCTCGGGTCGCGGCAGTGGCGGTGCAGCGGCGGGCACCGCAGATCGGAGCGCGACACTGGCGAGCCCGGTCGCGTAGGAAGTGGCGCCGCCGCGAGCGAGGATCTGTGCCTGCTCGATCCAGTTCTCGCGCTCGATGCGCCCGTCGAAGCCGAGCAGATCGCTGGCCGTGTGGACATCCTCGCTCGTCCAGCCCGCGATCTCGGCGTACCTCGTCACGCCAAGTTCGTTGAGCTTTGCTGCGAGTTTGCCATCGATCGCACGGATGCGCGTGAGATCATCGACCGACGCGGGAGGCGGCGCCGGCTCGGGCTCGGCCTCTGCCGGCTCCGATTCCGGTACCTCCAGCACAACCGGGGGCGTCGGCACTGCCATGCGCTCGGCCACAACCGCTGCGACAGCGTCGGCCGCGGAGATCGGCGCGGCGACGGTAACCGGTGGCGGCACATCGCTCACTTTCGACGGAGTACGCCGTGGCGGTTCCGGCTCGGACGGCAGCTCAGTGGGTGCCGGATCCTCCGGCGTGTCGCGGTCAGCCCGACGGAAGGCTTTCGTTGTCGCGGCGCCGGGCACGGGCCGCGTTGCGGGCGCGGCCGCCTCGGCCACAGGCGTGGGGGCAGCTACGACCCGAGGGGCGACTTCGCGCGGCGGCGGCGGTGTGGCGGGCCCCGGCACAGCGGCCTCGAGCAGCGGCTCGGCGATCACAACCGGGCGGGCCCCGACCAGTTTGCGCGCAAGACAGCCGACGATGCAGCCGAGGAAATATGCGACCGTCAGGATGAGCAGCGTCTGCCATGCCAGTGCGATCATGCAAATGCACTCCGAACCAGTCTCTTCGATCGCCTCATGACATCAACGATCCTCGCGGCGGCGGCAGGTGGCCCAGCCGACGAAAACGCCGAGCAGAAAGGCACAAGCCACGTAGAAGACCATGTGTTGCAGCAGGTAATCCATCCACGGCTCCTCGCGCGAAATCACTTCGCCTTGACGGTGAATTCGATGCGGCGATTGCGGGCCATGTTCTCGCGCGTGTCGTTCGGCGCGACGGGCCGTGACGCGCCGTAACCGACAGCCTTCATGCGCTCCATGGGCACTCCACGTTCAGCCAGATAGTCGGCAACGGCCTGGGCGCGGCGTTCGGAGAGCGGCTGGTTGCGCTCGTCGATACCCTCAGAATCGGTGTGGCCCTCGATCTCGATCGTGACATCGGGGCAGTTTCCTGCCGCCTGGGCCAGCCGTCGCAAGGTCGGCAGGC
>JAEYPL010000192.1 GCA_023410905.1 Pseudomonadota bacterium
TCATAAAAGACGGGGGTGTGGGGGTGTCCCCCCACGCGGGGTTGAAGGGGCGGCAGCCCCTCTCGTGGCGAAGCCACGAATTAAGCCGGCCGCATCCGCGACCAGCCGCCCCTTGTGCATCGAGCCCCCAGGCGCTAGGGGTTCAGCCTTCCATCGATCCAGGCAAGAAACCGAGGCGCCATGCCCGTATCCGCGCTTATGAATGTCATGATCGGCGCTGCCCGCAAGGCTGGGCGCAGCCTGTCGCGCGATTTCGGCGAGGTGTCGCAGCTCCAGGTTTCGGTCAAGGGCCCGGCGAACTTCGTATCGGCTGCCGATCAGCGCGCCGAGGAGATCGTCTATCGCGAGTTGGCGAAGGCCCGTCAGGGCTATGGCTTCCTCATGGAGGAGGGGGGCGAGATCGAGGGCGATGACAAGACGCATCGCTGGATCGTCGATCCTCTCGATGGCACGACGAATTTCCTGCATTCGATTCCGCTGTTTGCGATCTCGATTGCACTCGAGCGCGATGGCGAGCTGGTCGCGGGCCTCATCTACAACCCAGTAGGCGACGAGCTTTATACGGCCGAGAAGGGGAAGGGCGCGTTCCTTAATGACCGGCGCCTGCGCGTGGCCGCGCGCAAGTCGCTTCAGGACAGCGTGCTGAGCACCGGCATCCCGTTCCGCGGCCGTGGGGGCTACGAGCGCTTCGAGCGCGAGACAGGCCCGCTCATGCGCGACGTTGCCGGCATCAGGCGCACGGGCGCGGCGTCGGTCGACCTTGCCTGGACGGCCGCCGGACGGTTCGACGGCTACTGGGAGCATGATCTGCAACCTTGGGACATGGCTGCAGGCATCGTCATTCTGCGGGAGGCCGGCGGCATCGCGACGGATATTACCGGCGGCGAGGACATGCTCGACAAGGGCAGCATTGTCGCGGGAAATCCGACGATTCATAAGCTGCTGCTGGGGGCGCTTCAGAAGTCGGCGTGAGCGCGTGCGTGTGCGTGCCTTCGAATTGCCATGACTGGGCAGTTGTGATTTTCGCCACAGTCCCTGGTTGTTTTGCCACGATCATCGGGTAGTGTTTGTTGCACTGCGTGCCGACTGCCGCATCCACGGCGGCTCTGTGACGTGTGGCTGAAGTGTGAGGCGGAGTTGAGCAATGGCGAGAGGAACGCGGCCGACTGAGCTGGCGTCCAGACGGCTGCACCGAACGCTCAATACGCCGGGGCCCTTCCTGCGCGGCATGCTGGTCTTCGTGGTGATCGTGGGCCTGTGCGGCGCGATTCTCTATCAGCAGATCCAGCACGCTTTCTGGGCGAACCCGGTGTTGAACGGGTTCATCCTCGCGGTGCTCGCTATCGGTATCCTGCGCGCCTTCGGCCAGGTCCTCCGCCTCTATCCTGAAATTCGCTGGGTGAATGCGTTCCGCATTGCTGATCCGGGCCTCGCCATCGAGCACAAGCCGGTGCTGCTGGCACCGATGGCGACTATGCTGCGCGATCGCACGGGACAGCTCTCCCTTTCGACGTCGTCGATGCGCTCGATCATGGACTCGATCGGCGGCCGCCTCGATGAAGCGCGCGATACCGGCCGCTATCTCGTCGGCCTTCTGGTCTTCCTCGGGCTGCTCGGCACGTTCTGGGGCCTTCTCGATACGATCAACTCGGTTGGCAACACGATCAACTCGCTCGATACGAAGGGCAGCGACAGCGTGCTCATGTTCGAGGAGTTGAAGTCGGGTCTCGCAGGGCCACTGCGAGGCATGGGCACGGCCTTCTCGTCATCGCTGATGGGGCTCGGCGGCTCTCTGGTGCTCGGCTTTCTCGACCTGCAGTCCAGCCACGCGCATAACCGCTTCTACAACGAGCTCGAGGAATGGCTCTCCGGGATCACCGAGCTGACGCCGGGCGGCGAGGGCTCGGGCGAGGTCGGTCAGCAGATCTACGGCGCCTTGTTCGAAGTGCAGCGCACGATCGCGGAACTTTCCGATCGCATTCATCTGATCGGCTCGTCGGGCGGCCAGGGTGCGGAAACCATGCGCGAGGTCGGGCGCGGCTTGCAGGAGGTCGTCGGCCAGATGCGGGCCGAGCAGAAGATCGTGCGCGAGTGGGTCGACGAGCAGGCGGCGCGCCAGTCGGAGATGACGTCTGTTTTGCGCGATCTCTCAGGTCGCGGCGGATCACGGCGGGGAAGCTGAGGTAAGGCGTAAATGGCGGGCTCGCGCTCACGGCGTTCGAACGAGTACGGTGAGTTCTGGCCGGGCTACGTCGATGTCATGTCGACGCTGCTGCTGACATTCGTGTTCCTGCTCTCGTTGTTCATGCTGGCCCAGTACTTCGTCAGCCAAGAGTCCGGCCGCAAGGATACCGCGCTCGGCAAACTCAACCTCCAAGTTGCGGAACTCACGAGCCTGCTCTCGCTCGAGAAGGGCAAGAGCCGTTCGCTCGAGGATGAGCTCGCTTCGATCCAGGCGACGCTTGCGTCGGCGCGGGCGGAAAGTGCGCGCTTGTCTGGCCTCGCGGGGCTCGATGCCGAGCGAGCTGGCACCGCCGAGGCACGTGTCGGCGCCCTGACGAAGGAGCTCGAAGGGCAGAAGGAGATCTCGAGCGAGGCTCTGGCGAAAGTGGATCTGCTCAATCAGCAACTGCTCGCGCTTCGCCGCCAGATCGCGGCGCTCAACGAGGCGCTGGCCGCTGCCGAGGCCAAGGACAAGGATTCGCAGGCGCGGATCTCGGATCTTGGCGCGCGCCTCAATGTCGTGCTCGCCCGGCAGGTGCAGGAGCTGCAGCGCTATCGTTCGGATTTCTTCGGTCGCCTTCGGGAACTGCTGCGGGATCGCAAGGATATCCGCATTGTCGGGGATCGCTTCGTGTTCCAGTCCGAGGTGCTCTTTCCTTCCGGGCAGGCGACCATGACGCCGGAGGGCCTGGCGGCCATCGACCAGCTCGCGGCGGCCATCGTGGAGCTCGAACGGCAGATCCCGAAGGAGATCGGCTGGGCCCTGCAGGTTGACGGGCATACGGATGCGCGCCCCATTGCGAGCAGTGCCTTTCCCTCGAACTGGGAGCTGTCCAGCGCGCGTGCCATCAGTGTCGTGAAATACCTCATCAGCCGGGGTGTGCCGCCGAACCGGCTCGTGGCAGCGGGCTATGGCGAGTTCGCGCCACTTGAAGACGGGGCGAGCGACGAAGTGCTGCGGAGAAACCGCCGTATTGAGCTCAAACTCACAAATCGTTGAGGCAGCAAGATATTTTGAAGCTGTCTAAACAAGCGGCAGCATAGGCTCTGCGGCGGGGCCGCGGTTGCGACTTGGGGCCCCTCCGCGCTATAAGGCTGTAACTTGGTTGCAAAAAACACTGGATGTTGACCCCAAAAGTCGAGTATTCCAATCGGGTATGACGGCGAGGACGACTAGGCTCGCCTTTTTGTGATGCGCGGAAACGCTTGATGAGCGGAAATATGCACAACGCACATGATCACCATGATCACGGCAGACCTCTCGACGAAGCCGAGGTAACGGAGCTGCTGCGCCGCGCTCGGCTGCGTCCGACGCGCCAGCGCCTCGCGCTCGGCGGGCTGCTGTTCACCGACCATGGCCGCCACGTGACGGCTGAGATCCTGCATGCCGAGGCGGTGGCCGGCGGTGAGCGCGTCTCGCTTGCGACGGTCTACAACACGCTGCATCAGTTCAAACGCGCCGGTCTCGTACGCGAACTCGCGATCGACGGCACGCGGACGTACTTCGACACGAACACGTCGAACCACAGCCACTTCTACGTCGAGCAGGATGGCCAGCTGATGGACATCCCCGAAGGATCGATCCGCGTCGACGGTCTGCCGACGCCGCCGAAGGGAATGCGCATCAGCCACGTCGATGTCGTCGTGCGCCTGATCGAGGACAAGCGCGACTAGATTGCAGCGCTGGCGCACGAAACGCCCCTCGCGCCGCGTTGATGAAAACATAAAGGCCGCGAGCATCGGGTGATGCTCGCGGCCTTTTCATTTCGCGCTGACGTCGGCGTCAGCCTCCTCGCTACTGATGGCAGCGATGCTCAGGCGACGCTTGCGCGCAGGAGGTCATGGACGTGGACGAGGCCGATGGGGCGCCCGGCGTCGACGACGAACAGGGTTGTGATCCGCGACTTGTTCAGGATGTCGAGTGCGGAAGAGGCGAGCGCCGTGGCTTTGATCGTCTTCGGGTTCGAGGTCATGATCTGGCCGGCCGTCGCCGTCAACAGATTGGGCCCCATGTGACGGCGTAGGTCGCCATCCGTGATGATGCCGACGAGCTTGCCGTCACCGTCGACGATGCCGAGGCAGCCGAGCGCCTTCTGCGTCATCGTCACGAGCGCGCCGCTCATGGGCTCGTCCACGCGCACGAGCGGTAGACGATCGTCCTTGTGCATGAGATCGGTGACGAACTTGAGCTGCGCACCGAGCGATCCGCCGGGATGGAACACCTTGAAGTCCGTCGCCGTGAAGCCGCGGGCTTCAAGCAGCGCCACGGCAAGACAATCGCCGATCACGAGTTGCATGGTCGTGGATGTCGTCGGTGCGAGGCCGTGCGGACAGGCTTCGCTCGCGCGCGGCAGCTCGATGACGATGTCGGAGGCCTGACCGAGCGCGGAAGCGGCGCGCGACGTGATCGAGATCAGCGGCACGCCGAAGCGGCGCGAATAGGTAACGACGGTCTTGAGCTCGATGGTTTCGCCCGACCACGAGATGGCGAGCAGCACATCCTTCGGCGTCACCATGCCGAGATCGCCGTGCGCGGCCTCGGAAGGATGCATGAAGAAGGCAGGCGTGCCGGTCGATGCGAACGTCGCCGCGATCTTGCGACCGATGTGCCCTGATTTGCCGATGCCGCAGATGATGACGCGGCCCTCGGCGCTCGCGAGTACGCGGACGGCTTCCTGGAAAGACTCGCCAAGGCCGTTCTGCAAAGACGCGGCGAGCGCCGTGAGGCCCGAGCTTTCAGCCTCGAGCGTGCGCAGGGCGCTGGCGATTGCGAGCGGTGTGCTGGTCTCGGCTCTTTGATTTTTCGCGGACATGGATCGTGGGCGATGGGCGGCAGATGCCATGACTATAACCCCCATCCCGGATGCGCAAAGCCCCGGGATAATACGTAGCCGAACGAATCGGCTTCCCCTGCGCCGGATGTGACACGATGATCGACCCCCACGCAAGCGCCGCAATCCGCGCACGCCGTTAGTCCGTGTATGGCGCAAGTGATTTGGCCATAAGGATGAACTAGAACCGGCACGTGAACGGCGTACGCGGATAGCTGCTACCGGCAAGGGAGGGAACACCATGCAGAATCGGATCATCAATGCGGCCGACGCGCCGGCCCCCGCGGGCACGTATTCGCAGGCCATCGAGGTGCGGAACGCGACGCGCACGCTGTATGTCAGCGGCCAGATTCCTGTCGCCGTGGATGGCGCCGTGCCCGCTGATTTCACGAGCCAGGCACGCCTTGCCTGGCAGAATGTGGTTGCGCAGCTTCATGCCGCCGACATGACGCTCGACAATCTGATAAAGGTGACGATCTTCCTTTCTGACCGCCGCTACATTCCCGAATACCGGCAGGTGCGCGGCGAGTTCCTCGGTGAGCGCCGACCCGCCTTGACCTGCATCATTACCGGCATCTTCGATACGGCGTGGCTGCTCGAGATCGAAGCGATAGCCTGCGCCTGACGACACATCAAAAATCAACGCACGGAGGAAACTCAGAACATGACCGAAGCCAGCGCGCCCGCACCGCGTCGCCCATGGACACCGGCGAGCTATTATCCCGATCCTGCCATCCGCATTCTGCATCCGAGCTTTCAGCGCTATGTCATCGCGCTCGGTGCGGTCGAGCGTCTTGCAGTCGGCTTTCGCTGGGCAGAAGGTCCGGTCTGGTTCGGTGATGGGCGCTACCTGCTTTGGAGCGACATTCCAAACAACCGCATCATGCGCTGGGATGAAGAGACGGGCGTGACGTCCGTCTTCCGCAAGCCGTCGGACTACGCGAACGGTCATACGCGCGATCGCCAGGGCCGGTTGATCACATGCGAGCACGGCGCACGTCGCGTCACACGTACGGAATACGACGGCACGATTACCGTCCTCGCCGATCGCTTCGACGGCAAGCGCCTCAACTCGCCGAACGACGTCGTCGTGAAGTCCGATGGCAGCATCTGGTTCACGGATCCGCCCTTTGGCCTGCTGAGCGATTACGAGGGATACAAAGCCGAGCAGGAGCTCCCGCACGGGCTCTATCGCATCGATGGCGCGAGCGGCCGGCTGGATCTGCTCGCGGATGATATTCCGGGCCCGAACGGCCTCGCCTTCTCGCCGGACGAAAGCATCCTCTATGTGGTCGCGTCACGGGCGCAGCCCAATCGCGAGATCATCGGCTATGACGTGACGGCGGGTGGCACGAAGCTCGCCAATCGCCGCGTCGTCATCGATGCCGCAGGTGGCACGCCGGACGGCTTCCGGGTCGACACGGATGGCAATCTCTGGTGCGGCTGGGGCATGGGCACGGAGGAGCTGGACGGGGTGCGCATTTTCGCGCCCGACGGCACGCCGATCGGCCATATCGCGCTACCGGAGCGCTGCGCCAACGTCTGCTTCGGCGGCCTCAAGCGCAATCGCCTGTTCATGGCCGCGAGCCAGTCCCTCTATGCGGTCTATGTCAATGCCCAAGGCGTGAAGGGCGGTTGACATCATTTTCCCTCTCCCCGTCCTTACGGGGAGAGGGTTAGGGTGAGGGGCGGCAGAGCTGAAGGCGCTTGCGTTTGTCGCCGCCCCTCATCC
>JAEYPL010000266.1 GCA_023410905.1 Pseudomonadota bacterium
GATCTGGGCGTCGCGATCGGCGGCGCTGGCATAGTACCAGTCATAACCTTCGCCGCCGAGTAAGTTGGATTTGAGATAGCGGAGATCATGCAGAACGCGATGGCCAGCCTGCCAGTCGGCGTGATCGCGGCCGTCGCGCCAATCGGCGAGTGGCCAGTAGGCGTCGATGCCAATGGCGTCGATATCGGATGAGGCCCACAGTGGATCAAGATGGAAGAAGACGTCGCCGCTGCCGTCTTGTGGTTGATGGCCGAAGTACTCCGACCAGTCGGCACCGTAGGTGATCTTCGTCGATGGGCCGAGAATGGCGCGGACATCGGCAGCGAGCGCAACGAGCGCGGACACGAAGGGATAGTCGGACGCGGCGCTGCGTGATTGCGTCAGACCGCGCAACTCCGAGCAGAGAAGGAAGCCGTCGACGCCGCCGGCTGCCGCTGCAAGATGCGCGTAGTGCAGGATCATGCGGCGGAAGGACCATTCGGCAGGACCGGCGTAGTTGATCTGCTGGCCGCTGATCGAGAAGTGGTTACGCTGAGCCGTGCCGACGAAAGCGGCGATCTGGCTCGCGGCGGTGCTCGTCTTGTCCGGGGAGCCATCGATCATGGGAGCGGGGTGAACCGTGATGCGGCCACGCCAAGGATATGCGGCTTGCGAAGCATCAGGGTCGTAGGGATTGGGTCGCGCGTTGTCCTCCGGCACATCCATGAGGATGAAAGGATTGAGCGTGACCTTGTGCCCGCGCGATTTGAGATCCTGGATGGCGGCAATGACGGTCTGATCGGAAGGCGTGCCACCTTAGGCAGGACGGCCTTCGTGATGGCTGATCAACGGGGCCGTGCCGCGCGTAAGGCCAGCGACGCGCCAGGAGATGGGAGCGGTGCTCTTGTCGTCGTTGTCGACGGCCGGACGGATGGCGCAGTGGCCGGCGCGCAGGTCTGTGCCGAACCAGCTCACGACGAGCGAGACCGCGCCGACATTCGGAAGTGTGGCGGCGAGCTGATCGAGAGAGACGCTCCAGTCCGTATCGCCCTGCAGCGTGTGCGCGTTCTCGGTCTCGGTCTGGCCGGGGCCGACGCGGCGCGTGACGGGCGTCGTCGCATAGACGAATTCGCCTGAGCCGGGAATCATGACGACGGCGCGGACGCTCTGCTCGAAGGGATCGACGTTGCGGAAGACTTCGAACGAGAGCTGCGGCAGGCGGTTGCCGTAGGGCTCGAGCAGCAGGCGCTCGAAAACGATGTAGGCAACGCCGCGATAGGCGGGTGCGTTGTCGGCGCCGAGGTGAGCGACGATGAGATCATCGGGAGCTTGGTCATCGGCGCCGGTGTGAAGGCGCAATGTGAGTTGCGTGAGGTCGAGCTCCTTGCCGTCTGCCCATACGCGGCCGATCGACGTGATCGTGCCTTCACAGAGTGCGACGGCGAAGTTGGCGTAGTAGCGATAGCTGCGGGTGCTCGAGCTGCCGCCGGAGCCGCCTTTGCCGCCGCTGCTGCTGCTGTTCTTGATGACTTCTTCATCGAGCGAGGACGCCCAGATGACTTGGCCGCCGAGGCGTGCACGCCCCATGAGTCGAGGGACCGCGGCGCCTTCTGTCGAGGCAGTCACGCGAAGATCGTCGAGACGCGGGCCGCCGCGGGCGCGCGACTGGCCGGAGCCGCCGAGAAGTGCCTGATCGACGTAACTGCCGGCGAGGGCGCCGATCTGCCCGCCGATCATGGCGCCAGTGAAGGTCGCGCCGAGAACGGTGACGCCGGCCGGCAGCAGAGCCGAGCCGACGGCTGCACCCGCGACGGCAAGAGCGAGCGTTGCCATCAGGAAGATATCCCGGGAAAAGAGAATACGGCAGCGAGGTGGCGTTTCCACCAACGACTGAACGGCACTTCAGCGACGGCGCGTCCCTCGATGGCGTGGATCATCGAAGCTGGGCCGGACATGATCGCGACGTGCTTGGCGATGGCGTGTGGGCGATAGCGGAAGATCAGGACATCGCCGGACGTGGCGTCACGGAGACTGCTTTCGAAGAGATGGCGGCGTGCGGCGGCGAGCATGGTCTCTGCGCCGGTGGCCTCGCCCCAGTCGCGCGCATAAGCAGGCACCGTCTCGGCTTCGTCACCGTGCAGCGTGCGCCACACGCCACGCACGAGTCCGAGACAATCTGTGCCGACGCCGCACACGCTCGCCTGATGATGATAAGGCGTGCCGATCCAGCGCCGCGCCTCGGCGACGATGTCATTGCGTGAATAAGCCATGATGTCAGTCGCCGAACGCGGTGCGTTGGCCAGCAGGTCGCGGTGTGCTGCCGGGCTGAGCAACAGCGGTGACAAAGTCATTGCCCGGCATGTGCGGGAAGCCGCGATAGTTGATGGCGTTGGCGAAACTAGCAGCGCAGGTTTCGAGGCGCTTGTCGCAGCCGGCCGTCACCGAGATCGTGTCGCCGATGGCGATCGGCTCACCCATGGGCTGCCAGAGCTCGATCTCGATCATACCGCTGCGGTGCGTGTGGCTCTTGATCTCCATGGCGCGACCGGTATTGGCACCTGAGGTGAGAGAGAGAATGCCGTGGTTGAACCAACCAGGTTCGTATTCGGCGAGGCCGTCCACCGTGAGACGGCGGGGGCCGTTCATCGCGAGGACGGTGCCCGTCGCGCGGTAAGCGGACGATGTGAGGTCAACGCCGCAGCGGGCATCGCCGAGATCGGCGTCGCAGGTGTATTGGAAGAGGCGGCCCTTCGGCTGCTGAAGGTAGTGAGCGAGGCCGCGAACCTCGGCGCTGAATGCCGTGCCGGAGCGGCGCACCTCGCCGAGTGAGCCCGAGCGCATGAGCACGCGTTGCGTCGGATCCTGCCAGTTTACGCGGAAGATCTCGATGGCCGCGTCATCGAAATCACCTGAGGCCAGCGCGGTCTCGGAGAGGCGGTCCGAGATGAGAGCGCCAGTCACCTCGAGGTTGTCGACGCTCAATCCAACCTGATCGCGGATCTCGCTGGCGGTGAAGCCGCTCGCGGCTTCGAATGTGGTGTCGTCGAAAGAGAGGTTGCGATCGTGGTCGGTGAAGCCAAGCTTGGTGCCGTCACGGCGGATAAGGCGCCAGCACCAGCAGAGTGTCGTCGTGCCGGTCTGGAGATGCGCGTTGAGTGCGTCGCTGAGCTGCTTCATAGGCGAATTTCCACGATCGGGATC
>JAEYPL010000338.1 GCA_023410905.1 Pseudomonadota bacterium
CCATCTGGAAGGCGCGCTCGGAGACGTCGTTGCAGATCGTGTAGCCGGCAATGTGGCTCTTGGCATCCTTTAGCTCGACGTAGCGCGCGCGCTTGCCGACGACGAAGGCAATTTCGAGCTCCCAGTCGAGCTTGGTCGAGTCACGCGGGATCATCACGTCGTCGTTCGGGCCGACGATGCAGTTCGTGAGCTTGTAGAAGACAATCGGCTCGGCGGGGATTGGCTGGCCGGCTTCCTTGGCGTGGTCAGCGTAGTTGAGGCCAATGGCGAGAAAGTTCCGCACATTGCCGACGGGAGCACCGAGGCGCGTGCCCGCCGGCGCAGCCGGCAGCGAGGCGGGTTCGATCGCGCGGAGCTTGGCGAGGCTCGCTTCGCCGAGCACGCTGCCGTCGATGTCCTTCACGTGGCCCGAGAGATCCCGGATCGTGCCGTCGGGACCGACGAGACCGGGCTTCTCGGCGCCGGGCGCACCGAAGCGGACGAGCTTCATGGGCTTTCACTCCTCTGAGGGATTTTGATTGGGTTTTGCATGCGTAGGGCGCAGACGGGGTCCTGTCCAGAGCCATTGCCACTCGCTGGTAAGCCTGCTCAGATGCCGCCAACCCGAATTCCAAGCGAGGAGATGCCATCATGAAGAACCCCTTCGACCTCAAAGGTCAGGTCGCACTGATCACAGGCTCGAGCCGCGGCATCGGCCGCTCGATCGCCGAGATCATGGCCGCGATGGGGGCAAAGGTGGTGGTCTCGAGCCGCAAGGCGGATGCCTGTGAGGAAGTCGCGGGCGCGATCCGCAAGGACGGCGGTGAAGCCCACGTCATCCCCTGCAACATCGGCCGCCGCGAAGAGGTCGAGGCGCTCGTCAAGGGCACGATCGACAAGTACGGCAAGATCGACGCGCTCGTGTGCAACGCAGCAGTGAACCCGTACTACGGTCCGCTCGGCGGCATCTCCGACGAGCAGTTCGACAAGATCATGGCGACCAACATCAAGTCGAACCTCTGGCTCGCCAATCTCGCGATCCCGGGTATGGCGGAGCGCGGCGGCGGCACGGTGACGATCATCTCCTCGATCGGCGGCATCCGTGGCTCAAGCATCCTCGGCGCCTACGGAATCTCGAAGGCCGCGGACTTCGCGCTCGCGCGTGCGCTTGCTGTCGAGTGGGGGCCGAAGAACATTCGCGTCAACTGCATCGCGCCCGGCCTCGTGAAGACGGACTTCGCGAAGGCGCTCTGGGAGGATAAATCGAACCTCGACAAGCGCCTCGTGACGACGCCGCTGCGCCGCATCGGCGAGCCCGATGACATCGGCGGTGTTGCAGCCTTTCTTGCGGCACCCGCGGGCGCCTTCATCACAGGGCAGGTGATCGTTGCCGATGGCGGCGTGACGATCGGCTCCTGAGGCGAGAGGCGGCCTGAGCGTGAACCGAGGCCGCCTATGCTGGACAAGCGTTCACTGACAGGTCACTGTCAGTCCTTCGCGACGTCGCCTCTGCTTTAGCAGGGCGGCCGATCGCGCTACTGGGCCCGGTGAAAGCAGCAGTTATGGCTGCTGCCGGATCTTGTGTTCCTGAATTCAAAAATCAATCCCGCCTCGAAGCGGGAAGCATCAAAGGGAGGACTGAATATGACCCGTCGCCGGGTACTCGCAGCTATTGGCGCAGCCGCACTGATCCCAGCATTTGCCTTTCACGCGCCGGCTCACGCGCAGGCTTATCCCACGAAGCCGATCACGCTGATCGTGCCCTGGCCTGCTGGTGGCTCGACCGATATTTCGATGCGGGCGATCGCCAAAGGTGCTGAGAAGCATCTCGGTCAGCCCATTAGCGTCGAGAACAAGGGTGGTGCTTCCGGCACGCTCGGGCCTGCGACCATGGCAGCCACGGCGAAGCCCGATGGCTACACCATCTCGCAGATCCCGATCACGATCTTCCGGCTTCCCCTGATGAAGAACCAGAAGGTCTCCTGGAATCCCGATACCGACTTCACGTACATCGTGCACCTAACGGGATACGCCTTCGCCGTCGGCGTCAGAGGCGAAAGCCCCTTCAAGAAGTGGCAGGACGTGATCGACTTCGCGAAGGCCAACCCCGGCAAGGTGAGCTATGGCTCGCCGGGTGCCGGCACGTCGCTTCACATCGGCATGGAGCTCATTGCCGGTCAGTCGGGTATCCAGTTGACGCACGTGCCGTTCAAGGGAGACGGCGAGCAGCGGGCCGCCGTCCTCGGCGGGCACATCGACATGGCGGTCGGTGGCAGTGGGCTCGTGCCCTTCGTCGGGGATGGGACCATGCGCGCGCTCATGATCTGGACCAAGGACCGCGCCAAGGCGTGGCCGGATGTGCCGACGCTGAAGGACCTGGGCTACCCTTGGGTGTTCGACAGTCCGTTCGGTGTCGCCGGCCCGAAGGGCATGGATCCAAAGCATGTGCAGATCCTGCACGATGCATTCAAGAAATCGCTGGACGATCCCGAGACGCTGGCAGTCCTGGACAAGTTCTTCATGGTGCCGAACTACGCTGATCAGAAAGGCTACCTCGAGATCATCAAGGCGACGACTGCCTACGAGAAGCAGGCACTGGAGCGAATTGGGCTTGCAAAATAGTGCTGCGCCGGGCATTGGGGCCTTATCACGTTTTTGAGAGCAACTGCGGGCGCGCGCATGTCCGCGCGTTCGCGTAAGGCTCTCGTCGGACGCCACAAAATTCGCAACTGGAGGAAACGTATGAGGCTTAGGAATATCTTCACATCAACGCTGGCGGCTGCTGTCGTCGCGGCGTCGGCGACGATGGCGATGGCGCAGAGCTACCCCACGAAGCCCATCACGATGATCGTGCCGTGGCCGGCTGGCGGCTCATCCGACGTAGCGCTGCGGGCTATGGCCGAAGCCGCATCGAAGCACCTTGGGCAGCCGATCATCGTCGACAACAAGGCTGGTGCGTCAGGCACGCTCGGGCCTGCGACGATGGCCGCGACGGCGAAGCCGGACGGCTATACGGTTTCGCAGATCCCGATCACGGTCATGCGCCTTCCGCTCATGCAGAAGGTGAGCTGGGATGCGGAGAAGAGCTTCACCTACATCGTGCATCTGACGGGCTACACCTTCGGCATTACCACGAAAGCCGACAGCCCGTTCAAGAAGTGGCAGGACGTTGTCGATTTCGCCAAAGCCAATCCCGGCAAGGTGACCTACGGAACACCGGGTTCCGGCACGTCGCTGCACATCGGCATGGAGCAGATTGCGGATGCTGCCGGCATCAAGCTGACGCAGGTGCCCTTCAAGGGCGGCGCGGAAACCAACGCGGCGGTCCTCGGCGGTCACACCATGCTGCAGGCGGACTCGACCGCATGGAAGCCGCTGGTCGATGCCGGTCAGACGCGCCTGCTCGCCATCTGGACGGCCGAGCGCAGCAAGAACTGGCCCGACGCGCCGACGCTGAAGGATCTCGGCTATCCGTTCGTGTTCGACAGCCCGTTCGGTCTCGCCGGGCCGAAGGGCATGGATCCGAAGATCGTCGCGATCCTGCATGACGCCTTCAAGAAGGCGCTCGAGGATCCCGCCGTCATCGAGGCACTTCGGAAGTACGACATGGTCCCGAGCTACAAGAGCACCGACGACTACAACAAGTTCGTCAAGGACGTGATCGCGCAGGAAACTGCCGCGCTCAAGAAGATCGGTCTCTACAAGAAAGACTGATACTTCGCGTTGGTCATCAGGGTTGGCACGATGTCGCGAGGCATCGTGCCACCTTTTCGTGCTCATCTCGCGCCGTCATCAGCAGTCAACTTTTGAGCGGTGGCCACAAAAAGCAGACAGGAGGGGACGATTCCGCTACTGCGCAATGCTCAGCTGTGGGGCGGTCTTTTCTGGCTCGCCTTCGGCCTCTTCATCGCAAACCAGGGCTATGACCTCGGCCTTGGCGAAGCACGCGAGCCCGGATCGGGATTTGCGATCTTCTGGCTCGGGCTCTTTACGGCGGCCTTCGCGACCTCGATCATCTTCAGCGCCATCAAGAACGGCAGCGAAGACATTGCGAGCCTCTGGCGTGATACGCGCTGGGGCAAGGTCATGCTGGTTATCGCCCTGCTGCTGGTGTTCGGCTATTTCTTCGAAACAGTCGGTTTCGTCATCTGCTCGCTCGTGCTGCTGCTCGTGCTGATGCGCATTGTCGATCCCGTGCCGTGGCCGACAGCACTTCTCGTCTCGTTCGGTGCCACGTTCACCATCTGGTATTCGCTCAACAAACTGCTGTTGATCCAGCTGCCTAATGGCTGGCTGAGCCCCTGGCTCGGCTGAGGAGCGCGTCATGGAAATACTCTCTGCGCTCGGTCATGGGTTCGCGGTGGCATTGCAGCCCGTCAACCTGGTGGCCTGCTTCTTCGGTGTGTTCATCGGCACGCTCGTCGGCGTGCTGCCGGGCATCGGGCCTGTATCGGCGATGGCATTGCTGCTGCCGGTGACGCTTTCGGGCACGCCCGAGACCGGCATCATCATGATGGCCGGCATCTACTACGGCTCGATGTATGGCGGTTCGACGACGTCGATCCTGGTCAACATTCCTGGTGAGGCGGCGTCCGTCATCACCTGTCTCGACGGCCATCAGATGGCGAAGAACGGCCGTGCCGGCCCCGCGCTCGGCATCGCCGCGATCGGTTCGTTCGTCGCGGGCACTTTCGCCATCATCCTGCTGATGCTGGTGGCGCCTGTGCTGGCAAAGTTCGCCATCGCATTCGGACCGCCCGAATACTTCAGTCTCATGGTGCTGGGCCTGACGATCCTTGCCTTTCTTACGCAGGGTTCCATGGCGAAGTCGCTGCTCATGGCCTGTGTCGGCGTGACGCTCGGTCTTGTCGGCATCGACGGGATCACGGCGGCGCCGCGCCTCACGTTCGACAGGCTTGAGTTGCTCGACGGCGTCGGTCTCATTCCGGTGGTCATGGGTCTGTTCGGCGTCGCGGAGATCCTCGCCAACATCGAGCGCAGCGTGCAGCGCGAGGTCGTGTCCTCGCGCATCGGCAGTCTGTGGCCGACCGTGCAGGACTGGGCCTATTCGAAGTGGGCGATCGTGCGCGGCACGATCCTCGGCTTCTTCCTCGGGGTTCTGCCCGGTGGTGGCGCCGTCATTTCCTCGTTCGCCTCCTATGCGCTCGAGCGCCGGCTATCGAAGCGCCCGGAGATGTTCGGCAAAGGTGCGATCGAGGGTGTCGCGGGGCCTGAAGCGGCGAACAACTCGGCGGCCGGTGGTGCCTTCATTCCGCTGCTCACGCTCGGCATTCCGCCGAATGTCGTGATGGCGCTGCTGCTCGGCGCCTTCATCATCCACGGCATTCAGCCGGGCCCGCTGCTGATCACGCAGAACCCCGGGATCTTCTGGGGCATCGTTGCCAGCATGTACATCGGCAACGTCATGCTGCTGATCCTGAACTTCCCGCTGATCGGCATGTGGGTACAGGTGCTGAAGGTGCCCTACAAGCTGCTTTTCCCGCTGATCCTGATGTTCTGCATCGTCGGCGTGTTCAGCTCGGGCAGTGCCGTGTTCGACGTGTTCGTCATGACGGTGTTCGGCCTCATCGGCTATCTCATGCGCAAGTTCGGCTACGAGCCGGCGCCGCTGGTGCTCGCGTTCGTGCTCGGCCCGATGGTCGAAAACAATCTCCGGAAATCGCTGATCCTTTCGCAGGGTGATTTCTGGGTGTTCATCGACCGGCCGATCTCGCTCGCCTGCTTGCTGCTGGCGGCTGCGATGCTCATCATCCCGCTACTGCCGGCGCTTCGCGCGAAACGCGACGCGGTGGCACTCGATCAGGAATAGGGATTAGAGCGCGGGCCGCTGCCACAGCCCCGGCCCACCCCACGGCCCCTCCA
>JAEYPL010000036.1 GCA_023410905.1 Pseudomonadota bacterium
AAAGAAGATCGGCGATCAGCTCACCGAGGATTGGCTGAAGAAGGCATCGGACGAGGGCAAGGCCGTCGTCTCGACTTATCGCAAGTAGAATGGAAAGAGCCAGTCGCTGCCGACCGGCTCTCCTGCACATTCTCTCCGATCACGATACGTGAGCCGCGATCATGTCGCGGCTCATCGCATTTCAGAGTGCGACTTCGATCAGGTACGGCCCCTTTGATGCGAGGCCGGCGTCGATCGCCTTTGCGAGCTGCGTGCAATCCGTCGCACGCGATGCTTCGACGCCCATGCTCTTGGCCATATGAACCCAGTCGATCGAGGGATTGCCGATCGTCAGCATGTTAACGGCACGTGGCCCCGGATTGCGCACGCCCACATTGGTCAGCTCGCCGCGGAGGATATTATAGGTGCCGTTTGCGAAGATGAGCACCGTCACATCGAGGCCTTCGCGTGCCATCGTCCACAGCGACTGGATCGTGTACATGGCGCTGCCGTCACCGACGAGCGCCATGACCTTGCGATCGGGACAGGCAACGGCGGCCCCAATGGCGACAGGCAAGGCGTAGCCAATCGAGCCGCCGCGATTGTTGATCCAGCTATGAGGCGGTGCACCCGCGGTTTCCGGGAAGAACTCGCGGCCCGTCGTCACGCTCTCGTCCACGACGATGGCATTCTCGGGGATCTTCGCGCCGAGGATCGAAGCGATACCGGCCGGACCGATGGGGCCTGTCGGAAGCGCGGGACGGCGCGGTGCTGCAACCCCGGCCGGTGGCGTGTTGAACGCATCGAGCTCGATGGCCAGCGCCTCGAGGGCAGCTTCCATGTCTTCTTCGAGGCTCGCAAGCAGCGTTGTTTGCGTCTCCTTCGGCGTGAGGAGGCTCGGCTTGTTTGGATAGGCGAAGAACGCGACGGGCGCGCGCGCGCCGACGAGCACGAGGTTGCCGGCCGCCTCCATGACCTTGAGCGCCTGATCTACGACGTACGGGATGCGATTGACCTGGACGCGACCGGCGCCGCGCTCGAGGCGCGTGTTGGCACCTTCCGTGAGAATGCCGCAGCCGGTCTTGGCGGCAATGCGGCCGGCGAGTTCGAGCGGACGCTCGCGCAGCGCAGCGCCACCCATGAGCAGCGTCGCCTTGGGGCTCTTGCGCAGCATCTCGGCGGCCGCCTTCACGGCATCACTCGATACCTTGGGAGGTGCTGTGCGTGGTGCCGTTTGGGCAATGCCGCTGGCCGGACCCCATGCGGTGTCGGCCGGCAGGATGAGTGTCGCGATCTGGCCCGGCGTCTGGCGTGCAGCCTCGATGGCGAGGGCGCCATCCGCAGCGATGCCTTCCGAGGTCGGCGACGACTTCACCCAGTGCGACATTGGGCCGGCAACGCCCTCGATGTCGGAAGTGAGCGGGGCATCATACGTGAGGTGATAGGTCGCGTGATCGCCGACGATGTTGACGATGCCGGAGCTCGCCTTCTTGGCGTTGTGGAGGTTGGCAAGACCGTTGGCGAGGCCTGGCCCGAGATGCAGCAGCGTCGAGGCCGGTTTGTCCAGCATGCGATAGTAGCCGTCGGCCGCGCCCGTTACGACGCCCTCGAACAAGCCCAGCACACAACGCATCCCCGGCACTTTGTCGAGTGCAGCGACGAAATGCATCTCCGACGTGCCAGGATTTGTGAAGCAGACGGTTACGTCGCCCGCAATCAGTGTCCGCACCAGGCTTTCCGCCCCGTTCATTTCGCTCGACATCGGCCTAGTTCGCTCCATCGCATGAAAAGTGCCCGCAATAACCTCGATCGGCGGACGGGCGCCGGGCGACAGTATGCCGAACCGCTCGAGGGTTCAAACCGCACCTGTAGCATGGGGGCATCAGCTATCGGCATGGAAATCGACTGCCCGCAACGGGCGGTGGCGGCCAACCGCTTATGGGGTAAGATGTCCGCAGCACGGGGGGCGCGGGGGCCGCAGCGTGCGCGTGGGACTGCTTGCCATCAGGTGAGCAGGGATATTTCGAACAGTTCAGTCATTGAGTGGCGACATGAGCGTGGCTGCTGCCGGCGGACGTGCCGCCCGGTTTCTGGGGGAGTGGAGCCGCCCTGTCCTGCTGGCGCTGCTGGCAGCATTCTGGATCGCCGGCTCGACGGGTTCAGCCAGAGCCATCAAAGAGGCGGAGGCCGCTCAGGGGCCGCCCTACCACGTCGCGCTGTTCGTCAGCCCTCCGCGTGACGACCTTTGCCACGATCCCGGCGATCTTGCTGCCATTCGCCGTCTCGCGGCTGATGAGCAGGCGCGCATCAATCAGCGCGGAGGCGTCGCCGGCCGTCCGATCGCGATCAAGATCTTCGACGACGATCGCAATGACGCAAAAGCGATCGCGAACATGCGTGCCGTTCTCGCCGATAGCAACATGATCGGCATGATCGGTCTCGGCAATTCCAATCGCGCCAAAGCAGTGTTCGATACGCTCGGCGAGGACATCCGTCGCAGCAGCATTCCTTTCCTGTCGGAAATCTCGGTTAGCGCTCTCTTCGCCGGACATCCGAACGTCTTCACCACACGTGCGTCGCAGGACGAAGAGCGGGCGCCCGTGATCGCCGCGTTCACACGCAGCATGGGCTTCAAGCGGCCGGCATTCGTCGGCGCATCGGGTTCCGTCCTCAGCGAGGCATTGCGTGAGAGCCTAGTTGGCCTCCTCGGCGATTCCGCACTCGGCGGTGATCACCGCATCAAGGTCGTCGATGGCAAGCCGGACGCGGCAGAGATTTCGTCGATGGTGGCTGATCTCGTCCAGCGGCAGCCGGATTTCATCTATCTCGCGGTCGGATCGCGGGCCAGCGGCGACGTCATCAGCGCGCTACAGGCTGCGGGCGTAACGCCGGCCATGTTTGTCGGTGGTCGCATCGACGCAATCCCGGCCAAAGTGACGATGTCCTATCCGAGCCCCATCTATCAGCTCGCCTGGGACAGTCTGCCTGAACTCTACAATGGCCGCCTGCGCAAGCTGGCCGTGCTATCCCCGTCCAATCCCTGGATCTTCGAGGGGCGCAAGAATGCGCGCGCGCCGGGTTGGGCGAAGGGCGAATGCGAGGAACGCGCCGAGGTTCGCGGCATCCGTGATCCCTTCGAGCCGGCGAACATGCGTGCGATCGCCACGGGTGTTCGATACGCGGACATGATCTCGCTGATCGCCGGTGTCCTGCGGGGCGCGGATCGCAGCGCTGATGTTCAAACATTGCGCGCGGCAGCGGTGTCGAGGATCACGACCGCCTACGCCGTCGGGCGCGGCGCGTTCCGCGGCACGTTCGAGAACTGGTCTTTCGATCCGACGACGCGCACGGCCGCGCGCACGCCCTTCATCATGATCCAGCCGCGCTCCCTCGGACGCCTGCAGCTCGCGCCTGTCCAATTCCGACGCGCACGCGATGGCACCTTCCGACGCATCCAGACGCTCTATATGGACATCGACCTCGTGAAGGCGCATCACGTCGACGACAACGAGAAGACGTACTTTGCGGAGTTCTATCTGTCGCTGCACGACAATGCCGAAATCGACATCAGCGAGATCGACTTCGCGAACGCCTATATCGACCCGCGCACGCATGGCCGGCAGCTCACGATCGAGCCCCTGCACGGCGGCGCCAGCGATCGGATCTATCCGGCATCGATGAAAGTCTACAAGGTCGTCGGAAGGTTCCTCTTCGAGCCGCGACTGGAGACATACCCCTTCGACACGCAGAGTTTCTCCATCGAAGTCCAGCCGCGCCGCAGCGATGCGGCCTTCATCGTCCAGCCGCCGCCCGTGTCACTGCGTGACGCACGTGTCATCACCGAGAACTGGGCGCCTGTCGCACATTATGTAGGCTATGATGAAGATTTCGTGCCGGTGATCGATTCCTTCACGCATGAAGCGAGCGTCGCGCCGTTTTACAAGGCGAGCTTCGTCTGGCAGATGCGGCGCGAAACGACCGACTATTTTCTCCGCGTGGTCGTACCGCTCGGCTTCATTCTGGGTATCGCTTATCTATCAATCTTCATTCCCATGTCGCGCTTCGACTCAATCGTGGCGATCCAAGTGACCGCGCTGCTCTCGGCGGTGGCGCTGTATATATCGTTGCCGAAGCTTGATTCCGACACGGCGACACTCTCGGATCGAATTTTCGTTTTCGACTACATGATGGTGAGCATCATGATCGCGATCACGGTGCTCAGGATCAATCCGCTTATTGCTGCGCGGCGCTGGCTGGTCAGTGCGCTGGAATTCCTGCATGTCGCGATCATTCCAGCGCTCGTGGTGGTCGCCGCGTACTATGTCTACGGCATGAGTACCGCCAATCAGTAGGCGGCTTCCATGGCTGCGTTGCCCCTGAATGGCTGTCAGTATCGTGTCCTCGTGATCTGACGACGTCAAACGCCAGCTCGCGCGCAGTCATAGCGGGGCGGAACGCACGCCGTGTGAAAGGAGTTGTTCCCCGAGTGCGCGGCGCGAGGGGGATCACGACGCCAGAAGGTCATGTCTCCGACACTTTTTGTCCGTAGCCGCGTGACGACGAAAGCCGCCGACACGGAATGTTCCGCGTCGCGACAGTCGACACATGCAGAGGCGGAAACGCAATGACACGACGTACCAAGGGTTCGAAACTGCTGCCGCTGGCGATGACCGCCGCGCTTGCGGGGACGAGTTGGATCGGACTTGCCGGAGGGCCGACTGTGCCGGAGGCGCAGGCCCAGCGGTCACAGGAAAAGGACGACGATCAGGATCGCCGCCAGCGCGAGCAGAAGCGCGAGAGGCCTCAGGAGCGTGGTCAAGATCGCGGCCAGGATCGCGGACGCTCCGGCGAGCGGGCGGCACCGCCGCAGCAGCAGGAGCGAGCCGCACCGCAACAAGACCAGCGCGGGCGCCAGGATCGCGGCGAGCGGCCCGGTCGTGAAGAGCGGCGCGACGAGAGGCGCGATCGCGCGGCTCCGCAGCCGCCGCCACAGCAGCAGCCTCAGCAGGTTCAGCCCCAGACTCCGCCACAGCGTCCGGAGTTCGGCCGCACGGCGCCTCCAGGCGGACCCAAAGGTGAGCAACCACAACAGCGTCAGGTCGCGCCGCCTCGGCAGACAGAGCCGCAGGGACGCCCCGACGTCGGGCGTGGTCCGCCGCCGGGTGGTCCGAAAGGTGAGCCAGAGCAGCAGCGCCAAGTCGCACCGCAACGCGACGAACGTCGCGATGACGATGGACGGCGCGGTCGCGGCCCTGATCAGGCACGGCCCGAGCAGTCGGATCAATCCCGCGATCGCCGCGATGCCGGACCTGATCGTGGTGGCCCGGACCGCGATCGATTTGGGCAACAGCCGGGGCAGCGCGATGGGCGCCCGGATGGCCGCCCACCGGAAGGGCCGCCTCGCTTCGGTGGTCGCGACGGACCTAGAGAAGGCCGTTGGCAGCGTCCGCCACGCAGCGGTCCGGAGCGTCTCGATGAGGTGAAGAAGGGCCGCGTGGAGCGCGTCGAGGGTGGCCGCCGTGTGATCGAGGAGCCGGGCAATCGCGTCATTATTCGCGATCAGGGCCGCATGGTTATCCGCCGCGACGAAGGCCGTGCATTCGAGCGCTTCAGCCCCAACGCCCGCTCGCGGGATCTGGGCGAAGGACGCCGCGAGACGTATTTCGAGCGTCCCGACGGATCGCGCGTCTATACGGAAGTGGATCGTAACGGCCGCATTCTGCGCCGCTGGCGCCGCGACCGTGGCGGACACGAGGTCGTCTTCATCGACAATCGCCGCTTCTATCGCAATGTCGGAATTGGCGTCGGTATCGGCGCTCTGGGTGTTGGCGTCGGCTTGGCGCTCGCGCCGCCGCCGGTTGCGATTCCGCGCAATCGATACATCGTGGACTATGATGAGGCCTCGGATGACGATCTCTATGAGGCACTCTCGGCGCCGCCGGTCGGCCGTCTCGAGCGGAGCTATTCGCTAGACGAGATCCGCTACAGCGGCACGCTGCGCGATTACATGCGCCGCATCGATCTCGATACGGTCAACTTCGAGTTCGGCTCGTTCGAGGTGGCGCAGGACCAGTATCCGAAGCTCGAGCGCCTTGCGCGCATCGTTCAGCGGATGCTGGAGCGCAACGAGGCCGAGATGTTCCTCATCGAGGGGCATACGGACGCTGTCGGATCCGATGAGGACAATCTGACTCTGTCCGATCGGCGTGCGGAGTCGGTCGCCGATATCCTCGTCTACGAGTTCGGCATTCCGGTCGAAAACCTCGTCACGCAGGGCTATGGCGAGCAGTATCTCAAGATACAGACCGAGGCTGCAGAGCGGCAGAATCGGCGCGTTGCCTTCCGTCGCATCACTCCGCTGCTCGGTGAGTTCCGCGATCGCTAGCACTGACATCGCGATCTGAGACAAGAAGGGAGCCACGGCGCCGCCGCAGGCTCCCTTCTCATTTCGGGCGCCGCTTTTCCGGATTCGCTCGCCGTCGAACGCCTTCAGGAATAGTGCGCGGGCTTCGGCCGGAAGCGACGCGATCTGCATGGCATAGGCCGGATATTCGTACGAGGCCTGGTTCTGCGCGCTCTGCTTCATGTTCTGATGCATCACGCCGTGCACGACCTCGTGGACAGCCAGGCTCTGAAAGAATGTGCGGTGCGGAATGCCTCCGTAGGGGGTTCCTTGCATTAGAGTCGAGATGCTGGCGAGGCGCGCGAGCGCGATGTGTCGCGCCGCGAGATCGTAATAACCGAAGATTGGCCCAGCCAAAGGTCGAGATCGACTAGCCCGCGCTGGCGTGAACGCCGCCTCATCGGATCGTCTGTGCCTGCGGTGGAGGCGGCCACGATCGCTCGCCGTTAACCTCACGCCGTGCGGCTCGGCGTGATGAGCGCGTACTATTCTTGAGCATTGGGGCGGAACGCCGTTTCTACGGGGCAATGGAGTGTGGGATGGCCATTTCGATCGCTCTTAAGCGCCCGTTTGCTTTCCGCTTTTTGTGATTTGCTTCTGCTTCGTCGCGATCGATATTTGGCGTCGGAAAATGAGAGCGGGAATAGCCCCACCCGCCGACGGCCCGCAACCCGACGAGGCGAGCATGAGCAAATCACGACAGATGCGGCTCGGCGCATTCATGCGCCCGGTCAGCATACATACCGCTGCTTGGCGCTATCCCGGCGGCACGCCCGACGCCAATTTCAATTTTGCACACCTGAAGCGTTTCGCGCAGAAGCTGGAGCAGGGAAAGTTCGACGCGTTCTTCATGGCCGATCACCTGGCCGTGCTCAACATGCCGATCGAGGCACTGAAGCGAAGTGCCACCGTGACTTCCTTCGACCCGCCGACCTTGCTGCCAGCGCTCGCTGTCGTCACCGAACGCCTCGGTCTTATCGCAACAGCATCGACGACGTTCGACGAGCCCTACCATGTCGCGCGCCGCTTCGCGGCACTGGATCACCTGAGCGGCGGTCGCGCCGGCTGGAATGTGGTCACGACCTCGAACCCTGATGCCGCGCTGAATTTCGGTCTCGAGGAGCACGTCGAGCATGGCGATCGCTACAAACGCGGGCGTGAGTTCGTCGATGTGGTTACCGGACTGTGGGACAGTTGGGCCGACGATGCCTTCATCCGCGATGTCGAAAGCGGCATCTATTTCGACGCGGAGAAGATGCACGTTATCAATCACAAGGGTCCATACTTCTCCGTACGCGGGCCGCTCAATGTCGCGCGTCCGATCCAGGGTTGGCCGGTGATCGTGCAGGCGGGGGCGTCCGAGGCAGGTCGCCAGCTCGCAGCCGAAACCGCCGAGGTGATTTTCGCCGCGCCAGGCAATCTGGCAGGCGGCAAGAGCTTCTACGCTGACGTCAAAGGACGCATGGATGTGCTCGGTCGGCCGCGCGACAACCTGAAGATTCTTCCGGGAGCATTGGTGATCGTCGGTGATACGGTCGACGAGGCGCGGGCCAAGCGCGCGCACCTCGACAGCCTCGTACACTACGAAAGCGCCATTGCGTCGCTTTCGATTGCCATCGGCCACGATGCGACGAAGTTCGATCCGGACGGGCCGCTTCCTGATATTCCCGAGACGAATGCCAGCAAGAGTGGTCGCGAACGCGCAATCGCGCTCGCCAAGCGTGAGAACTTGACGGTGCGCCAACTCGCTCAGCGATTTGGCGGTTACGCGGGCCTATCGTTCGTCGGCACGCCCAAGACCATTGCCGACGAAATGGAGCAGTGGCTCATCGAGGATGGCAGCGACGGCTTCAACATCATGTTTCCTTATCTGCCAGCCGGGCTCGACGATTTCGTCGATCGCGTGGTGCCCGAGCTGCAGCGGCGCGGCATTTTCCGGAGCGAGTACGAGGGACGCACGTTGCGCGAGAACCTCGGTCTGCCACGGCCGGCCAACAAGTACTTCCCGGATTGATTTCAAGGCGGCCTTCGCGCCGCCACCACTGCCCATGCAGCGATATGCTTCATAAGCATCTGAGAAACACTTCGTTGGTTGGAGACGAAATCCCCTTATATTGGCATTGTCGGCCCTTGTCAGAGCCGGCCGCGGTGATTTGGAGCAAAGAGACTTGCGCCGCGTGATCAAACGCTAAGGTTTCGCGAGCGGTGCTTGCGATCTCCTGATCGATAGGAGCTCTGAAATGATCAATCTGCCAAGTGAAGTTCACGCACTGTCCGTTGCGACCCGCAGCATGTGCTGCCGCTGCTGTTGTTGCTGAAAAGAATGCCCGCCTGCGCACCGCGCAGGATGTGAGCTGCAACATCCAATCGAAAAATCGCACAGCAGAGGCGCCCCGCTATCACGGGCGAACGGTCAACTATGTCTGAAGGCTACACAGTAGAGGATACACAGGGTGAAACCATCGGCATCGTCGTGCGCAAGGAGGGCGGTCGCGGCTTCCGCTTCTTCTCATCGGCGCGCGCATTCGATGCGTTGGACGGACACATCTTTGCAAGCGCACAGGCGGCACAACGCGCGGCGCGCGACATCGAAAGAATCGGCAAGCGCGGTTGGAGAGCCGTCTCAGGATTGCATCAAACCAGAATGGAGGCGGCCACATGAGCGGGTTGCTGGATGTGCTCCGCGGTTTTGCTGCCTGGTGGCAGGAAGGATTGACGAAGCTCGGCACGCAGCTCGTGCAAGCCTATGGCTGGCCCGCGCCGCCTCTGGAGACGGAGATCGACACCGAGGCCGACCGCGAAGCCTGGAAGGAGGAGCGCGCGAGGCTCGCGCTCTCGCCCTGGTGGATGTGAGCGGCTTGTAAGGAGCGTCACGATCTGAGTAACTCCGGGGAAGGACATCCTTCACCCGGAGTTATTGCATCATGGACCTGCAACTTGCCGATCGCCGCTGCCTCGTGACGGGTGCCAGCACCGGCATCGGCCGCGCCGTCGCGAGGCAGCTCGCCGCGGAAGGTGCGCGCGTCGCTATTGCCGCGCGTGATGCTCGCGCACTCGAATCCCTGCGCCAGGAGATCGTCGCATCTGGGGCTGTCGCGCCGATCATCCTGACCGGCGATCTCGCCGCGCCGCAAGGACCGGTCACCATCGCCCAGGCTGCGCTCTCCGCGCTTGGAGGCGTCGATGTCCTGATCAACAATGCCGGTGGCTCGCGGCCGCTTCCACCAGATGCTGGCGACGACGCCTGGGAGGAATCCTTCGCGCTCAATTTCCGCTCGGCGCGCAAGCTCACCGAGGTGCTGCTACCGGCCATGAAGGCCGCGAAGTGGGGACGCATCGTCAATGTAACGGGCGCGATTGTCGCCAAGGCGCTCAACGCAGCTTCCCCGGCCAAGGCTGCCTTGGAGAGCTGGTCGAAGGCGCTCGCGGCCGACGTTGCGCCACATGGAATAACGGTCAATTGCATTGCGCCAGGACGCATCAACAGCGTGCAGATCCTCGATCGCCTGCATCCGACAGAGGAGTCGCGTCGAACATTCATCGAGCGCAACATTCCGGCGGGTCGCTTCGGCGAGCCCGAGGAAGTGGCGCCGCTTATTGCTTTTCTGTCCTCGCCTCAGGCCGCCTACATCAACGGTGCGACCATTCCGGTGGACGGCGGCGCGCTTCGGCTCGCGTTCTAGCTACTAGGCGCGATTGGCGGCGACCTTCACGCCGCGGCGCCGCGGGCCGAACAGGCAGCAGAGAAAGAGCACGATGCCCGACACCGTGGCGATCATGCCTGCGGCGCTGACGCTCGAGCGGGCGCCGAACCAGAGTGGTCCGTAACCGGCAAGGATGTAGCCGAGAACGGCAGAGATCACTGCAAAGATGACACTCCAGGTGATCTGCGGCCCCATGCGGTCGGTCATGAGGCGTGCGGCAGCGGGCGGGCAGATGAACATCGCGATCACGATGATGGAGCCGACGGCATCGAAAGCCGCCACCGCGGAGATCGCTACCATGACGATGAGCGCGTAGCTCGTCAGAGTCGGTCGCGCACCGATACTCTCGGCAAAGGCCGCATCGAACGTGCCGATCACAAGCTCCTTCCAGAACACAAGGATGAAGGCGGCGACGACCAGAAGGACGATCGCAAGACGCGGTAGTTGCGGCGGAAGCTCGGCCAATGCCGCCGGATCGAGAAGCGAGTTCCAGCCATCGCCGGCAAGCCAGATCAGGCTCTCGAGATTGCCATAAAGAGCGTGCTCGACATCGAGGTGCACCTTGCTCGTGTCCGAGCGCTCGAGCAGCAGAACGCCAGCGGCGAACATCGTAGTGAAAACGACGCCCATGGCTGCGCCCGGCTCGACTTTGCCAATTCTTCGGATGAGCTCGATGAGCAACACGGCAACGATAGCTGCAACCGCAGCGCCAACGAGCATAGGGCCAGCGGCGATCGTACCCGTGATCAGAAACGCGCCGACGATGCCGGGAAGCGCCACATGAGCGACGGCATCGCCGATCAGGCTTTGCCGGCGCAGAACAAGAAAGTTGCCGACGAGTGCGCAGGCGATGCTGGCCAGCGTTCCGATCAACATCGGTACAAGCGATAGCTGGACGAACTCGTTGCTCATGACTCGACCTTGTGCGGGACTAGGCGTCGATCGAGTTCGACGATGATGTCGGCCGGAAGGGTATCGGCGATCGGAGCGATGCCATGGTGCGCCACGTTCGCTGCATCATCGGGAAAGAGTTTGCGGTAGAGCGACCAGCGGGCTTCATCCCGCATGACCGCCGCTGCAGCGCTACGCCCAGCGGGTGTTGCCACGCCGTCAGCTCGAATGAGGCCTTTGCGCTTCAGCACCTTGAGCGTGAAGGCATCGTAGATTGATTCGCCGCGAGCAAGCGCGGTGAGCCCTTGTCGCTCATGCACCAGCGTCTGGAAGGCGCGTTGCTTCAATGCGCTGGCGAGCAAGCCGCGGCGCGGCGACAGCAGCAGCGAAACGATGAAGAGCGCGAAGGCGACGAGGACGATGAGGGCGCCGGTCGGAAGGCCGCGATCGAGCGAGGAGATCACGGCACCGACGTAGGCGGCGATTGCGCCAAGTCCTGCCGCGATGATGATCATGGGCTCGGGGCGGTCTGTCCAGAAGCGCGCGGCAACGGGCGGTATGATGGTCAACGCGACGATGAGCACGAGTCCTGCAACCTTGAGCCCGATCACGGTGATCGCCAGCAGCAGGCCCATCATGGCGAGGTCCGTCGCCCTGACGTTGACGCCGCGGACAGCAGCATATTCCTGATCGAAACAGACGAGCGTGAAGGGGCGGCGCAGGGCGAAGATCGCCACACCTGAAAGGAATGCCGCGATGGCGATCGTCTCGGCCTCGCTGCGCAGCATCCCCGCCGTCGAGCCGACGAGATAGCCGGAGATGCCGGCCTGTCGGCCCGTCTCGAGTGACTGGATCACAGTGAGGAGTACGATGCCGAAGCCGAAGAAGACTGCCAGCACGGCACCGATCGCCGCATCCTCCGTCAGACGCGTGCGACGTGTGATCCATTCGACAAGAATGAGCCCGAGGCCGGCGCTGGCTGCTGCGCCAATCATCAAGCCGGCGATCCAGCGCCCATCGCCGGCCGCGAGTGCCATGATGATGAAGGCGAGGCAGAGGCCCGGTAGCGTCGCGTGACTGATGGCATCGCTGACGAGCGAGCGCTTGCGCAAAAGAACGAATGTGCCGATGGCGCCGGCACTCGCACCGAGCAGCGCGGCACCTATAGTGACGAGCGCGGTGTTGTAGCCGGCTTGCAGTAGAAGCGCAGAGAAAAAGGCGTCCATCGGGCGTCGCCGCTAGTGCCGAACCGCTACAACCGGTGCCGCCTGTTCGGCAAGCGCCTCCACCTGCCCACTCGCCAGCCGCCCGCCGTAGGTCGCCTGCAGGTTCTCGGCAGTAAATGTCGTCGCGACCGGGCCCGCTGCAATTCGGCGGACATTGAGCAGGAGCACATGGTTGAAGTAGCTGCGCACGGTCGAAAGGTCGTGGTGGACGCAGATGATCGTCCTGCCCTGCGCATTCAGCTCCTTGAGAACGGATACGATCGCGCGCTCGGTGGCGGCGTCGACGCCGGCGAACGGCTCGTCCATGACATAGAGATCCGCGTCCTGGGCGAGCGCTCGCGCTAGAAACACACGCTGCTGCTGCCCGCCCGAGAGTTGCCCGATCTGGCGGTGCGCGAAGCTCGACATGCCGACCCGCTCAAGACACTCCAGCGCCCGCTGGCGATGCTGCCGACCGGCAAAACGCAGAAAGCCGATCTCGCGATAGAGGCCCATGATCACGACATCGAGCGCGGTTGCCGGAAACTCCCAGTCGACGCTCGCACGCTGAGGGACATAGGCAATGCGGTGGCGAACCGCATCGTAGGTTTGGCCAAACGCCGTCACCTCACCACTGATGCGCGGTACGATACCGAGCGCCGCCTTGATGAGCGTCGACTTGCCCGCACCATTGGGGCCGACGATCGCCACCATGCTGCCGGGCGGCGTCACATAGTCGACGGAGAAGAGCACGGGTTTCTCGCCATAAGAAACCGTGAGGCCGGAAATGGCGAGTGGGCTGTCACTTACGGATTCCGGCATGGTCCGGTTCTCGGCGGCGCTCGGTTGCCGAGGCGTCTGGGCCCCGGGATCGGGCCTCAAAATGACCCAGTTGTCCGTTCGCATCTCAATGCTCCCCGAGCGCGTCGTCAATCCGCTCGCCGAATATTTTGAGTGGTCGCGAGTTGGTTATTCAGGCCCCCTGCTGGCGCAGTTCCGCCGAGTGCCCGCGCGATCACCGTAACATTGTGGTCGATCATGCCGATGTAGGTGCCCTCGTAAGTGCCGGGCGCGCCCATGGCATCGGAGAAGAGCTCGCCGCCGATAACCACGTTGCGGCCTTTCGCGGCGGCGCCTTCGATGAGCGCTTTGACATTGCGGTCGGACACGGACGACTCGATGAAGATTGCACCGATCTCCCTATCCGCGATGACCTGGACGAGATCCTCGATCTGCTTCAGTCCGGCTTCGCTCTCGGTCGAGATGCCCTGGATGCCCACCACCTCGTATCCGAAGGCGCGGCCGAAGTAGCTGAACGCGTCGTGGGCCGTTATGAGTACGCGCGTTTTCTCGGGCACTTTATCGAGAACCTGCTTGGCGTATGTTGTCAGCTTATCGACTTCGGCAAGATGTCGCTCGGCATTGGCCTTGAATAGCGTGCTGCCTTCGGGGTCGAGCTTGATCAGTTCGTCGCGTGCCGCCGAGATCACGATCTTCCAAAGCTGAGGATCCATCCACACGTGCGGATCGTATCGGCCGGGGTATTGCGCACTGCTGTGGAGCTTTTCCTTGGGCAGCGCTTCGGCGAGCGCGATGACCTTCTTGCGTTTGGCGAGATCCTTGAAGAACCCCTCGAGCTGGGCTTCGAGGTACAGGCCATGCCAGAACACGACATCTGCTTTGGTCATTGCCACGATATCGGAGCGGGTCTGGCGATAGGTGTGAGGGTCGACGCCAGCGCCCATGAGCGCGGAGACCTCAACGCGATTACCGCCGACCTGTCTGACTGCATCTGCGATCATGCTGGTCGTCGCGACGACCTTGAGCTTCTGCTGCTGTGCGTGCGCCGTCGAAACTGCTGAGGCAGTTACGAGAGCTGCGACGAGAAGAACGCCCGCCACCACGACCTGTTGCCACCCCCGCATCGCCCTCATCGTCATGCCGTGTCGCCCTGATCTCGCTGGCTTCAAATCCCTCATGCCCGCTGAGGCAGGCGCAAGTGCAAACTATTTGCAATAAGACAAGTAGAGTAATTGCGAACGATTTGCAAGAGAGAGAAGGCGGGGATGTGGGAATTTGGCGTGCGGCTTGGGCTGGCCGGCGCAGAGTCCGATGGAAATTATGCTGATATCTTAGATAGTTGCACAGAGTGCGCTTACTCCATATCAGGTCGCGGCATGTGCCGCCTGCATGGGCGTATGCGCCGTAGGGTTCGGGGGCGAACCCGCCGCCAGATGGCGTTCCGTGCCCGGAGGAAGACACTCTTCCCCCGGAACTCGAGTCCTACGGCGTGCCGCTACTCGGCTGGTGCCGGCTTCGGTACGTGAGCATCGGCGATCGCTGGCGGCGCACCGGCGTGCTTCAGAGGACGATTGCCGGTGAGTGCGCGAAGCATCACGTAGAAGAGCGGCGTCAGGAAGATGCCGAAGATCGTCACGCCGATCATGCCTGAGAACACCGCGATGCCCATGGCTTGACGCATTTCCGCGCCGGCACCAACCGAGAGCACCAGAGGAACCACACCCATGATGAAGGCGAGCGACGTCATCAGAATGGGCCTCAGTCGCAGCCGACTCGCCTCGATCGCCGCCTGCAGCGGCGTGCGTCCCGCGAACTCCAACTCGCGCGCGAACTCCACCATCAGGATCGCATTCTTCGCCGATAGTCCGACGAGAACGACGAGGCCGATCTGCGTGAAGACATTGTTGTCGCCACCGCTGATCCACACGCCGGTCAACGCTGCCAGAAGTCCCATGGGCACGATCATGATGATCGACAGCGGAAGCGTCAGGCTTTCGTAAAGTGCCGCCAGCACGAGAAACACGAGCAGCACCGAAAGCGGGAAAATCAGGACGGCGGAATTGCCCGCCAGGATCTCCTGATAGGTCAGCTCCGTCCACTCGAACGCAATGCCCTTCGGTAGTGTCTCCGCCGCGATGCGTTCTGCCGCCGCCTGCGCCTGCCCCGACGAGTAGCCGGGAGCGGGACCGCCGGTGATGTCGGCCGAGAGGAAGCCGTTGTAGCGCATGGCGCGCTCAGGGCCCGCTGCCTGCTGCACCTTGAGCAGTGCCGAAAGCGGGATCATGTCGCCCGTCCGCGAGCGCACCTTGAGCTGACCGATGTCATCGGCGCGCGCGCGAAACTGTGCGTCGGCCTGCACGCGCACGGAGTACGTGCGGCCGAAGCGGTTGAAGTCGTTGACGTACAGCGAGCCGAGATAGATCTGCATGGTCTCGAACACATCCGTCACGGCCACGCCGAGCTGGCGCGCACGCGTTCGGTCGATCTCCGCATAGAGCTGCGGCACGTTCACCTGATAGCTCGTGAAGAGACCGGTGATCTCCGGCGCCTGGCCGGCACGCGCGAGGAATGCGTTCTTGGCTGCTTCGAGCTCATCGTATCCGAGACCGACGCGATCCTCGATCTGGAGCTTGAAGCCGCCGACCGTGCCGAGGCCCGCGACCGGTGGCGGCGGGAACATGGCGATGAACGCATCCTTGATGCCGGCGTACTGCTGATTGAGCTGCATTGCGATGGCAGGACCGGCGAGTTCCGGCGAGCGGCGCTCGCTGAATGGCTTCAGCGTGGCGAAGACGATGCCGGCGCTCGCGCTGTTCGTGAAGCCGGCGATCGAGAGGCCGGGAAAGGCCACGGCGTTCTCGACACCCGGATGCTTCATCGCGATCTCGCTCATGCGACGTATCACATCTTCCGTGCGGTCGAGCGTGGCGCCGTCGGGAAGCTGCGCAAAGCCGATCAGATATTGCTTGTCCTGCGCCGGCACGAAGCCCGAGGGCACAGCCTTGAGCACGCCAAAAGCCGCGATGACCAACGCCAGATAGATGCCGAAGCCTGCGGCCTTGCGCGATAGCACGCCCTTGACGCCACCCGTGTAGGCGTTCGTTCCACGGTGGAAGATCGCGTTGAAGCCGCGGAACAGCCAACCGAGCGTCATGTCGAGAAAGCGCGTCAGCCGGTCCTTGGGGGCATCGTGTCCCTTGAGCAGCAGTGCGGCGAGGGCTGGCGAAAGAGTCAGGGAGTTGATTGTCGAGATGACCGTCGAAATGGCGATGGTCAGCGCGAACTGACGATAGAACTGACCGGTCAGGACTGTGATGAACGCGAGCGGCACGAACACGGCCACGAGCACGAGCCCGATTGCGATGATGGGCCCCGAGACTTCCTGCATGGCCTTGTACGTTGCCTCGCGCGGCGGGAGCCCCTCTTCGATATTCCGCTCGACATTCTCGACGACGACGATCGCGTCGTCGACGACGATGCCGATCGCGAGCACCAAGCCGAAGAGCGTCAGCGCGTTGATCGAGAATCCGAGCGCGTACATGACCGCGAACGTGCCGACGATCGAGACCGGCACGGCGGCGAGCGGGATGATCGAGGCGCGCCACGTCTGCAAGAAGAGGACGACGACGATCACGACGAGGGCAACTGCTTCGAGCAGCGTCATGACGACGGCCTCGATCGAGGCGCGAACGAATTGCGTCGGGTCGTAGACAATGCCGAAGTCCACGCCTTCGGGCATGTTCTGCTTGAGTTCGGCCATCGTAGCGCGGACGTTTTCGGAGATTTGCAGTGCGTTCGAGCCGGGCGCCTGGAATATGCCGAGTCCGACCGCCGATTTGTTGTCGAGCAGCGCGCGAAGTGAATACTCTGCGGCGCCGAGCTCGATGCGTGCGATATCGCGCAAGCGCACGATCTGGCCGTTGGTGCCGGCCTTGACGACGATGTTGCCGAAGTCCTCTTCTGTCTGAAGGCGACCTTGGGCGTTTACCGGGAGCTGCAGGTCGATGTGTGCCGGAGCTGGCGACGCGCCGATCACGCCCACCGCGGCCTGCACGTTCTGCGCGCGAATTTCATTGACGACGTCTGCCGCCGATAGTCCGACTTCGGCTGTCTTGGCCGGATCGAGCCAGATACGCATGGCATAGTCGCCGCCGCCGAAGATCTGCACTTGGCCGACGCCTTCGATCCGCGCGAGCCGATCCCTGACATTGAGCACCGCGTAGTTGCGTAGGTACGTCATGTCGTAGCGATCATTGGGCGAAAGAAGATGCACGACCATCGTGAGATCGGGCGAGCTTTTCACCGTCGTGATGCCAATGCGGCGGACCTCCTCCGGGAGACGCGGCTCGGCCTGGCCCACGCGGTTCTGTACGAGCTGCTGGGCCTTGTCGACGTCGGTGCCGAGGCGGAACGTGACCGTCAGTGTCATGACGCCGTCGGCCGTCGCCTGGCTGCTCATGTAGAGCATGTCCTCGACGCCGTTGATCTGCTCTTCGAGCGGCGTCGCGACGGTTTCGGCAATGACCTTTGGGTTGGCGCCCGGATACTGCGCGCGCACCACGACCGAGGGGGGCGCCACTTCGGGATATTCCGAGATCGGCATCACGCGAAGCGCGAGAAGGCCGGCGAGAAAGATCAGCACCGACAGCACGCCGGCGAAGATCGGTCGATCAATGAAAAATCTGGAGATGTTCATGACTGGCTCGCAGGGAGGGTTGGACCGCTCCCCGCAGGGCCGGTCAGCAGAAATTGTTCGGATCGCTCATCACGATGGGCGGCACTATTGCTGAGTGGGCTTGGGCTCGACTGCGTCGGTACGCGCATCGACGGACGTCACGCGATCCATGCTTGCGGGCTCCGGCGTAACGACGTCACCCGGTCGCACACGCTGCAGGCCGCTGACGACGATCCGCTCACCGGCATCGAGGCCGCTGGTCACGATCCGCAAACCATCTGCAATGGCGCCGAGTGTGATCTCGCGATAGGCGGTCTTGTTGCCGTCACCCACGACGATCACGAAGCGCTTGCTCTGGTCCGTGCCAATGGCGCGCTCGCTCACGGCGACGATGGGCTCATTCCGCGGCTGAGCCATGCGCACGCGCACGAACTGACCGGGGATCAGACGCCCATCGGCGTTGTCGAAGACGGCGCGAAGGCGAACAGTGCCGCTGGTCGCGTCGACCTGATTGTCGATGAGCTGCAGGCGGCCGTTTGTCCATGCCCCATTGCTCGTTGGCTTCGAGATTCCGACCGCGACCGTGCCGACTTCAGCGGCGGCATTGGCCTCTGGGCTCAGAGCCGCGAGGATGCGCGATACCGTCGTCTCATCGGCGTTGAAGCTCGCGTAGATCGGATTGACCGAGACGAGCGTGGTCAATACCGGAGCGCCCGGACCGGCGGCAACGAGATTGCCGATCGTTACCTCGAGACGTCCGACGCGTCCTGCGACCGGTGCGCGGACTTCCGTATACTCGAGATTGAGCCGCGCGGCCTGAAGCGCAGCCTTGGCAGCCCGCAGTGTCGCCTCCGCTTCATTGTAGGCGTTCGTGCGCTGGCCCACGTCCCGCTCGGAATGAGCGGGGCTGCCGAGGAGCCGGCGTGCGCGTTCGGCTTCCGTGCGCGTGAACAGCGCGCGCGCTTCGGCAGAGGCCACCTGCGCTTCGAGGCGATCGACTTCGGCAGCGTAGGGCGCCGGATCGATGGTGAAAAGGCGCGCGCCCCTTTCGACCAGCGCGCCTTCGCGGAAGTGCACTTCCTGAACGGTGCCGGCAACGCGCGAGCGTACATCGACGCGGTCGACAGCCTCCAGGCGGCCTGAGAATTCGTCCCAGATCACCGCTTGCCGAGGCTCGATCGTCGCGACCGAGACAGGGGGGGGCGGCGGCAACATCGGAGTCGGGCTTTCGCTATGCCCCGGTGCTGCAGTGTAAAGAACAGCGCCAGTCGCTACGCTCGCCGCGACAAGAAAAACCGAGCCCCAGATCCAAGGACGCCGCGCCTTTGCGGACGGCGCCGGTACCGGCGCCTCGATGTTGGTATCGCTCATGATCATCTCCTGATTCTTTGTTTGTCTCAGGCTTGTTTGAAAGAGCGGCCGTTGCTCAGGCGGTTCCGCTCTCGAATTTCTGCCTCTGAGCCTGACCGTTCTCGTTGTCGCTCAGGCTTTGTTAGCCGTTGTTCGTTTCATGGTGTTGCGCGTCGTTGTTTGTCTTCCTCGCGCGCGTCGCTCTTGATCAATCTCTCGTCTTCGAGTGGGTCTGCCGTTCAATGAGCCTAGGACGTTCGATGCTATCCAAAGCCGACATCGGCCGACAATTTCACTTCATGGGGCCGTCGAGGTGGTTTGCCACCTCGCTTCTTGCTCTCAATCTGCCTGCATCAGGTGCTCGACGAAATCATACGCGGGTTTGTCTGGCTCACCGTTTTGGTTGCGGTCGATAGCCCGATCGCACTCTCGGCTGCCCGCAGCGCGCGTTCAACGACCTGCCGCGTCATAGCCCGGCCGAGCCGGCGGAGCCACGGTCCGAGGGGCAAAATATCGAATTGCACCAACGGATTTTCGCGAGCGGAGCGTTTCTCAATTATGGGGGTGCAAGCCATGACGCACTCGTTTGTCAGATATTCCGTACCGATCGGTAGGTAATTGATGACAAGGGCGGCGTCAACGCCTATTTGTACCATCGAGTACGGAAATGAAGTATCGCTCGCAGAGATGTGAAGGAGAATGTGCCGTGGCCAAGGGCCGCCCGAGAGAATTCGACCCCGACGAGGCGCTGGACCAGGCCATGATGGTCTTCTGGCAGCAGGGCTTCGAGGGCGCCTCGTTGTCCGATCTCACGGAGGCCATGGGCATCAGCCGGCCGAGCCTTTACGCCGCCTTCGGCAACAAGGAGGAGCTCTTCCGGCGCGCCATCGAGCGCTACGTGGAAACGGGGCCTGCTGCCGATCATCTAGCGGCTTTAGCCGAGCCGACTGCGCGCGCGGTCGTCGCGCGAATGCTGCGCACTAAAGCCGAAAGCCTGACTGATCCCTGCCATCCGTTGGGATGCATGGTGGTGCGCGGCGCATTCTCGTGCGGTGAAGCGGACCAATCCATCAAGGATAAGCTGGCGGAGCTCTGTAGCAGTGCCGAGGCGGCGCTTACGGAGCGCTTCGAGCGGGCCAAGGCTGAGGGCGACCTTCCGCCATCAAGCAACCCGGCAGCGCTGACCCGATACGTTTCAGCGCTCATCCAAGGCATGTCCGTGCAGGCTTCCGGCGGCGCGACGCAGGAGCAGCTTCTGGACGTCGCGGAGATGGCCGTCGCCTCGTGGCCGTCGTAGGTCCACGTCGCGTGAAACCCATCGCGCAACTCTCCCTTTTCGACTAGCTTCGATGCGGCAAGCCGACCCTTGCCGTGAAGTACTTCTATCGCGCTGCTCTGTGGCATGGAGAACAGGCCAATCGTTTTCCCGGGAAGGAGACGATGCCATGTCGCTGCGCGCGGATGCAGTTTCATTCGACGCGATGGAAAGCGCAAGCGTTGACGAGCTGCATGCCCTGCAGCTTGCACGCCTCAAGGAAACGCTCTCGCGCACGTACGCGCAAGTCCCGCACTATCGCCGGAAGTTCGATGCGGCTGGCATTCATCCGACTGATTTGAGATCTCTCGCGGACCTCTCCAGTTTCCCGCTCACGACCAAGGAAGATCTGCGGCAGAATTATCCATTCGGCATGTTCGCCGTGCCCATGGATAAGATCACGCGCGTCCATGCATCGAGCGGCACAACCGGCCAGCCGACCGTGGTCGGTTACACCGAGGGCGATGTGCGTACGTGGGCCAGTCTTGTGGCGCGCTCGATCCGAGCGGCCGGCGGGCGGCCGGGCGACAAGATCCACGTGGCGTATGGCTATGGCCTCTTCACCGGCGGCCTCGGGCTGCACTACGGCGCCGAGCAACTCGGATGCACGGTCATTCCGGTCGGCGGCGGCTTCACCGACCGACAGGTTCAGCTGATCGCCGATTTCAAGCCCGATATCATCGCGGTGACGCCGTCATATCTCCTCGCTATCGCGGACGAGTTCGATCGCAGGGGCATCAGTGCGCGCGACACGAGCCTGCGCATAGCGATCTGCGGCGCCGAGCCTTGGACGGACAGCATGCGCGACGAAATCGAGCGTCGCATGGGCCTGCAGGCAGTCAACATCTACGGGCTTTCCGAAGTCATCGGGCCGGGCGTCGCGCAAGAGTACGCCGCGAGCAAGGATGGCTTGACCATCTGGGAGGACCACTTCCTGCCCGAGATCATCGATCCCGAGACGGGTGCGGTGCTTCCTGATGGTGAGGAGGGTGAGCTTGTTTTTACCTCGCTCACCAAGGAGGCCATGCCCATCATCCGTTATCGCACGCGCGATCTGACCCGCCTGCTGCTCGGGACTGGCCGCGCCATGCGGCGTGTCGAGCGCATCAAGGGCCGCAGCGACGACATGCTCATCATTCGCGGCGTCAATGTCTTTCCCTCTCAGATCGAGAGCGTTCTCGCGACCATGCCGGACTTCGCACCGCACTACATTCTGGAGATCTCGCGTCCCTCGCAGCTCGACGAGCTCGAAGTCATCGTCGAGACGCGGGACGAGGCAGGCGCTGAGGTTCAGGCTGCTCTCGCGCGCCAAGCCGAGCATCTGATCAAGGCGCTAGTCGGCGTGACGAGCAACGTACGGGCCGTCTCTCCGGGAATGGTCGAGCGGTCACAAGGCAAGGCGCGGCGCGTCATCGACAAGCGGCCCAAAAGCTGATCGCAAGAAGGACGGACACACGATGAGCGAGCCGAGCGTGATTGATGTTCTAACCTCTGCCGGCCTGCCAGCGCGCCCCACAGTAGATTGGGCATCGTCGGAGCCGGTCGGCACGCAGGACCTCGCATCGGATCGCAGCGTTTACGGCGCCTATTGGTCTGCTGGCGCGCGTCTGCTGTCTGCATTGCCGAAGAAGCCGGCGCGGAATGCGTCCGAGCGAGCAGCGGCCGAAGCCATTCTTTCGGCTACGCGTGCCGCGCGTGATCGCTTTTTGGTAGCGCATGCGTGCGCTGTCTACGATGAGCTGACCGCCGACTGCTCTCGTTTCGTCCGTCTCGAAGATCTCATCTATCTGGCTGCGGATATCGTGCCGGGGCTCGTGCCATCGCGGCAGGAGGTGGCAGTCGAAGCCGCGCTCGACCAGCGCGACAAGGACGGTATCGAAATCGATCAGGGTCTCTTCATCTCACGCGTTCTCGCGAACGAGCGCACGGGCTTGCACCTTTGTCATACTATGTTGCTCCCGCGCGGTGACAGCGCCGATCCTGCGGCGCGCTTTGCTGCCGAAGGCAGGCTCGATCTTGGGGCCGTACGCCTGGAGCGGCACGGGCGTACGGTCCATCTGACCGCAGCCCATCCGCGCTTTCTCAATGCGGAAGATGACACGACGCTTGATGCCATGGAGATCGCGACCGATGTCGCGATCCTGGATCCGGAGAGCGATATCGTTGTCATGCGCGGCGGACCGGTCGAGCATCCAAAATATCGCGATCGCCCCATCTTCGGCGCAGGCATCAATCTCACGCATCTCTATCGGGGTGGCATTCCCTATATCTGGTTCCCGCGGCGTGAGCTCGGTTACGTGC
>JAEYPL010000089.1 GCA_023410905.1 Pseudomonadota bacterium
CCGAACGAAGAGAGCTTTACGCCCTCACCCTGCGAAAGTGTCTCTGAAATTTCACTAAGCACCCGCTCGACGAGTTCCTGAGACTCGTTGCGTGGCAGACCCACTTTGCGGACTAAAGCGTCCGCCAGATCCGCACGGGTCAATGTCTTGCTGCCCATTGGTAAACGCCTCCCCGATGCTTGATTATATAGAAGCTACCGGCAGCGCGCGGGCGGGTCAATGCCTGTGAAGATCAAGCGGCTGAAATCGCAATAAAAACTGCACCGCTGCAACAGGGGGCGGCGTATGGGACAGGGCGCGTACGGTTCGCCGCCCGTTCACCAGCGGGCGAGGACCGCGCCCCAGGTGAAACCGCCGCCCATGGCCTCCATCAGGACGAGGTTACCTTCCTTCAGGCGATGCTCCTCGAAGGCCTGGTTCAGCGCCAGCGGAATGGAGGCAGCCGACGTATTGCCGTGCTTGGCGAGCGTCGACATGATCTTTTTGGGATCCACGCCGAGCCGCTTGGCGATGCCGTCGAGAATGCGCTGATTGGCCTGATGCGGCACGTAGAGGTCGATTTCCTCGGCGGCGTACCCGGTCTGGACCAGCGTCTCCTCGATCACGCCCGAAATCTTCTGGACGGCATGGCGGAAGACCTCGCGGCCGTTCATGCGCAGGTGGCCGGTGGTTTTGGTCGAGCCTGGGCCGCCATCCACATAGAGGAGATCCTCGTAGCGGCCGTCGGAGCGGATGCGGGTCGAGTGGATGCCGCGGTCCTCCCGCGTGCCCTTCTGGGGCTGTGCCTCGAGGACGACGGCGCCGGCGCCATCGCCGAACAGCACGCACGTCCCGCGATCCGACCAATCCAGAATGCGCGAGAAGGTCTCCGCGCCGACGACGATGGCGCGCTTAAACTGGCCGGTTTTGAGGAAATTGTCGGCCGTCGTCATGGCATAGACGAAGCCCGAGCACACGGCCTGCACGTCGAAGGCGGCGCCGTTCGTAATGCCGAGGCCGTTCTGAATGCGAACCGCCGTTGCGGGGAATGTGCGGTCGGGCGTCGCCGTCGCGCAGATGATGAGGTCGATGTCGCCCGGTGCGATGCCGGAGCGCACGAGCGCCTGCTTGGCTGCGGCGATGCCGAGATCGGAGGTCAGCTCATCCTCGGCCGCGATGTGGCGCTGCTTGATGCCGGTACGTTCGGTGATCCACTCGTCCGTCGTCTCGACGATGCGCGAGAAGTCATCGTTGGTCATGACGCGTTTCGGGAGATAGGCGCCCACGCTCCGGATAACCGATCTGATGACGGCCACTTTGATGTACCTCGCGAGTGTTCTTCCTATCCCGGCCGGTGCCGGAAGGTGCGTTCCGAGCCTGTGTTCGTTTTCAGGGCCTCAGTTTTCCGGGATAGCGGCCAGCTTACCGTTGAAAGCGCCGAGATCCGATGCGATCCGTCCTTTGAGGTCGCCCGCGGCCATCTCGTAGCCGACATTGATTGCGCTCGCAAAGCCGAAAGTGTCCGTGCCGCCGTGGCTTTTGACCGCGATGCCGTCGAGGCCGAGGAAAACACCGCCATTCACGCGGCGCGGGTCCATCTTGTGGCGCAGCGTCCGGAAACCCGGTTTGGCGAGCAGCGCACCGATCTTGGTTACCAGCGATTGGGTCATGGCTTCACGGAGATAGACGCCAATTTGGCGCGCCGTCCCCTCGGCCGTCTTGAGCGCGATATTGCCCGCAAATCCCTCGACGACGACCACGTCGACATCACCCTGGCCGATCTGGTCGCCCTCGACGAAACCTCGGTAATCGATCGGGAGACCGAGTTCAGGAAGCTTCAGCCAAGCATGTGCCTGCTTGACCTCGTCGGCGCCCTTGATCTCCTCGACACCGACATTCAGCAGGCCGACCCTCGGACGTTCGATTTTGAGATAGGCCCGCGCCATGGCCGCGCCCATGAGCGCGTATTCCGCGAGTTGGCGTGCCGACGCGCCGATGTTGGCGCCGACGTCGAGGACGATCGAGACACCTTTGACGGTCGGCCAGAACGCTGCGATCGCCGGCCGCTCGATGCCGGCCATGGGGCGCAGCACCAGCTTGGACATCGCCATGAGCGCCCCGGTATTGCCCGCCGATAGGGCTGCCTGTGCCGCACCTTCCTTCACCTGCTCCAGCGCGAGCCACATACTCGTGCCCTTGCCGCGGCGGACAGCCTGGCTGGGCTTGTCCTGCATGGAGATGGCGGTATCGGTGTGGATGATCCGCGAGACTGCCGCGAGGCCTGGGAAGGCCTTGAGCTCGGCTTCGATCGCCGTGCGATTGCCGCACAGGATGAAGCCGATGCCCGGATGAGACGCGAGAGCCATGGCTGCTCCCGGCACGATGACCGGAACTCCATGGTCGCCCCCCATCGCATCGATGGCGATTATGCGAGGCTCTGCCATATGGTTCTTACTGTTCTGCAGAAGGACGGCGAAGCTGCTACGCGGCGACGATTCCCTGATTCCCCCAAGGCCCCTGGCGCGCCAAACCGCCCGAACATAGCGTTTTGCAAGGTCGGCACAACACATTTTACGTCGCCGCTCCCATCTGCCGCGCTTGCGGCAAAAGGCGTGGGGGAACCGCGCGGACGCACCACGATCGCCGCTCGCGTCGGCGCGGCAAATCATGATAGAGAGCCAGAGGAACGAATGTGAAACGTCGGGCGCGCCCGAGCCTCTGCGCGGCTTGCAACGAGGCGAGCGCCGGACCTCGAACGGGGTGGGTTCGATGAGCGACGCCGACCAGAGCCGGCTGGTATCGAGCGTCCGGAAGGAGGCCGATGCCTTCGAGGCGTCGATCCGTCCGCAGTCGCTCGACGATTTCGTCGGCCAGGAAGCCGCGCGCAGCAATCTCCGCGTATTCATCCAGGCCGCCAGGGGGCGGGGCGACGCGCTCGACCATGTGCTGTTCGCCGGACCTCCCGGACTCGGCAAGACGACCCTCGCGCAGATCATGGCCAAGGAGATGGGCGTCGGCTTCCGCTCGACATCAGGCCCGGTGATCGCCAAAGCCGGTGATCTCGCGGCCCTGCTCACCAATCTGGAGGAGCGCGATGTCCTCTTCATCGACGAGATTCACCGCCTGAGCCCGGCCGTCGAGGAAATCCTCTATCCGGCCATGGAGGACTACCAGCTCGACCTCATCATCGGTGAAGGCCCTGCGGCGCGCTCGGTGAAGATCGATCTCGCGAAATTCACGCTGGTCGGCGCGACGACGCGCGCGGGCCTGCTGACGAACCCGCTGCGCGACCGCTTCGGCATTCCTATCCGGCTCGACTTCTACAGTATCGACGAGTTGGAGAAGGTCGTGAGCCGTGGCGCGCGTGTGCTTGGCGCGCGCATGTCGAGCGATGGAGCGCGGGAAGTCGCGCGCCGCTCGCGGGGAACGCCACGTATTGCCGGACGGCTGCTGAGGCGCGTGCGCGACTTCGCGACCGTCGATGGTGTCGCGATCATCGATGCTGCAGCTGCCGATCGCGCACTCAATCTGCTCGAGGTCGACAACGAGGGGCTCGATGCCCTCGATCATCGCTATCTGAACTGCATTGCCCGAAACTACGACGGCGGGCCGGTCGGCATCGAAACCATTGCCGCGGCGCTTTCGGAGGCTCGCGATGCCCTGGAGGAAGTGGTCGAGCCGTTCCTTCTTCAGCAGGGGTTCATCGGTCGGACACCGCGCGGCCGCGTTCTGACGCTACGCGCTTACCGTCATCTCGGTCTGACCGGTCCGGCGCGTGCATCCGCCGCACAGGCCGGTCTTTTCGAGATCACTGGAGACGACGACGATGCTGCTGCCGCGTCGGGCAGCGGCTGAAGGCCGAGAACCGTTGGTACGATCATTGCATCGCTTCAGGGATTTCTTACGGGGCGGCTGGTGAATGTTAACGCGTCGCGTATTCCTCAAGGCTGTTGCGGGGCTTGGGCTCACGACCTTCGGATTCAGCGGCTACGCCCTCGGCGTCGAGCCGTGGCACCATCGCATCGTCCGCTACCGCCCCCGCGTGCCGAACTGGCCGGATGCGTTGAAGCTCAGGGTCGCGCTTGTTGCGGACATCCATGCCTGCGAGCCCTGGATGGATATCGAGCGCATCGAAAAGATCGTCGCCGATACGAACAAGCTGAAGCCCGATCTGGTGCTGCTGCTCGGCGACTACATGGCTCACCATCGCTTCGTGCGCCGCCCGGTACCCCCCGCCGAATGGGCCGGTGTTCTGGGGCGTCTCAGCGCACCGCTCGGTGTGCACGCTATTCTTGGCAATCACGACTGGTGGGATGATCAGGAAGCGGTCCTGCGGGGTAGGGGGCCGATACGCGTCCGCCGCGCACTCGAAGCTGCTGGCATTCCGGTCTACGAGAACGATGTCAGGCGCCTGCGCAAGGATGGTCGCTCGTTCTGGCTGGCCGGGCTTGGTGACCAGTTGGCCTTACGTGTGCGTGAGGGAAGCTGGCCGCGTCGCCGCACACGGATCCGCGGGGTCGACGATCTGCCTGGAACAATGGCGCAGATCAGCGATGATGCGCCGATCCTGCTGATGGCGCACGAACCCGATATTTTTCCGCGCGTTTCGAAGCGAGTGGCGCTGACGGTTGCGGGGCATACGCACGGAGGGCAGGTGGCGCTGGCAGGCTTCGCACCCGTTGTACCCTCGCGGTACGGCAGCCGCTTTGTCCGCGGCCATATCGTCGAGGAAGGCCGCCATATGATCGTATCGGCGGGGCTTGGATGCAGCGGGGCTCCGATCCGCTTCGGTGTGCCGCCCGAGATCGTGCTCGTCGAGCTTGGAGGCGGACATGCCTGAGCCGCGCGCGTGGCCCGATCTCGCCGGCCGCATGGTGAGCGATCCCGATGGTGGCCGCCATCATGTGCTGCCGGTCAGGGTCTACTTCGAGGACACGGATTTCTCCGGCCTCGTCTATCACGCGAGCTATCTGCGCTGGTGCGAGCGCGGGCGCTCCGACTATCTGCGCCTTGTCGGCAACGAGCACCGCACGCTGATCGAGGGTGGTGACGGCGCCGAGCCGGCTGCTTTCGTCGTGCGTCGCATGCGGCTCGAGTACCTCAAGCCCGCGCGCATCGACGACGTGCTCGAGGTCGAGACGCGCGTCGCGGAGGTCAAAGGTGCGGCGTTGAGCCTCTCACAGCGCGTCATGCGCGATGGCGTCGTACTCTTCGAAGCCGAGGTGCTGGTCGTGCTCGTCTCCGTATCGGGCAAACCGCAGCGCCTCAGCCAGCGCCTGCGTGCCGGGCTTTGCGGCAACTGAACAGCGAGACCGTATCTGGAAGGCGGGCTTCGCGGGTTGCGGACGGGTTTGTGGGCATGAGACGCGGCGGCACATGGACACATGTGGCCGAATCCAGGCAGGTGTTCGTAGTTTAGTCACAATGGAGCGTAAGAAGCGCCCCTTGGGACAAGAAGGTCCGTTGACCTCAGTTTGAGCCCGACCGGCTGGCAGTGCGCTCCGAGGCGCGGATTGTCGGCCCGAGGGCTGGTATCTATCGGCCGCTGTCGTTTGGCCGCTCCTGCCTGCCTCGATCCAATGCATTCCGCGCCAGCGAGCAGAGCATGAATCCGACGGACATCCTCAAGGACAAGATCGGCGCGGTTGCGCCGGGGCACGGTACCTCGTTCCTGGAACTGTTCCTGCAGGCCCACATCGTCGTCCAGATCGTCATGGTCGGGCTTCTGCTCGCCTCGGTCTGGTCCTGGGCGATCATCATCGAGAAAATCTTCGCTTTCCGCCGCGCGCGGCGCGAGGCGGACAACTTCGAACAGCTCTTCTGGTCGGGTCAGAGCCTCGAAGAGCTCTATGCGAATCTTGCCCGTGACCGCACGCAGTCCATGGCAGCGTTGTTCGTTGCGGCGATGCGCGAGTGGAAGCGCTCGGTCGAAGGCAACATCCGCGCATTGGGCGGCATACAACTCCGCGTCGAGAAGGTGATGGACGTCACCATCAGCCGCGAGATGGAGCGGCTCGACAGACGCCTCCTGTTTCTGGCGACAGTGGGCTCGACCGCACCCTTCATTGGCCTCTTCGGAACAGTATGGGGCATCATGTCGAGCTTCCAGGCCATCGCGGCCTCGAAGAACACGAGCCTCGCCGTTGTCGCGCCCGGTATTGCGGAAGCTCTTTTCGCGACGGCACTCGGACTTCTGGCCGCAATTCCGGCGGTCATGGCCTATAATAAGTTCTCGGCGGATTCGGCGCGCCTCGCGCAGCGATTCGAGGCCTTTGCCGACGAGTTTGCCGCGATCGTATCGCGTCAGATCGATACCCGAGTCTGAGGAGCCCCAGCGGGGGAACAGCAACATGGGCGCGAGCCTGAACACTGGCGGATCAGGCAAGGCCGGACGACGCGGCCGGGCGCGCCGCCATGCGCCCATGAGCGAGATCAACGTCACGCCGTTCGTCGACGTCATGCTGGTGCTGCTCATCATCTTCATGGTCGCGGCGCCGCTGCTGACCGTCGGCGTGCCGCTGGAGCTGCCGCAGGCCAAGGGCAAGCAGCTCGAGGCCAACAAGGAGCCGATCGTGGTGTCCGTGAACTCCCGCGGCGAGGTCTATCTCGGCCAGGAGGAGAAGACGACCATGCAGCTCGACGAGATCGGCCCGCGCCTCCAGTCCATTGCACAGAACAGAGGCGGCACCGACGAGCCCGTGTTCGTTCGTGGTGACAGGGCGGTCAGCTACGGTGACATCGCGCGCGTGATGGGACGCATTCGCGATGCCGGATTCCGGAAGATCTCCCTTGTAACGGAGGTGGAGGGCGGGGGCTGAGGCGGTGTATTTCGGTTTTCTCGTCTCGGTGATGCTGCACGCGTCGTTGCTCGGATGGACCGTCGTGTCCATTCAGTCGACGCCTGAGCTTAGAGCGCCTGTGATCGAGCCGATCGCCGTCGACATGATCTCGCCGTCCGAGCTCACGCGTCTCACACGCGGCAGTCGTTCGGCAACGCTCAAGGAAGCGCGCGCCAACGAGAGCACTGAAACCGAGGCGACGCCCAAGGAGAGCAATCGCCCTCGTCCGCCCGTAGCGCAGCCGCCACCGCCGCCACCCGCGGCACCGTCCGAGCCCCCTCCGCCGAAGCCGGCCGAAGCGGCGCCTCCTCCTCCGCCGCCTGCAGCGGCCGCACCACCGCCACCGCCGCCGGCTCCCGAGCCTGATCGTGCGGCGCTCGAGCAGAAGCTCGCCGATCTCGCACTTCAGCAGGCCGATGAGGCCAAGCGACAGGCTGAAGCCAAAGCCGCGGCCGATGCCAAAGCGCAGGCAGAAGCCGAGGCAAAAGCCAAGGCCGAAGCAGAATCCAAGGCGCGCGCGGAAGCAGAAGCCAAGGCAAAGGCGGAGGCCGACGCCAAAGCGCGCGCTCAAGCCGAGGCAAAGGCCAAGGCGGATGCCAAGCGCAAGGCAGACGAAGCCAAGCGCCAGGCCGAAATCAAGCGCAAGCAGGAAGAAGCGCGACAGAAGCGCATTGCAGAAGAGAGGGCCAAAGCCCAGTTCAACGCGGATCGGCTGGCAGCCCTGCTCGACAAGTCACCCGACCAGCGCGCTCCGGCGCCGGCGGCGCCGCAGCCGAGCACGGATACGCGCGCGAAGGGCCCGGTCCTCGGCGCGCGCGAAGGTAATGACGCCATGCTCTCGGCCAGCAAGGCCGGCTGGCTCGCCAGTCTCCTGAGCCGCGCCGTCGGCCAGTGCTGGAATGTCCCTGCGGGTATTGCGGGGCTGGAGAATGTCGTTGTCAGGCTGGAAGTGCGCTTGAACCGCGATGGCACGCTTGTCGGAACGCCGAAAGTGACCAACTCGGACAATTTCCCGGCGTTCGGTTTGGTCGCGGATAGCGCTGTGCGCGCGATGATTGCCTGCGCGCCGTACTCGCTTCCGGCCGACATGTACGAGGGCGGCTGGGAGCATATCGTGTTCGCGTTCAGGCCGCCTCAGTGACGACAATGGGGAGAGGCGAGCGGCGACATTTGCCGACGTCGGTACTTTGTGCTCAATCACCGGAAAATCAGGCTGGCCGCGAGGTGATTCGTGTCGCAGCCTGCTGACAGGCATCCTCGGCTTCAGGCATGGAGGAGAGTGCGATGGCGGCCAAAGGCGCACGCGAATCGTGGTCGGCGGCTGGTGCGCCGCCATCCTCGACACCCATTCCGCGCGACGAAATCTCCGACTTTCATTTGCGTGATGAGGCTCGCCTCGTCGGCGGGCTTATCGAGCGCGCGGTCTACACGGCCGACGAGCGTCAGCGCATCGCGACCATCGCCGCGCGGCTCGTCGACACGGCGCGAGCCGGACGCACGAAGCATGGCGGCATCGATGCCTTCATGCACGAGTATGGCCTCACGTCGGAGGAAGGCGTCACGCTGCTCTGCCTCGCGGAGGCGCTGCTGCGCATCCCCGATGCCGATACGGCCGATGCCCTGATCGACGAGCGCGTCGGCAGTGGTGACTGGGAGCGGCACCTCGGTCATTCGGACTCGTTGCTCGTGAATGCGTCGACCTTCGGTCTGATGTTGACAGGACGGATCGTCCGCCTCGGTCGCTCGGCCGGCTCGGGGCCGGGCGCCGTTTTGAAGCGGCTCGTGGCGCGTTCGGGGGAGCCGGTCATCCGGCAGGCTATGCGGCAGGCCGTGCGCATTCTCGGCGATCAGTTCGTGCTGGGGCGCAACATCGACAGCGCGATCTCGAATGCCTGGGAGTACGAGAAGCGCGGCTACACGATCTCCTACGACATGCTCGGCGAGGCGGCGCGCACCGAAAAGGATGCCGAGCGCTATCATGCGCGTTATGCGACCGCGATTGAGGCCGTCGGCAAGGCGGCCGGTGCGGCGGGACCTGAGAACATCGAGACGCTCATGCGGCGTCCGAGCATCTCGCTCAAGCTTTCGGCGCTGCATCCGCGCTTCGAGCCCGGCAAGGAAGCACGCCTCGAAGCCGAGCTGTTGCCGCGATTGTTGGAAATCGCCCGACTTGCTCGCGCGCGCGGGCTTGGTATCACCATCGATGCCGAGGAGCAGGATCGCCTCGATCCGACGTTGTGGCTTGTCGAGCGGTTGATGCACGCGCCGGAGCTTGCGGGCTGGCCGGGGCTCGGCGTGGTCGTGCAGGCATACGGCAAGCGCGCGATCCCCGTATTGCGCTGGCTGAAGCGCGTGAGCGACGCGACACGGCGTACGATCCCCGTTCGTCTCGTCAAGGGCGCGTATTGGGACAGCGAGATCAAGCTCGCGCAGGAGCGCGGCCTTCCGGGCTATCCGGTTTTCACCGCGAAGCCCCACACGGACGTGTCCTATCTCGCGTGCCTGCGCTTCCTGCTCGGTGAGACGAAGGCCTTCTATCCGCAATTCGCGACGCACAATGCACACACGATCGCAGCCGCGCATGTGGCTGGCGGCGTGCTGCCTTTCGAGATGCAGCGTCTGCATGGCATGGGCGAAGCGCTCTACGAGGAGGTCGTGAGCAAGTCCGGTCTCGCGCGTCCCTGCCGCATCTATGCGCCAGTCGGTGCGCATGAGGATCTGCTGGCCTATCTCGTTCGGCGACTGCTGGAAAATGGTGCCAACACGTCGTTCGTCAATCGCCTTGCGGATGACGACATGCCGGCGGCGGAGATCGTGCGCGATCCTGTCGAAGCAACCGAGAAGCTCTGGCAGGAAGGTAAGATCGCGGAGAGCCTGCGCATTCCGCTGCCGGCTGCGATCCTCGGGCCGAACCGGCGCAACAGTGCAGGCATCGCGCTCACCGAGCCGTCGACGCGTGCCGCTCTGCTTGCCGAGATCGATACTGCCATCGCAGGCGACTTCGCTGTTGGTCCGATTATCGACGGCAAGATGATCCGCGGTGGTGATGCTGCACGGCTCGTGCTCTGCCCCCACGATCGCCACCGACGCATTGGCACGGTATTGGAAGCAACACCGAATCAAATCGAGCAGGCGATCGCGAGTGCGAGCAAAGCCATGCACGCCTGGGATCGCCGCGGCGGTCCGGCACGCGCTGATCTGCTGGAGAAGGCGGCCGACCTCATGGAGCGCGATCGCGCGCGCCTCATGGGCGTGCTCGTCCGTGAAGCGGGGAAGACGCTCGATGCCGCACTTTCCGAGGTGCGCGAGGCTGTAGATTTCCTGCGCTACTACGCGGGCGAGGCGCGGCGGCAATTCGCCGGCCCCGTCGTTCTGCCCGGGCCCACAGGCGAGCGCAATACGATCGAGCTTTGCGGGCGCGGCGTTTTCGCGTGCATCTCGCCGTGGAATTTTCCGCTCGCAATTTTCACGGGGCAAGTCGCGGCAGCGCTGGCAGCGGGCAACGCCGTCATCGCAAAGCCCGCCGAGCAGACGCCCGTCACTGCCTTCCTCGCAGTCGAGCTGATGCATGCGGCCGGTATTCCCGGTGACGTTCTCCATTTGCTTCCGGGCGCAGGTCCCGTCGGCGCTGCGCTTTCCAAGGATCCGCGCATTGCCGGCATTGCCTTCACCGGCTCGAATGACACGGCCTGGGCCATTCAGCGGACGCTCACCGATCGCCGCGGCGCGATCATTCCCTTCATTGCCGAGACCGGCGGCATCAACGCCATGATCGCCGACAGCAGTGCGCTCGCGGAGCAGGTCGTGCGCGATGCCGTGCGCTCGGCTTTCGACTCGGCCGGTCAGCGCTGTTCTGCGGCGCGCGTACTCTTCCTGCAGGAAGAGATCGCCGATGATGTCACGGAAATGCTGACGGGCGCCATTGCCGAGCTCAAGGTCGGCGATCCGCTCGACTATGCGACGGATGTCGGCCCGGTGATCGACGAAGATGCGCAGACCATGCTGGAAGCGCACAAGCTCGCCATGCGGCGGTCGCAGCGCGAGTTGATCGATCCGCCGCTGCCGTCCGACTGTCATGCCGGTACTTTCGTCACGCCCGCAGCTTTTGCGATCGAGCGGCTCGGCGTAGTCGAGCGCGAGGTCTTCGGCCCGATCCTGCATGTCGTGCGGTTTTCCGGCGGCCATCTCGATCGCGTCATCAATGCTATCAATGCGACGGGTTTTGGCCTGACGCTCGGCCTGCACAGCCGCATTGGCGCCGTTGCCGACTACGTGGCGGAACACGCGCGCGTCGGCAATCTCTACGTGAATCGCAACCAGATCGGGGCCGTCGTCGGCGTGCAGCCCTTTGGCGGCGAGGGCCTTTCAGGCACCGGCCCGAAGGCCGGCGGTCCGCACTATCTCGCACGCTTCGCCACCGAGCGCGTCCGCTCCACGGACATCACTGCGACCGGCGGCAACATCGAGCTGCTCGGATTGCAGAAGGGCTGAGGTTTCACTCGGCCTTCGTGACGGCGATCAGCTTGTCGAGGGCGGCGCGTGCGGCGCCGGACTCGATCGAGTGAACCGCAAGCGCGACGCCGTCCGTCAGGCTCGTCGCCTTGCCGCCGACGATCAGCGCCGCGGCCGTATTCAGCAGAACGATGTCGCGGATCGGCCCCTTCGCGCCGGCCAGCAGCTCACGCATGACGACGGCGTTGGTCGCGGCATCTCCGCCCTTTAGATCGGAAAGTTTGGCTGGCGGCAGGCCAGCGTCGGCCGGTGTCACCTCGAACACCGTGACCTTGCCATCCTTCAGCTCGGCGACGGTCGTCGCGCCAGTCGTGGTCAGCTCGTCGAGGCCGTCATGGCCATGCACGACCCATACGTGCTCGGCGCCGAGGTTCGCGAGAACATGAGCGATGGGCTCGACCCATTCGAGCGCAAAGACGCCGAGCACCTGACGCGTGACGCCGGCGGGATTCGAGATCGGCCCGAGCAGATTGAAAATCGTTCGGATGCCGAGCTCGGCACGGATCGGCGCCCAGTGCTTCATGGACGGATGGTACATCGGCGCCCACAAGAAGCCGACACCGGCTTCGTTGATCGCCTTCGCAACCGTCTCCGGGCTCGCATCGACCTTGACGCCGAGTTCGGTGAGGATGTCCGACGCCCCGGACAGCGATGAGACGCGGCGATTGCCGTGCTTCGCGACTTTGAGCCCGGTCCCCGCGGCGACGATGGACGCTGCCGTCGATACGTTGAACGTGCCGTGACTGTCGCCGCCCGTGCCGACAATATCGACCGCACCTGCGGGGGCTGAGATTCGGTTCATTTTCGCGCGCATCATTTGCGCGGCGCCCGTGATCTCCTGGACCGTCTCGCCACGCACGCGCAGCGCCATGAGAAATGCACCCATCTGCGCAGGCGATGCGTGCCCATCCGTCATGATTTCGAGAGCGGTGCGAATTTCGTCGGTCGTGAGGACCGCCCCTGTCGAGACCTTCTGGATAAGGCGCGTGAGCTCGGCAGCAGGCATGGAGGCGGTTCCGGACAGAAGAAGCTACGCGGCGACGCGCGGCGCCTTGGTATTACGGGTGCGCGGCGCGAGGCCGGCGAGGCGGAGGAAGTTCGCGAGAATATCGTGGCCGTGCTCGGAGGCGATGCTCTCCGGGTGGAACTGCACGCCGTGGACAGGCAGCGTGCGGTGCTGCACGCCCATAATGATGCCGTCCGCGGTTTCGGCAGTGACTTCGAGATCGGCCGGAAGGCTCGCGCGCTCGACGATGAGCGAATGATAGCGCGTGACCTCGAAGCGCTTTGGAATGTTGGCGAAGAGGCCCTTGCCGGTCGTCTCGATCGCCGAGAGCTTGCCGTGCATTGCGGACGGAGCGCGAATGACTTTACCGCCAAAAACCTGGCCGATCGCCTGATGGCCGAGACACACGCCGAGCAGCGGGATTTTCGAGCTCGCCTTCTCGATCAGCTCGAGACAGATGCCGGCCTCGTTGGGTGTGCAGGGGCCGGGCGAAAGCACGATCGCCTGCGGGGCCATCTCGATGGCCGCATCGACCGTGATCTTGTCGTTCCGGACGACCTCGCATTCAGCACCAAGCTCGCCCAGGAAGTGGACGAGATTGTAGGTGAAGCTGTCGTAGTTATCGATGAGCAGGAGCATGGGATTTTGCTTACGCGGTGAGCGGTTAGCCGTCAAGGCGAGCGGGCACGACGGCCGAATTGTCTCCCGTTAGCTGGTGGGCTGATACCAGCACCGCGGCAGTGGCAGGTCCGGTCGTTTCGATACGTTCTTGCGATCAAGCGGGTGAGGAAATGTCTGGGCCAGGCGCCGCTGTGAAATACGATCGTTTCTAAGGAATGTAAATTCGAGCAGGGGTGGGG
>JAEYPL010000105.1 GCA_023410905.1 Pseudomonadota bacterium
CAGTACTACCTCACCTTTCCCAAGCATTTCGCGCTCAACCCACAGCTACCAGCGCAAATCCGCTGGTCTCTGGGTTATGACGAAGCGCTTGCTCGCAACCTGGCTGCGCATCTGAACATGCGGTTCAAGCAATTCCTGCAAAAAACCAATGAGGACCGTGTTCGATTCTCCTCGCATAACGTTCTCTTCGAGCTCGAAGAACTACACCACCTCGTGCAGCAAAATTTGGAGAGCACGCGGATGGTGTGGCGTATTCGCCCCTCTCCCAACAAGCTCGCATCCATTGACCCCACGCCGGGCTATGAGCGTTTGATGAGGGAATGCCAAGAGCACCCGGTTCTCTTTACTGAAGAGCCAGGCGGAGAAATACACTTCGCGCTGTTCCCTAGTCAGAAGCTAACGAAAGTCCTCAATATCGGCTTCACGCGCTTCGACTGGCCTCTGGGTACTCGCGACCCCGAAGTGGCGAACAGCGCAGCGATCTACATCTACAACGCCATCACCGCTCTAGAGACGCTGCCGCTCACAGGTATCCGTTACGCCCCCGGGCATCCGCTCGTCTCTCTGATGTCGTTCTATGAATATCTGTGCTTCGCGCGCCCGGACCAGGGCCGGAATCTGCTGCACATTCCGCTGAGCTTGCCCCAATCTGCATACGCCGTCGGCTTCTGGCTGAATCAGCAGAAAGTGGACATCGACTCGCTTGAAATCTGCAGTCGCTTCGTAATCGTGCAGGAAGAAAGCGGACTTTATTCTCTGCGCATTCCGCTCAGTCACCCGCGCCTGAAAGCGAACCCTCACCGCCCCTCTGAGATCAATGTCGAACTGCTGACCAGCTCGCCGATCGTCGCTTTGCTGATGATCCAGGCAACGCTCATTCAGATCGACAAGATCCTGCTACAGAGCTTCGTCGAGCACAATTCGACTGATGCAGTCGAGAGAGCCTTGCAGGAAATCAGCGATCTGATCAGACGAACGCTCGGCCCCATCCCGCCAGCTGAGCCGATGACTTCACTACCAGAGCTAGTCGCCGCAAATGACACCCCTCCCCCTCCGCAGGACGCCGGCACGCTTGCATTGCTCAGCGCTCTGAGCAGTGTTCTGCCCGACGCGCAAAAAACGAAGTTGGCAGCTCTCTTTGACGCTCCGGCAGCTAATGACTGCATCATTGCACCTGCGTCAATCAGCTCCGGAACCCTACATTTTGGTGGACTGATTAAGGAGTTTGAGGAGAAGCAAATTCGTGAAGGTGCGTGGGCTAATCCTCGTACGCGAATTACCATGCATTCTCGGCTTGAAGGCTTAGCGGAGATAGTCGGCGGGCACCGATGCATTCGTACCCTCACCCGTGCCGAGTTCAATACGTTGCGCGACCAGCTTCGGGGGTACCCGCGAAACCGGCATCGGCTTCGAGCTACGCGCAATCAACCGCTAAGCAAGCTCATCCAGGAGGGCAAATACGAACCCATCAACGCCCGGACCGCGAAGAAGTTTTTTGAACTTGCACGAGCAGTTATGAGCTATGCCCATGACCAGGGCTACCTAGCAGAAAACATCACTGCAGGACTGACTTTCAGTACGAAAGGGGCTCCTGTTCCGCGCAAACGCACTTATACGCCGAGGCAGATTGAGCTGCTGCTTAACGGTCCAGCCTACACAATGTCAGCACCACCGCGCTGGCGCCTGGACGATTATCGCTTTTGGCTGCCCCTACTCGGCCTCTATACCGGTGCTCGGTTGAGTGAGCTTTGCCAACTCCGACTCGGCGATATCCGCGAAGAGCTAGGCGTCTGGGTGATCAGCATCAGCCGCTCTGGCGCTCGTCAGCTAAAAACGGCGGATTCTGAACGCCTCGTTCCGCTGCATAAAGTCATCCTGAGTACTGGGTTCATGGAACTGCACCAGCGGCGCCTAGACGAGACTGACGGAGATCTGTCAGCGCCACTTTTTGAGAACATCCGCGTGTATGGCGATCTGTCTCCAGGGCATGTGGCGAGCCGATGGTTTATTGGCTCCAGCAAAGATGACAAAGGCTACTTGGGCCAATGCGGGCTGGGCGATGACGAACTGACCTTCCACGGCCTGCGACACACGTTTATCAACCAATTCCGTCGGCAGAAGCTCGATATGCTGATTGGTAAAGCCCTAGTCGGCCATGCCGACCGCAGCACCACGGGTGGCTATGGCGATTGCTATCCAAGCTACGTACTAAAAGAAGAGCTCGACAAGATCGACTTCGAGGTGCCGGTTGATCATATCCACTACTCTCGCTACCAGCTCCTGAAGAGCAGACAAGGCTCCTTCAAGGTAGGACGGCCAGCAGGGAAAACCACCCTCAACAGCTCGAGCCTAGCTGCCAAAAGGCACTGGAAGTCATTTGTTCAAAAATAATTTCTGAGACCGGGCAAAGGGGAAATCTGCCATTTCTCCTTTGCTTGCAAGGCTTTTCGATATTGGCAAGTTGCCAATAAAATCTATCAGCAGGCAAAAGTTAATAGATTTCATTGACTGCATGCATAACCAGTAATATGTTTAAGCCTCACCAGCAAACGAGGCACATATGAATGCAGTAACTCCTACACACATCTCAGTTCCACTCCTTCACGGCCTGTCCCTCAGCGTGGCCCCCGGTCATGAAAAAAACCTGGAGCTGGCTATGCCGCACCTAGCCAGCATCGCCGAGGCTATCCACCGTTACCACTGCTCCCCGTTGCTAAGCGAGTTCATGGACACGGTCCTCGCCCGCTTTCTTAGAGAGAATGACTACGTACCTAAAGCGGCCTACATGCATCGCACGCGCATGGCCAAGCTCAAGTCCGTACTCACCGGTAAAAATCCGGGTCGGCGTGTAGCCGAACTCGGCAGTGCCGACATTGCCGCGATCAAGGATGAGCTACCAAAGCTTCTCAAGCAAAACAGCACTTCCGGCAGTCAAGGTGGAAACCTGCAAGCGTACTACCAGCTGTTCAATCGCATGCTTGATCAAGCGGTTTCAGATCGCCTGATTACTGAAGCGATCAAAATCAAGGACTGCAGAAGCACGGAACCCCAGATCACTAAGGCATTCCTGGATTCAAATCTGATCAGCCTGTTCGCCAGTTGGCCATATCAGCGCTATACCCCGGAAACACCCAAGGAGCGGGTCCTCTCGGACGCTCATAGCTACTGCTTCTGGCTGATGCCGCTGGGGCTGTTTACCGGAGCTAGATTGAACGAGCTGTGCCAGCTACGTGCACACGATGTGATCCAAGATATCCATGGGGTCCATCTGATCAGCATCAACGCAAACGGCTTCAACAAGTCGCTAAAGAATAAACAATCAGAACGTGAAATCCCGATCTGCTCGAAGCTGATCGGCATGGGGTTTCTTGACTTTGTTGAAGAACGCCGCAAAGCGGATGGCCTCGACGCGCTGCTTTTCTCAGAGCTCGTGTTCGATGAAAAACACCTTTACTCACGTGCCGCCAGTCGCTTCTTCTGTGGTCCGGTCACAGGCGCCGGATTTATCGGTCTGCATTGTCCGGTGGCGCAAGAGGGCGGGTTCAATTTCAAAAGCTTCCGACGCACCTTTTCCTTGCGGCTAGAGAAATCTAGAGTCTCAAGCGCAACGATTGCATACCTGTTGGGCCATCAGGGCGGCGCTCTGGAAGTGACCAACGAACA
>JAEYPL010000106.1 GCA_023410905.1 Pseudomonadota bacterium
ATCTGGCTCTGAGCAAGACGCGCCTGCTGCTCAAGCGCGCCGAGCGCGTGACAGTTGCAGCCGCAGCGCTTGTCGAAGGCTTCCAGCCGCTGATCGACGAAGGACGCATCGAGCGCATCGAGCCGGCTGTTCTATGGGAGTCGCTTCCCGGCCGGCCTCTCATGATCTCGGCCACGGATGACGATGCCGAGGACGCACGCCTGTCGGAGCTGGCGCGATCGTTTGGCGTTCCTGTGAATGTGCCGGACCGGCCGCATCTCTCGACATTCGCACTCGGGGCGATCGTCGATCGCGGCACCGTGACGGTCGCAATCGGCACTGAAGGAGCAGCACCTGTCCTGGCAACGCGACTCCGCTCGACGATCGAGCAGGAGCTGCATCCGCGCCTCGGTCGCCTTGCCGATATCGCGCGTGAATATCGTGATAACGTCGCTGCCGCGATTGCACCCGGCATTGAGCGGCGCACTTTCTGGGATTGCATCTTCGGCGGCGAGGCAGCCAGTTCGATTCTAGAAGGTGATGAGAATGCCGGTCGCGCCGCAATCGAGGCGCAGTTTTCCGGTGCTGCCACACAATCCGCACCGACTGGTCGCGTGATCCTCGTCGGTGCCGGTCCCGGCGATCCCGATCTCCTGACGCTAAAGGCGGTGCGCGCGCTCAAGTCCGCCGATGTGATCGTGCATGATGGTCTCATGGGCGAAGGCGTGCTCGATCATGCGCGACGAGAAGCTCAGCTCATATCGGTTGCGAAAGCGAAAGGCCGCCATTCGAAGACGCAAGCGGAGATCAATGCCCTCCTCGTCGCTCTCGCACGCGAAGGGAAGACGGTCGTGCGCCTCAAGGGCGGCGATCCCTCGATCTTTGGTCGGGGCGGCGAGGAAATCGAAATGCTGCGCGCGTCCGGCATCGCCGTCGAGGTGATACCCGGCATCACGGCCGCGACGGCAGCGGCTGCATCACTGCAGATCCCGCTCACGCACCGCGATCTATCTCGCTCGGTGACATTCATCTCCGGCCACGCAGCCGGCGACGGCGCACCTGAGTTCGATCAGGTCGATCTCGCCGCACTTGCTGAGCGAGGCGCGACGCTTGCGGTCTATATGGGACTTTCGACGTCCGGCGTGCTTGCTCGCACGCTGATTCAATCCGGTTGGTCGCCGGCCATGCCGGTGATCGTCGCATCACGCATTTCGCAAGCGGAAGAGCGGCGGATCGCAACCACGCTCGACGCGCTCGCCGCTCCCGCGACGAAGCTCGACTTGACCGGCCCCGCTCTTCTGATCATCGGCGAGGTCGCGGGCCTAGATGCTGCGGGCGTGGTCGAACGTCTCGCGCAGCACGTACCGGTTTCCAATCTCCGCGAGGTTGTCCATGCCTAGTGTCGTCACTGCCAACGTGCTGCGCACCGGCGCAATCGTCTACCTTAAGGACGATGGTGCGTGGGTCGAGGCCCTCGCCGATGCCTCGCCCGCTGAAGACGCCGAAGCACGCGCCGCGCTCGAGAAACTCGCACTCACTGCCGTCGAACGGAATGAAGTGACAGCCGTCTATGCCTTCGACGTCAACATCGTCGACGGCCGACCGGCACCGCTCTCCGTGCGCGAGAAAATTCGCGCCGCCGGCACACCGACAGTCTGAAGGAACTCCCGATGTACCGCTATGACGAGTTCGACCATGGCTTCGTCGCCGAGCGTGCGAAGCAGTTCCGGGGGCAGGTGACACGCCGCCTCGCGGGCGATCTGACGGAGGAGCAGTTCAAGCCGCTGCGGCTGCAGAATGGCCTCTACCTTCAGCTTCACGCCTACATGCTGCGCATTGCGATCCCATATGGTGTTCTTTCGGCGCGCCAGCTCCGCCAACTCGCGCTGATCGCGCGCCGATGGGACCGCGGATACGGGCACTTCACGACACGGCAGAACATCCAGTTCAACTGGACGAAGCTCGGGGACGCGCCGGATATCCTGGATGCACTCGCCGAAGTCGAGATGCACGCCATCCAGACGAGCGGAAACTGCATCCGCAATGTTACCGCGGATCCTTATGCCGGCGTGGCGATCGACGAGATCGAGGATCCCCGCGTGTGGGCCGAGGTTCTGCGCCAGTGGTCCACGATCCACCCCGAGTTCACATTCCTGCCGAGAAAATTCAAGGTCGCGATCACCGGCGCGGCGGAGGATCGCGCGGCCATCCTCTTTCACGATATCGGGCTCCGAATCGTGAAAGGACCTGATGGCGCGACGGGCTTCCGCGTGTATGTCGGCGGCGGGCAGGGGCGCACGCCGTACGTCGCGCAGGAGATCGCCCGCTTTGTTCCCCGCGCGCGCCTGCTGTCGTACCTCGAAGCTGTCATGCGCGTGTACAATCTGCATGGGCGCCGCGACAATATCTACAAGGCGCGCATCAAGATCCTCGTCAATGCGCTCGGCATCGACGAGTTCCGCCGACAGGTCGAAGCCGAATGGGCAACGCTCGATGCGCCCTCGATCGATCTTCCCGAAGCCGAGTTCGCACGCATCGCCGCCTATTTCTCGCCGCGTAAGCTGAGGCCGCGACAGCAGAAGGACGCCGGACACGAGGCGAGGCGCGCGACGGATCCCGCTTATGCGCGATGGGTGCGCACGAACGTGCTGCCGCATCGCGTACCTGGCTACGCCATCGTCAACATCTCGTTCAAGGAGCCGGGCAAAGTCCCTGGCGATGCAACGGCAGAGCAGATGGAGGCGGTTGCAGCACTCGCCGAGAAATATGGTCACGACGAAATTCGCGTCAGCTACCAGCAGAATCTCGTTCTGCCGACGGTTGCCATCGCCGATCTCGCGCACATCTACGATGCACTGGTTGGGCACCGCCTCGCCACAGCCAACACCGAGCTGATCACGGACATCATCGCCTGCCCCGGTCTCGACTACTGCAATCTCGCCAATGCGCGCTCGATTCCGATCGCTCAGGAGATCGCACAGCGCTTTACCGATCCTGCGCGCGCCGAATCGATTGGGCCGCTGCGCCTCAATATCTCCGGCTGCATCAACGCCTGCGGGCATCACCACGCCGGCAACATCGGCATTCTCGGTGTCGATAAGAAAGGCACCGAGCACTACCAGATCACGCTCGGCGGCAGCCCCAAGGATGATGCCGAGGTCGGCGATATAATCGGCCCGAGCTTCACAGCCGATGCCGTGCCCAATGCCATCGAGAAGATCGTGGATACATATCTCGGCCTACGCCGGGACGCGACGGAGACGTTCGTCGCCGCCTATCGACGTGTCGGCAAGACGCCATTCCGCGAGGCGCTGTATGGTCCTGAGGCAACGCGACGCGGCAGTAGCGGCAAGGAGGCGGGACATGTCTGAGCCCGCTCCGCTCTTGAGCCCGCTGAAGCCCAAAACCACTGAGCCTCGCCTGTGGACCGGCGAGACGTTCATCGCCGATTCCTGGCAGGCGCTCGACGACGATGCGCCTTTCCCGATTGGCGGCCATGCGATCGTCTCGCTCGCTCGCTGGCGGACAGATCAGGCAACGCTCGCAGCATTCGGCGTCCCGATCGGCATCATCGTGCAG
>JAEYPL010000156.1 GCA_023410905.1 Pseudomonadota bacterium
CGGCACTTGGCGCAACCGCACGACGTCTTCCATTCGAGCGCCTGCATGAGTGCGGGAATGGACTTCAGCTCTTGCGCGACGATGAGGCGGCGAACGTCGTCGTGGCCGAGGTGCGTGCAGCCGCACACGGGTTGGACAGCGGCGGGATTGTAGCGATCGCCGAGCTTGAGCCGCAGGATCTGCTCGACGAGGCCCGTGCACGAGCCGCACGAAGCGGATGCTTTGGTGCGTGCGCGCACATCATCGAGTGATTTGAGGCCGAGGCAGTCGATCGCGGTCGTGATCTTGCCCTTGCAGACGCCGTTGCAGCCGCAGATCTCCGCCTCGTCAGGCAGTGCTGCAACGGCGGCCGTAGGGTCGGCCGGGCCACCTGTCGCGAATGCGGGGCCGAAGATGAGCGTGTCGCGCATGGGAGCTATATCGGTCCCCTTGCGCAGAAGATCGAAGAACCATGCGCCGTCGGCCGTATCGCCGTACATGACGACGCCGATGATGCGGTCATCCTTGAGAACGAGGCGCTTGTAGATGCCGCGTGCCGCGTCGCGCAGCACGATTTCCTGGCGATCCTTGGCGTCCGCAAAATCCCCGGCCGAGAAAAGATTGATGCCGGTGACCTTGAGTTTGGTCGCGGTGGCGCTCGGCGTGAAACGCGGATCGGCATCGCCGGCGAGGTGCGACGCGGCGACGCCAGCCATCTCGTAGAGAGGAGCAACAAGACCGAAGACCTGGCCATCGACCTCCACGCATTCGCCGAGCGCGAAGATGTCGGGATCGCTCGTACGCATTGCGGCATCGACAGCAATGCCGCGCTTGCATTCAATGCCGGCCTCTTTGGCGAGCGCGGTGTTGGGCCGAATGCCGATCGCCATCACGACAAGATCAGCAGGAATAAGAGTGCCGTCTTCCAGCTCCACGGCTTCGACACGCGCCGGGCCAAGGCGGATATCGCTGCTGATGAGCTGCTTGGTGTTGGCCTTGGTGATGACCTTGATGCCGCGATCCTCGACGGCCTTCTGCAGCAGATGTCCCGCGGCGACGTCGAGCTGGCGCTCCATGAGCGTCGGCATGAGATGGAGCACGGTCACGTCCATGCCCTGTCCTTTGAGACCGGCTGCCGCTTCGAGGCCGAGGAGCCCACCGCCGATCACCACTGCGCGACCGCCTGACTTTGCGGCGATCAGCATCGCGTGGACATCGTCGAGATCGCGATAGGTGAGCACGCCGGCGAGATCGTTGCCCGGAACAGGCAGGATGAACGGGTTCGAGCCCGTGGCGACAATCAGCTTGTCATAGGGTGCAACTTCACCGTGCTCGGAGGTTACCGTCTTGGCCGCGCGGTCGATGGCGACGACTTTGTGGCCCTTGTAGAGCGTTATGCCGCGCTCGATGTACCAGCCATCGCCGTGGATGACGATGTCCTCGTAGGTCTTCTCACCCGAGAGAACCGGCGACAGCATGATGCGGTCGTAGTTCACGCGCGGCTCGGCATTGAAGATCGCGACGTCATAGGCGTCGGGTGTCAGCTCGAAGAGCTTTTCGAGCGCGCGCCCCGGCGCCATGCCATTGCCGATAACGACAAGCTTCTGCTTCATGGCGATGCTTCCAACATCAGATGCCGGGATGAGTCACGCGGCCTGCAGCGACGGTGCTCGATGGCGCTCATAGAGAAATTTGAGAACGGACGCGCGCGCCTGCAGGTAGGTTGGATCAGAGGTCAGTTCCAGACGCTTGCGCGGACGCGCCAGCGGCACCTCGAGAACTTCACCGATCGTTGCGGAGGGACCGTTGGTCATCATGACGATGCGGTCGGAGAGCAGCACAGCCTCGTCCACGTCGTGCGTGATCATGATGACGGTATTGCCGAGGCGCGCGTGAATCTGCATGACCGAGTCCTGCAGATGTGCGCGGGTGAGCGCATCGAGAGCGCCGAAGGGTTCGTCGAGCAGCAGAACCTTCGGCTCCATGGCGAGCGCGCGGGCGATGCCGACGCGCTGCTTCATGCCGCCGGAAATCTCGGCAGGGAGCTTGTCCTTGGCATGGACCATTTGCACGAGCTCGAGATTGTGCATGGTCCAGGCTTGCCGCTCGCTGCGCGACTTCGTTGAGCCGAACACCTTGTCCACGGCGAGCTTGACGTTCGCATAGACACTGAGCCACGGCAGCAGCGAGTGGTTCTGGAAGACGACCGCGCGGTCGGGGCCGGGATCACGCACTTCCTGGTTCTCGAGCAGGATGGCGCCCGTCGAGAGTGGCGTCAGACCGGCGATCAGATTGAGCAGCGTCGACTTTCCGCAGCCCGAATGACCGATGATAGAGACGTACTCGCCCTGTGCGATCGTAAGGTCGATGTCGCGCAGAACCTGCGTTGTGGCATTGCCGCGAGCGAAGCTTTTCGAGATGTGGTCGATTTTCAAGAATGGGTGCATTGTGGTTCTCCTCAGGCCGTCGCAGTGCCGCGCGTCGCAAGCTGGCCGACACCGGCAACGACCCGGTCGAGAATGAAGCCGATGAGGCCGACATAGACGAGAGCCAGAATGATTTCGCTGATGCGGGACGAGTTCCATGCATCCCAGATGAAGAAGCCGATGCCGACACCGCCGATGAGCATCTCTGCGGCGACGATCGCGAGCCACGAAAGACCAATGCCGATCCGGAGACCCGTGAAAATGTACGGGGCCGCGGCCGGGATCATGATCTTCCAGAAAAACTCCAGGTGATTGAGCCGAAGTACGGCTGCAACATTCCGATAGTCGGCGGGGATATTGCGAATGCCGACAGCGGTATTGATGATGATCGGCCAGATCGCCGTGATGAAGATGACGAAGATGGCAGAGGGCTGGCCGTCGCGGAACGCCGCGAGCGAGAGCGGCAGCCAGGCAAGAGGGGGAACGGTGCGGAGAACCTGGAACAGTGGATCGAGGCCGCGCATGGCCCACACCGACTGGCCGATGAGCGTACCGAGGGCAACGCCGGCGATGATGGCCAAGGTATAGCCGAGCGCCACGCGCTGAAGGCTGGCGGACAAGTGCCAGAACAGTCCTTTGTCGATACCGCCCCGATCATAGAAAGGATTGACGATCAGCTCCCATGTCTCATCGAGCACGCGAGATGGCGGTGGTAGGGATGCGCCTGGTTTCGAGCACAGCACCTCCCAGATCACGAGGCAAAGCGCGATAACGACGAGCGGCGGCACTACGCGTGCCGCGATTGCGCCCAGAATCGCGAGAGTGCGGTTCGCCATCGAAGGCGGCTTGATGCCGATCGGGACGATCGCCGCGGAGGCAGAGGCCGCCTGTACGGATGGCAGAGGCGTTGCGCCCTCGAATTTGCTCGCAGGCATGTTCATCAAGTTGTCTCCGGTGACTTGGAGAGCGGCGCGCGGATGTGCTCGCGCCGGGAGAGGGCATCAAACTGTGAGGCGCTTGATCTCGAGGCTCTTGAGATAGGCCGCGGGATCCTCTGGATCGAACACCTTGCCGTCGAAGAATGTCTCCTTGCCGCGCGAGGTCGAGGTTGGGATTTCGGCTGCGGGAATCGACAGCTCCTTCGCTGCATCGCGCCAGAGATCCTCTCGATTGACCTTCTTGATGAGGGCGCTTGCGTCGACGTCGGCCTCGAATTTGCCCCAGCGGATGTCTTCGATGATGAACCACCGATCGTGGCTTTGCCAGGGATAGGAAGCGAAGTCGCGCCAGTACTTCATGATATGCGGCGAGTACTCGACGACCTTGCTGGGAATGCCGTAGTCGAATTTGCCCTTCATGCGATCTGTCACGTCGGCAACCGGGCAATTGATCCACTGGCGTTTCGCGCAGATGGCCGCAACCTCCGTGCGGTTCTCGTCCTTGTCGCACCACATCTGGGCTTCCATGACCGCCATCAGCAGTGCTTTGGCAGCCTTCGGATATTTGTCGACGAAGGCAGCGCGCATGCCGAAAGACTTCTCCGGATGCTTGTTCCAGAGCTCGCCGGTGTTGATGGCCGTATAACCTATGCCTTGGTTGACGAGCTGGTGGTTCCACGGCTCGCACACGCAGAAGCAATCCATGGTGCCGACCTTCATGTTCGCCACCATCTGCGCCGGCGGAACCGTGATCGTTTCGATATCCTTGTCGGGATCGATTCCACCTGCTGCCAGCCAGTAGCGGATCCAGAGATCGTGGGTGCCGCCTGGGAAAGTGTTCGCGGCTTTCACGGATTTGCCTGAGGCTTTCTTCTTATCGAGTGCCTCCTTGAACGGCTTTGTATCGAGACCGATCTTGAGGTCGGCGTATTCCTTGCCGACTGAGATGCACTGACTGTCGAGGTTCAGCCGCGCGAGGATGTACATCGGCATGGGCACGTTGTTCTGCGTGACCTTGCCGGCCGAGATGAGATAGGGCATGGGCGTCAGGATGTGCGCGCCGTCGATGCCATTGCCTTCCGAGCCGAGCACAAGATTGTCGCGCGTCGTGCCCCACGAAGCCTGCTTGAGCACCTCGACATCGGGCATGCCGTACTTTGCGAAGATGCCCTTCTCCTTGGCGATGAAGAGCGGTGCAGCGTCGGTGAGGGCGATGAAACCGAGCTTGGCTGCCTTGACTTCGGGGCCGGCGCCTTGCGCGAATGCGCCGCCGGGGAAAGTTGCCTTTACGGAAGACAGGAGCGCAGCCGTAGCCGCCGTTGCGGATGCTTGCCGTAGCAATGTTCGGCGATCGATGGTGGCTGCGGTCGTGGTGGTACGAATGACGGGATTCGGACCTTTTGATTTGGGCATACCTGGCTCCTGCCTCGCGGTTGAACGCATTGCTGCAAATCGGCTGTTCGCCGTTTCCCGATGTTTTGCTGAAGACGCCTCGCCCCGCTCTGGACGAAAAAAAAAGCGCCGCGACATGAACGTTTCGGCCTTCAATTGAAGGCCCTCGTCATGTCGGCGGCGCTGCCGGTAGCCCGTCGTTGGGCTGGGAAACTGGGACTGGCTTTGGTTAACCTACAAAGCAGGAAGCGTGCCAGTTCCAGAGTGTTTCTAAAATCGTTTCCAGATCAGCCGCTTATTGCTTCGTTAGGGGGATGAGCATGTGAGGGGAAAGGTGCGAATGGCGCCGGGAAATTGGGCGATTGCGCGCTTATTGTGCAGCGCAACTAGCGCATACATCACCGTCACTTCGTGGTTTTCACGGGCTGTGCCGCGAGATAGGTCTCGAGTTGTTCGGGGTCAAATACGGCGCCATCGAAGAAGCGATCAGGCGCGAGGAAAAGGCGGCCGACCGTCGATGGCACCGCGGTCTCGACCGCAATGGAACCTTCGATCTTGGCATTCGCCGTCGGCAGCGGAACATCCAGCGGCGCGAGCGCTGCGCGATGGAGGTCCGGTCGATAAGTGGCCTGCGCGCGCGCGTAGCCTTCTGCGCTCATCTGCGTCTCACCCCAGCGGACCATCTGCGCGTAGAACCACGCCGCATTGCTCTTCCAAGGAAAGTTCGCGGCGGAAGCGGAATAGTTCAGGAAGCCATCGACACGCATCTCCTCGCCATCATCGAGCGCGATACGGCCATCGAGGTTCGCCAGAAGAATATCGACCGGAAGATCGAATATCTCCGATCGCGATAGAAGCTGCGCGAGCTCTTTGCGATTTGCGGGATCGTTGCACCACACAGCGGCTTTGTAGACGGCGCGGATCAGGCGGAAGTGACGCTCGGGATCTGCTTCGGCCCAATCCTGCGCGACGCCGAGAACCTTCTCGGGGCTTGCGCGCCAGATTGCGACGTTCGTGGTGACGCAGCGCCCAGAACCGCCGACGGAGGCGACCCTGCCCCAAGGCTCGCCTGCGCAGAAGCCGTCGATCTGTCCGGCGGCAAGCGCGGCCGGCATCAGAGGCGGCGGCACGGCGACGATGTCGATCTCGACATTCGGGACGATACCGGCCGCGGCCAGCCAGTATGAGAGCTGATACGTGTGCGCCGAGTGATGATGGACGACCGCAAAGACCAGCTTGGCGACGCCATTACGCCGCCGCTGTGCGACGACCTCGGCGAGCGCACGTGCCGTACCGTCGGCCTCCAGGCGCGTTGGTGCGCCTGCGGCCTTCAGGTCCGCCCACAGCGCGCGTGATACGGTGATGGTATTGCCGCCAAAGCCGAGCATGAGCGGCACGATGAGGCGATCGGCAAGCGGCGTCAGCCCGAGGCACGCCGCAATGGGCATGGGCGCGAGCATGTGAGCGGCATCGAGATGGCGCACGGCAATGCGGTCGCGCAGCGTCGCCCAAGAGGCCTCTTTCGTGAGATGGGCGCGCAGGCCCTCGGCTTCCATGAAGCCGAGCAGGCTTGCCGCCACGACCGGCGCACAGTCCGTGAGCGGCATGAAGCCGATGCGCACGAGGTTTGGATCGTCGGCCCAGGGTGCGCGGTTCATGTGCTTTCCTCCTCGCCGAGCAGATCGGCTGCCGTGATCAGGATCTCGGCAATCTCGGCGATACGCTTGTTCTTCTGCATGGCAGTCGAGCGCAGGAGCGCGTAGGCATTCTCTTCGCTCAAGCCTCGCGTGCGCATGAGTATGCCTTTGGCCCGCTCGACGCGTTTGCGCTCGCTGAGTTCGCTGCGCGCCTGATCGAGTTCCTCACGCAGGCGCTCGAACGCGCGGAAGCGGCGGATGGCCGTATCGAGGATCGGCTTGATGCGCTCCTTCTTGAGGCCGTCGACCACATAGGCCGAGACGCCGGCATCGATGGCCGCCTCGATGGAGGCATCATCCGTGCGGTCGACGAACATGGCGACCGGGCGCTTGGCGGCACGCGAGACCTGGAACATGTGCTCGAGCGCGTCGCGGTTCGGGCTCTCGAGGTCGATGACGATCACGTCCGGATCGAGCTCGACGATCCGGCGCATGAGCCCCTTGGCCTCGTCGATCACGGTCACGCGCGCCTGACCCGCCTCCTTGAGCCCCTCCTCGATGATGGAGGCGCGGATGCGGTTGGCGTCGATGACGAGGATGTGCAGTGGCGCACGATCATTCATCGCGGCATCTTGTGTGCGCTGCACAATAATCGCAAGAGGCGGAAATTGCCAGATTTTCGGGCGGTAATGGCCGCTTTTAAGGCAGGTAGATGGATGCTCAGATGCGCCAATGACTCACGCCTAGCGCCTCGCCGCTGCCGGACAGCGCCGCATCGAGCGCGGCACGGCCGAGGAGGCCACTCTGCGTGTCGACATAGGCAACTACCGCGGCAGAGTTCAGTGCGGCCGCGCGCATGGCGTTCTCGGGCGGGCGACCTTCCGCGAGGAACGTTGCGAGCGTTGCCGCGTAGGCGTCGCCGGCTCCGGCCGTACCGGCGACCGTCGTCGGTGCTGCCGGGCAGAAGCGGATGACCTCCCGATCTGCGAGATAGGCGCCGGCCGATCCGTCCGTAACGAGGACATAGCGCGCGCCGGCATCGCGCAACGCCGTGAAGAACGAGCGCAGGCCGAGGTGATAGCCGCCACCCGAGAGACCCTGGCGCGCGAGCGTGCCGGGTGGCTCCTCGCTGTCGGGGCCGAGCGGCGGGCCGCCTTCGCCGATCTTGCCTGCAATCATCGGGACGAGTGCGGAAGCCTCGACCTTGTTGACGACGAGGAGATCGATGTTTCCGAGTGCGTCCTGCAGCGCCACGCCTCGGCTCGAAAGCTGCCGAATGCCCGGGTTCGTCGAGAGGAAAGCACCGGTTCGTTTCGTTTCGGCGAGAATACGCGGCAGACGATCGGCCGAGCGGTTCGAGAGCGAGGAGACGTGCACGAGATCGACTTCGAAGGCGTCGGACTTGAGGTCGCTGTCCTCGAGTAGTGTATTGGCGCCGCGGAACGTGAAGATCGCGGCATTGCGCTCATGCGAGGAGACCATGACAGCGGCGCCTGTCGCGGCGCGCTCGTCGCGGCCGATCCAGCGCGTCGAGACGCCGGCCTGCATGAGGCTCGCGAGAACCGTTTCAGCGCGCTGATCGCGGCCGAGCTTGGCGAGCGTTGCGACGTCGACGCCGAGCCGCGCCATGGCAACCGCGGCGTTGACGGCGCCGCCACCGGTGTGGGTCGAGATTTCGAGCGCTTCGGTTTTGTGGCCTTCCGCGAGCAGCAGAAAGGACGTCTCCGCATTGAGCATTGTGATGCGCTCGATGCGGCTCGACTCGATGATCGCGATCGTGTCGATCATCGCGCTTCCGATGGTAAGAGCCTTCATTTCTCGCTTTCCGGCAACCTTTTCATGTCGCGTGCTTGGAACCATTTCCGGCTCGCGAGCGTTGCATTATTTGGCGCGCCGGCCGGCCCATAGGTACGGGTCGGGTGCGCCGGGGATGCTTGCTTGCCCTTCCAATGCGGTTCAAACTAACATGCTCAGAGCGACCGCAATGCGGTGCAACTACATCATGTCCATTCTCTCGCAGGAGGAGCAGCGCTTCGAGGCGCGGATCGTTCCTTTCGGCGTAAGCCCACAGCCGTAATGCCATCCGTTCGGATGCTGCCAAACGTCACGCTATCTATGAAGAAGCGGGCCAATCGAAGGAGAGCGTCGTTTCCATTCCCATGCCCTTACCGATATTGAAAGTGCCGGACGAAATCGCGTTCTTCCTCGACTTCGACGGCACGCTCGTCGAGCTTGCCGAACGCCCGGACGCAGTGCGATTGAACGAGCGTACGCGCGATGCGCTGAGCCGGCTCACGGACGCGACCGGAGGCGCCGTCGCCGTGATAACGGGGCGCGATATCGGAGATCTCGACAGAATGCTGGCGCCACTGCGGCTGCCTGCTGCAGGTGTTCATGGTCTCACGCGGCGCACGCTTTCGGGCGAAAGTCATGCCGCACCGGTAGATGAGGAATTCCTGCGCCATGCGGAGCTGCTGCTCGCGCCGCTCGTGCTGAGCGAGCCGGGGCTGCTGCTCGAACGCAAGTCCAATGCCGTCGCACTTCATTATCGCACGCGTCCCGATCTTGAAGCTGCGTGCGGCAAGGTGATGGATGAACTCGCCGCCATCACGCGCGGCATCCAGATCAAGCGCGGCAAGATGGTGTTCGAGGCAAAGCCCGCCCTTGCCGACAAGGGAACGGCCATCCTCGATTTCCTCAAGGAGACGCCATTCGCAGGGCGGCGCCCGTTCTTCGCTGGCGATGACGTCACCGACGAGGATGCATTTGCCGCGGTGAACAAACTCGAGGGCATTACCGTGAAGATCGGTCCCGGAGCGACAATCGCGCAATACCGTGCAGACGGGACCGCTCTATTCCTCGACTGGCTTCACGCGACCTCGCTGAACTTCATGAGCGAGGTGTCTAATGACTGATTCCGCTGGTGCGCAAAAAGCTTCGCTTGAACTTGCCCTCGTCGGCAACTGCTGCATCAGCGCGCTCATCGATCAGCGCGCACGTATCGTGTGGAGCTGCTTTCCGCGCTTCGATGGAGATCCGGTCTTTCACGCGCTCCTTGGCGGGCGAACGCCGGATCCGAGCGATGGCAGTTTCGAGATCGAGCTTCTGGATGCGGCGTCGTTCAGCCAGAGCTATATCGGCAATACCGCGCTCGTGCGCACGGTGATCGAGGGACCATCCGGGGCCATCGAGGTCATTGATTTCGCGCCTCGCTTCATCTGGATGGGGCGGCGCTTCCGCCCGCAGACGCTCGTCCGGCGGGTGAAACCGCTGCGGGGCAGCCCGCGCGTCAGAATCAAAGTCAAGCCGCGTTACGAGTATGGCCGCACCGCGCCGCTTGCCGCGTACGGCTCGAACCACATTCGCTATATCAGTTCGGGCGTTTCGCTGCGTCTCACGACGGATGCGCCGATCGACTACATTGTCGCCGAGACTGCCTTCAATCTGGACGACCAGATCAATCTGATCTTCGGCCCTGACGAAACTCTCACGACGGGCGTCGCCGAGACCGCGCGCGACTTCGAGGAGCGCACGACGCAGTACTGGCGCGAGTGGGTGCATCGTCTCGCCTTGCCGCTCGAATGGCAGGATGCGGTGATCCGCGCCGCGATCACGCTCAAGCTGTGCAGCTACGAGCCGACCGGCGCCATCGTTGCCGCGATGACGACGAGCATTCCCGAAGCTGCGGGCTCGACGCGCAACTGGGACTATCGCTTCTGCTGGGTACGCGATGCCTTCTTCGTCGTGCGTGCACTCAATTCGCTCGCCGCTGTGCGCACCATGGAGCATTACTTCCGCTGGATGATGAACATCGTCGCGGATGCGCGCGAGGGGCACATACAGCCGGTCTATGGCATCGGGCTCGAGAAGGAGCTTACGGAGAAGGAGATCGCGGCACTTCCCGGTTATCGCGGCATGGGGCCAGTGCGCGCCGGCAATCTTGCCTATCGACAGTTCCAGCACGATACGTACGGCAACATGATTCTCGGCGCGGCGCAGGCGTTCGTCGATCGACGTCTGTTCATGCAAGCTGGCGCCGTCGAGTATGCCCGGCTCGAAACCGTCGGCGAGCAGGCGTTCCTGCTGCATGATAAGCCGGATGCCGGCATGTGGGAGCTCAGAACGCGCGAGCGCCCGCACACGTCGTCCGCGATCATGTGCTGGGCCGGCTGCGATCGCCTCGCCAAGATCGGTCATCATCTCGGTTTTGCCGATCGTGCGTCCATGTGGCGCCAGCGCGCCGATCAGATCAAGGCAACGGTTCTGGAACGCTCGTGGTCGGACAAGCGCAAGGCGTTCGTCGAGAGTTTCGGCGGTCAGTATCTCGATGCGAGCGTCCTGCTCATGGCCGAAGTCGATATGATCGACCCGAAGGATCCGCGCTTCGTCTCGACGGTCGATCAGCTCGAGAAGACCTTGGCGCGCGGGCCCTTCATGATGCGCTACGAGGAGCCCGATGATTTCGGCGCGCCCGAGACAGCCTTCAATGTTTGTGCCTTCTGGCGTCTCGACGCGCTGTCGCGGATCGGGCGGCGCGAGCAGGCGCGCGAGATATTCGAGGGCCTGCTTGCGGCGCGAAATTCATTGGGGCTCATGTCCGAAGATACGGACTCGACCACGGGCGAAGCGTGGGGAAATTTTCCGCAGACTTATTCCATGGTGGGCATAATAAACGGAGCCGTGAGGCTCTCCAGGCATTGGGAGTCGACCGTATGAGCCGTCTGATTGTCGCCTCCAATCGTGTTACCGATATCGACAAGGCCGTGCAGTCGGGAGGACTGGCGGTCGCGCTCGAGGATGCCTTGCAGCGCGGGCGCGGGCTCTGGTTCGGCTGGGACGGCACGACCGTCGACGACGACACCGGTCTCGGCATCAAGCTGCAGCAGCACAACGGCATCCGCACGGCGACCATTCCGCTGACGCGCCGTGACTACGAGGAATACTATCTCGGCTTCTCGAACCGCGCGCTTTGGCCGACCTTCCACTATCGGCTGGATCTGGCGCACTTCGAGCACGTATTTCTCGACGGCTACCGGCGCGTCAATCAGCGGCTTGCGCAATCGCTTTCCGCGCTTGTCGAGCCCGATGATCTCATCTGGGTGCACGACTATCATCTGATACCGCTCGCCAAGGAGCTGCGCGATCAAGGTGTGAAGGAGAAGATCGGCTTCTTCCTGCACATACCTTTTCCATCGCCAGACTTCTTTACGGCCATTCCGGAGCACGGATGGCTGGCGGAAGTCATGTTCGATTATGATGTCGTCGGCTTTCAGACGTCGAACGATGCGGCGAATTTCATCCGCTACGCTGTCGAGTACGCCGAGGGTGAGGTGCTTGGCGAGGATCGTGTCCGCGCATTCGGGAAAACAGTCGTCGCGCGCGCGTTTCCCATCGGCATCGATCCCGATTCGGTCTACGAGATGGCGCACACGCCCGATGCCGATGCGCATATGGCGCGCCTGCAGCGGCGCAGCATGGCGAACATGTTCGTCATGGGGGTGGATCGCCTGGACTACACGAAGGGCCTGCCCGGCCGCATGCGCGCATTCAGGCGTCTGCTCGAGCTCTATCCGGATCTGCGCAAGCGCGTGACCATGATGCAGATCGCGCCGCCGACGCGGGAGGAAGTCGAGGCCTACACCGACATCCGCCAGGAGCTCGAAGGGCTTTCCGGCTCGATCAATGGTGAGTTCGGCGACTTCGACTGGACGCCTGTGCGCTACATCCATCGTGCCATCCCACGTCCGACTCTGGCGGCACTCTTCCGCGCGAGCCAGGTCGGCCTCGTGACGCCGCTGCGCGATGGCATGAACCTCGTCGCCAAGGAGTATGTCGCGTCCCAGGATCCGGAAGATCCGGGCGTGCTGATCCTCTCCAAGTTTGCCGGCGCGGCCGAGGATCTGGTGGAAGCCATCGCGGTCAATCCCTATGACACGGACGAGGTGGCCGAGGCGCTGCATTCGGCTTTGACCATGCCGGCCGCGGAGCGTCGCGAGCGCTACGAAAGCTTGCTCGTGCGCGTGAGGACGAACAACGTCACGCGCTGGCGCGAGACGTTTCTCGATGCCCTCAAGGCGACGCCCTTGGAGCGCGGTTCATGAATAGCCGCCGGATTGTCGCGGATGTGGGCGGCACGAACTGCCGCTTCGGCATCAGCGCTGGTCCCGGCGATCTGAGTGAGATCAGGACATATCCGACTGCCGCCTCCGCCTCGTTCACGAGCGCGCTTAATCACTACACTGCCGACGTCGGTCTCGGCTCTGCCGAGAACTGGTGCAGCAGCGCGTGCATTGCGGCCGCGGGGCCTGTCGATGCGGGCGCAGTTCAGCTCACGAATGCCGCTTGGTCGATTTCATCGTCGGACGTCTCGTGGCATCTGGGCGGCGTACCCGTTGTGCTTGTGAACGACCTCGCAGCGGTTGGCCTTTTGCTGCCGCATCTGCAATCCGGTGACGTGACGCCGCTCGGTGGCGACGGGCGCGCGGCATTCAGTGGCAATCGCATTGCGGTCAATGTCGGCACCGGTTTCGGCGCCGCGACCGCTGTTCGCTCCGGCGGGGGCCGATGGGCAATCGCGGCCGGTGAGGCCGGGCACATGTCTCTGGCGCCCGCGACGCCCGAGGAGGCGGCCGTTCTCCACGCCGGGCTGACGGTCGAGGATATTCTCTCAGGCGCGGGCGTCGGGCGCCTCTACCGAGCGCTCGCTGGGGAGGCGCGCGTCCCTCGATCCGCCGATGAGGTTTTTTCGGCGATCGCGATCGATCCGTCGGCAGCGCAGACCACAGCCCTGATGGCGCGGCTGCTCGGTCGCATAGCGGGTGACCTCGTGCTGGCGACGGCCTCGTGGGAAGGCGCATTCCTGTGCGGCAGCGTCATTCGCGGCTGGCTCGGTGTTGGCGATCTCGCGGTCTTCCGCGCGTCCTTCGAGGACAAGGGGCCGATGCGCGCCCGCATGTCGCGCGTGCCGACATTCCTGATCGGCGATCCCGAGCCGGCGCTGATGGGGCTTACGCACGCAGAGGTCCCAGTCATTTGAGGCCTCTGGCATTGTGCCGCTGAGGCTCTATATTTCATCGGGCTGGGGACGACCCTGGTGCCATTGCGGCAGTCTGCCGGGGACGACCCCATCACGTGGAGATCGTCACCATGGCCTGGGCACTGCTCATTGCTGCCGGCATTCTGGAAATCGGCTGGGCTATCGGCCTCAAGTACACGGAAGGTTTCACGCGGCTCTGGCCCTCGGTCTGGACGATCGCGGCCATGATCGTCAGCATGTACATGCTGGCGCTCGCCGCGCGGACACTGCCGATCGGCACGGCCTATGCCGTCTGGGTCGGCATCGGTGCGGCCGGTGCCCTTATCCTCGGGATCGTGCTGCTCGGTGAGCCGCGCTCGCTCGCCCGCATGGCTTGCGTCGGCTTGATCGTCGCTGGCGTCATCGGCCTCAAGCTCGTCGATCCGGCCTAAAGCGTCTTTGGACCTTGAATGCGACGGTTGAGACCGCCGCGAGCGTGGTCGCATTCAAGGTCCGAAGCTTTAGACTTCTGCTCTATCCGAACCTTTCGGACGTCCAGTCCGACAGAGTTCCGAGTGCCCCTCGTGGCGCTCGGACTATTAACCGCAAGCAGCCGAAATCATGTCATAGGATGTGGCTCAGCCCGCTCATTCCGGGCAGGAGTGGGCTGCTGGTGGGCCCTTAGTAAATTTTCGCCAGACTGAATGAACCAATTTTCATCTCGCTGCGACAGAGCCAATAGATCCAGGTTGCGCAATGCAGGACCAAACGGACGACCGGACCCTGATCACTCGGATCGCGGCCCAGGACCAGGCGGCCTTGCGGGCGCTGCTCGGACGGCATCAGCTGCGCGTCTACCGGTTCGTATTGCGTATCGTTCGCCGGGAAGCCGTCGCCGAGGAGGTGACAAATGAGGTTTTTCTCGAGGCATGGCGGAATGCGGCGAGCTACGAGGCCCGCTCGTCGGTCGGCACATGGCTGCTCTCGATCGCCCACAATCGCGCTGTCAGCGTCCTGCGCAAGCGTCGCGAGGAGGCGATCGACGATGACGCTGCGGGCGCCATCGCGGATGATGGTGACAATCCCGAGGTGGTTGCGCAGAAACTCGACAAGGCTGCGCAGATGCGGCGGTGCATTGCAGAGCTGTCGGCCGAGCATCGCACGATCATCGACCTCGTCTACTACCACGAGAAGTCGATCAACGAGGTGAGCGAGATCTTGGGCATTCCGCTGAATACGGTGAAGACGCGGATGTTCTACGCACGAAAGAAACTCTCGGAGCTGCTGGCGGCAGCAGGAATCGACAGAGGGTGGCCATGAGCGGGACTGACGAACAACTTTCCGAGCGCGAGGAGATCGAAATGCTCCTCCCGTGGTACATGACGGGCCGGCTCGATGCCGCCGACACGGCGCGGGTCGAGGCCTATCTCGAGCAGCACCCCGATATGCGCTATCAGCTCGCCCTCATTGCCGAGGAGCGCGGGACGACGGTCGAGGACAACGAGGCTATTCGCCCCCGGCTTGCTTCCGCAGAGGCCCTGCTCGCCCGCACGGCGACACGAGGCAGTGCCGCTCGATCCTGGTTGGCGAACATGGTCGATGGTGTGAAGGGCCTGTTCGACGCTCCGACACCCGGCGCAGTGCGCTGGGCAGCGGCTGCTGCGGCGGTCATCATCTGCCTGCAGGCGGCGGCTCTCGGGACGCTGCTGACGCATGATGGCGGTAGCTACCAGACGGCTTCGCGGCCGGGCGTCGAGGCCGGGCAGACGCCCGGCGCGCTGATCGCCTTCACCGACAAGGCGTCGATGACGGAAATCTCGCGGCTGCTTGCCGACAACCGCCTGCGTGTCGTCGATGGACCGCTGCCGGGCGGTTTCTACAATGTCCGCTTCGAGGACGAAGCGACGGGAGACGAGCAGCGGCGGCGTTTTGATGCGATCCTGGCACGCAAGGATCTCATCAGGGCTGTGATGACGGGCCGCTGATGCATGGGCGGGCGCTCGATCGCCCGATGAGAAGTGCCGATGAGAAGTGCCAATGAGAAGTGGATGAGTGCTATGATCCTTGTCTCGTTCTCTAGAACATTCGCATTGGCCGCACTCGCGGTGCTCCTCGCGCTCGCGTCGTACTCCGAGGTCGAGGCGCAGAGCCGCGGCGGGCGCGATGGGCAGCACAGAGGCGGGCGAGGGGGCGGGGGCGGAAGTGGTGTCTCAGCCGTCGGAACGGGCCTGATCATCCAGGGCGTCATCGGGGCTATGGCGGCGCAGCAGGAAGAAGAAGAACGCAAACGCCGCCGTCCGCGTTCAGGAAAACGGATCGACGAGAAGAAATCCAAGCCGCGCTGTGGCGTACCCGGCCGTCCCGCCTGCCCGGACAGAACGGCGGACGAGAAAAAGCCGACGTGTGGCGTGCGTGGGCGCCCGGCCTGCCCCGGGAGGACCGTGGGAACATCATCTGGTGGCGGTCGAATTCCACCGATCGTTCTTATTCCCCCGCCCGGAGGTGGCGACGCCGGTCGGCCGCCGCGCGCAACGGGTACGCGCGAAGAGCGCGCGCCGCCCGTGCAGGCAGGCACGGCTGATCTCTCCGTTGCACGGCAGGTGCTCGTGCTCGTCGCTGCGAGCGAACCGGGCACGGCTGCAGGCCAGATTGCTAGCTCACACCGCCTGCGTCTGGTCAGCAGTATGGATGTACCGCTGCTCGACGCTCGCGCGCAGGTCTATCGCATTGACGACCGGCGCTCGGTGCAGACCGTGATCACCGCACTCACGTCGGATCCCCGCGTGATGCTGGTCCAGCCCAATATGGTCTATCAGCGCCAAAGTGGGGCAGGTGGCGCTGCGCGCGCCGCGCAGTACGCCCTCGACATGGTCGGTGCCGAGCGAGCGCACGAGCTTTCGACCGGCCGCGGCGTTAAGATCGCCGTGATCGATTCCGGCGTCGACCGAACGCACAGCGATCTCAAAGGTGCAATCAGCGAGACATTCGACGCGACGGACGGCAAGGATGCCAAGCCGGACGTCCACGGCACAGCCATCGCCGGCATCATTCGCGCGCGCGGCCTCGTCACGGGCATTGCGCCCGATGCGAATTTGCTCGCGGTTCGGGCTTTCTTTGCGGTGCCGAAGCGCGATCTGCCGCAATCTACGAGCTTCATCGTTCTGCGCGCGCTCGACTGGTCCGTGCAGCGCGGCGCGCAGATCGTCAATCTGAGTTTCAGCGGCGGGCGCGATCCGGTTATCGAGCGAGCCGTTGCGGCTGCCACGCGCCGGAAAGTCCTTCTCGTCGCTGCGGCTGGTAACGGCGGTCCGGAAGCCGCGCCGTCGTATCCCGCCGCTTATCCGGATGTCATTGCTGTGACGGCGCTCGACAGTGCCCAACGGCTCTACACGTACGCCAATCACGGATCTTACATCACGTTCGCAGCCCCCGGCGTCGACATTCTTGTTCCAGGGCTGAGGAACGGTCACATGTTCATGTCCGGCACGTCCATGGCGGCCGCTTACGTATCGGGCATCATGGCGCTCCTGCTTGAGAAGGAGCCGCGCCTGGAGCCCGAAGACGTTCTGCGGGCTCTGGCCGAGACGGCCGAGGATCTTGGCATGCGAGGGCCCGATGATGAGTTCGGCGTCGGGCGCGTAAACGCGCGGGCCGCACTCGAAACGCTGACCGATCAGACGAAAGCAGTGGGTGCGCGTCAGTAGGGCCGGCGCTGCTGATCACGCGAAGGGAAGCGGCCCGCGGAAATCTCCGATCGGCACGAAGTGCGTGATCAGTCCCGTGTCGGGTTGCCAATGGTGGAGCAGCATCGCGGGCGGCTCGACATAGGACGCCGGAGCTGCGTTGGGATCGAGATGGAGCGCGATCGCCGTCGTCGTGCTCGGCGCCGTGCAGAGGATCGTCCCGCCGAACTTCATCTGCATGTGGCGGTGAATGTGCCCGCAGAGAATGCGCTCGACCGCAGGATAGCGTGAGACAACCTCGGCAAGACGTTCGCCGCGGCGGCAATCGTACTTGTCGATGTAGGGAATGCCGCTCGCGAACGGATGCTGGTGCAGCATGATGATCGTCGGGCGATCGGGTTCACGCGTGAGCGCCGCGTCGAGCCAGGCGACGGCGTCGTCGTCCATGTCGCCGTGGTGGTAGCCCGGCACGGTGATATCGAGGCCGATGATGCGCACCGGGCCGAACTCGGTTGCGATGAAATGCAGCGGCCCGGATCGCGAGAGGTAAGCGTGATCGGGAAAGCTACGCCTGAAAGCCTCCCGCTCGTCGTGGTTGCCGGGGATCATGAGCAAGGGCTCTCGGATTGGTGCGAGCAGCTCACGCGCGTGCGCATATTCCTCGGCTGTTCCCTCATCCACGAGATCGCCACTCATGATGATCACGTCGGGTCGCTGCGGCAGAGTATTGAGGCAGCGGACGGCCGCCTCGAACATCGCGTTCGAATCCACGAGGCCCTGGTAGAGCACACCGCGTGGACGCAAGTGCGGATCGGACAGATGGGCGATCAGCATGTGGTGTCGAACTCGGCTAATGGTCCCCGAGGCCCTTGGACCATGTCGAGGGTTTGCCCTCGAATGCCGACTTCGCGCGCTTGGCGAGCCAGTAGCGCATGGGCGGCGGCAAGAGCAGGAAATCCGGATCGGCGCCGAGCTTCTGCGCGGCATCCATGGCCCAGTTGGGATTGTACATGATCTCACGGGCGAGTGCGATGAGGTCGGCGCGGCCCTCGCGCAGGATCGCTTCAGCCTGATCGGCGTGGACGATGTGACCGACGGCCATCGTCTTGATGTCAGCCTCGTTGCGGATCGCTTCCGCATAGGGCACTTGATAGCCGTACTTCTTGGAGCGCTCACCATCCATGGGCGAGTGTGCGAGCGTGCCGCCCGACGAGCAGTCGATCACATCGACACCCTTCTCCTTCAGCATTCGTGAGAGGCGGATACTCTCCGCCGGTCCGAAGCCCGCATCGTCCTCGCAGGAGAGGCGCATGAAGAGCGGCTTCTCCGCCGGCCAGAGCGAACGCACGTGCTCGGCGATCTCGAGTGCGAAGCGCATGCGGTTCATCTCGTTGCCGCCGTACTCGTCGGTCCGTTGATTGACGAGGGGGGAGAGGAATTGGTGCACGAGATAGCCGTGTGCGGCGTGGATCTCCAGTACGTCGAAACCGGCCTTGTCGACGCGAACAGCCGCGTCGCCCCATTTACCGACCATATCGCGCACTTCGTTGTGCGAGAGTGCACGCGGGACAGGCGATCTGTCGGTATGCGGCACGGCACTCGGCGCAATGAGCTCCCATCCCTCCCAGTCATAAATCTCGGGCTCGTCTCCCTTGAGCGGCTTGCCGCCTTCCCACGGCCGCGAGAGGCGCGCCTTGCGGCCCGAGTGCCCGAGCTGGATGGCGGCGGTGGCACCCTGTTGCTTGATGAAGGTCGCGCAGCGCGCAAAACCCTCGATGAAACTGTCGTCCCAGAGGCCCGTGTCGCCGACTGTGCCGCAACCGTTCCGCGCGACCTTGGTCGATTCCATCATCACCATGCCGGCGCCACCTGCAGCATAGCGACCGGCATTCATGAGGTGCCAGTCGGTCACGTGGCCTTTCACGGCCGAGTATTGGTGCATGGGCGCGACGACGATGCGGTTCTTCAGTGTCACACCGCGCAGGCTCAACGGCGTGAAAAGCAATGGCATCGTCATGCGCGTATTCTCCCGATGGCCGGCGCAGAGACATCTACGCCGAAATGTCATGCCCCCATGCGTGGGCGCAGAGAGAGATGACCGGATAGACAAACCGCGATAGCGTCGCGATCAGGGAGAAAACGTCAAGGCAAAAGAGAGGATAGGCGATGGCGAGGCCGGCGCGCTATGCAGTGCAGATCGGTGCGGTCGATGCGGAGGGTGCGAGTGATGCGACGCTGTATCGCGAAGCCGTCGGCGATGCGCGCCTCGCTCAGACGCTCGACTACGATGCGGTATGGCTCGTTGAGCATCACTTCTCGGATTACTACCCGACGCCCAATCCGCTGATGCTGCTGTCGCATATCGCGGCGGCCTGTCCGGGGCTCGGGCTCGGCACGGCGGTCATGGTTCTGCCCTGGTACGATCCCGTGCGGTTCGCCGAAGACGTGTCGATGCTGCGCACGCTCACCGATGGACCGTTGCACATCGGCATGGGGCGGGGCACGGCCAAGCTCGAATACGACGCCATGCGCGTGCCCATGAGCGAGGCGCGCGAGCGCTTCCGCGAGTGCTGGGATGTCCTGCAGCTTGCACTCGAAGGCAAGCCCTTCCGCTACAATGGCAAGCATCTCAAGCTCGATCGCGAGATTGTCGTCAGGCCACAACTCGGCGACAAGCGGCCGAATTTCTACGGCGCCATCGGAAGCCCGGAGAGCGCCGAGATCATGGCCGATCTCGGTCTGCCGCCGCTTTCGCTCGCACAATTCCCGGACTATCTGCTGCTGAAGATCCTGACGCGCTGGCGCAATCGCGCCGCCGCGCACGGCTTTGCGACGGACGTGACGCTGCCGATCAGCTGCAAGTGTTTCATCGGCGACACCGAGGTCGAGGCGCGCAAGGAGGCGCGCGATCACCTCTCGCGCTATTACAAGCTGCAGGCCGAGCACTACACCGTCGACTCGACGCCATGGGCAGACATCGAGGGCTATCAGCAGTTCGCCAAGATCTTCGGTGGCATGAAGGAGATGGCCGATCCCGCGAAGATCGATCCGATCCTCGATCGCAATCTCGTCGGAACGCCGGAGACGATAGCCGCGCAGATCACACGCCTGCGCAGTATCGGCTTCGACTACTTCATTGTCTCGAATGCGACGGCGGGTGTTCCGCGCGAGGCGCGTCATCGCATGATGCGCCGGTTTGCCGAGGAGGTCGTGCCGATCGTCGCCCGCACGCCCGTACCCGATGCGCCCGACATTCCCGCCCGCGCGGCAGAGTAGTGCCTACGACCGCGGATAGCCCCGCACGCGGGCGAGCAGGTCGCGGAGAGGATCGTCCGTCCAGGCCTTGAGCAGGAAATCGTGGTGCGTGGCGTCGCTCGCAGCCGGCACGATGGCGATGTGACCCGGCTCGATGCGCTGGGGCACGCTTTCCGATGATTTGAGGCCATGGGCTTCGATGAGGCCCTTGAGCTCACGATTGCGGCCCTCGGTCGAGCCCGTGTAGGTGCTCAGCAGGAAGGCATTGGGCGAACGCGCGATCCAGTCGGCGAAGACGCCCATCTCGCCGTAGGCCGCATCCATCAGCACGATGCCGCGCAGCCGCGAGCCGAGATCGCCATTGCGGATGGCCCATGCCGCCGGCCCGACGCCGCCACTGTAGGCGACGATCACGATCGGCAGGTCGGCGAAACTCGATTCGGAACGCGGATCACCGTGCATGGCGGCGAGGCGGCCGGCAGTCTCGCTCACGAGATCGCGCAGAGCGCCACGCTGCCAGAGTTTGCCGGCGCTCGAGTCCGAGGCGTTCACGGCGAACTGCGGGGCGGCGAGCACGGCATTGGTGCGCGACATGGACACCTGCCAGGGCACACGCTGGCGCATGAAGACGTCGCGGCGGAGGTTAGCCCTGTGCCCGTGGAAATACAACACGAGCAGGCCCGGACGGCGGATGTCAAAGCCGCGCGGAATGTGGAGGAGCACGCGCGGGTCGTTGTAGCGCTCGTCTTCCCAGTAGAGCCGACCACCCGGCGTGCGATGAAAACGGCGGCCCGTGTCGTCGGCCTCGATGAAGGGGCGATTGGCGCCCGGCATCATGCCTTCGTAGGGGAATGGCGCGGCATTGAGGGCGGCGAGCCGGGTGACGGACTTCGGCAGCGGACCCTGGCGTGAGATCACGGCGTGGGGAGACGGCACAACGGATGCGACCCAACCACTGGACGCGACGCGGCGCGCGTGCTGTTGGGCGTCGGCCGGTGGCGCGAAAAGCGCGAGAAGGCCGGCAAGCACGACGGCGCGCACGGCAAGATCCGCCAAGCGGCGTTGCCGCACGACGCGAACTGCCAGTGCTGTTATCCGGGTCGCTCTCATGCGGCCGATCGAACGCCTCCGCTATGGGCCCTCACCTGCCGAAGCCGTGGGGCCAATGCTCGCTCCGGTGCAAAGCTCGAAGCTGAATAGAATCTCACATTCTTGACCAGAACGTGGTTAGAAACCCGTCAACGTCGTCGCAAGTGTGGCCGGCGTGCCGTCCTGTTGCCCGAGAGGGCCAACGATCCTGTCCGCCGGCGCCACATTTCATTGTGAGGGTCCACACCCTAAGCTAGAGTGCGGCACGATCTGACAGCTCCGACGCGAGAAACAATGGCTTCACCCGATAGTTCCAAGCCGGCCGCCACATCGGGCGAGGCCGGACCCGCCACTGTGACCCTTGCGACTGCCACCGCTCTGGCTGTCGCCGACATGATCGGGATCGGCGTCTTCACCAGCCTCGGGTTCCAGGTCCGCGATCTGCCGACAGGGTTCTCGGTGGTCACACTCTGGACGGTCGGGGGCATCGTCGCACTATGCGGTGCGCTCTCCTATGCCGAGCTCGCGACCGCACTCCCGCGCTCCGGCGGCGAATACAACTTTCTTTCGCGCATCTACCATCCGGCCCTTGGATTTCTAGCCGGATGGATCTCCGCAACGGTCGGCTTTGCGGCGCCCGTCGCGCTCGCGGCCATGGCCTTCGGCGAATACTTTGCCGGTGTCTTCCCGGGCGCACCGCAGGTCTGGCTCGCGCTTGCTTCAGTCTGGGGTGTGACGCTCATCCTTCTAAGCGGTGCCAAACCCGGTGCGCTGTTTACGAACGTTGCGACATTCCTCAAAGTGGCCCTCATCCTGGGGCTCATATTCTGCGGCCTCGCCTTCGGGACGCCGCAACCGATCTCGTTTGCGCCCTCGTCGAGCGACCTCAGCTACATCATCAGTGCGCCGTTCGCGATCGGCCTCATGTACGTGATGTACTCATACTCGGGTTGGAACGCCGCGACATATATCGCCGACGAGATCAAGGATCCCGAGCGTACGCTGCCGCCGGCCCTCGTTGCGGGCGTCATCATCGTGATGGTGCTCTACGTCGCGCTCAATGCCGTGTTTCTCTACACGACGCCGATGGAGCGCCTTGCCGGACAGATCAATGTCGGATTGGTCGCGGGCGAGCATATCTTCGGCCCGGGCGGCGGGCGCATTGTCGGCGGCCTCATCTGTTTCGGCCTGATTTCGGCGATCACCGCCATGATGTGGATCGGCCCGCGCGTGACCATGGTTATGGGCGAGGATCTGAGGGCTCTGTCGTTCTTCGCCAAGAAGTCGTCGTCCGGCGTCCCGGCGCGCGCCCTCGTCCTTCAGCTTGCCGTCGCCACCTTCCTTCTGCTCACTCAGAGCTTCGAGCGCGTGCTCGAATTCGTCCAGTTCAGCCTGCTCTCCTGCTCGCTGCTCGCCGTCATCGGGGTGATCGTCCTCAGAATCAGGCAGCCGCACCTGCCGCGTCCATTCCGGGTCTGGGCCTATCCGTTAACCCCGTTGATCTTCGGAGTGGTGACGCTCTTCATCCTGGTCTATCTGGTGCGCGAAAAGCCGGTACAGTCACTGGCCGGTATGGCGCTCATGGCAACAGGGCTCGTGGTCTATGCCCTGTCGCCGAAGCGCGGGACGTCATCTCGCTGAATGGAGCACGTGTTTCATGAGTACGCGGTTGACCGGACGTGTCCGGTGGACAGTGTTGATTGCCGCCGCATTCGTCCTGTTCGGCACTGTCGCAAGCACGATGCCGGCGCGCGCAGCCTCGCCGAACGATGTGGCGCGGTTCTTGGCTGGTCTGCCGCCTTCTGAGAACTCGCCGCTTGTGGGCCTCACGCGCGAGCGCACCTGGCAGAGCCACGCGGCGTCGATGGAGTCCGCCTGGGCCAACATCGAGAAGCGTCAGCTTTCGAGAATCCGGGCCTGGAGCGCGAGTGAGCTCACATCACCCAGTGATGTGCTCTACTACTTCTTCAGCGGCCCCGACTTCCTCTATGCCGATGCGTTCTTTCCCTCGGCCACGACATACGTGATGGCGGCGCTGGAGCCGTCAGGACCTGTGCCCACCATTGGTCGGCATCGTAGCGAACGCCTTGGCTATGGCCTCGCGCAGTTGCGCTCTTCGCTCAATTCCGTGCTGAACTTCAGCTTCTTCCGCACGCGCGAGATGCGCACCACCCTCAGCGCCAACACGTTCAGTGGCACCTTGCCGATCCTTTATATCTTCCTCGCGCGCACTGGAAAGACGATCGACGAGGTCACTTTCCACGACATCAACGAGGATGGCGCGCTCGTCGCCGCAGGCGAGGGGCTGCCGAAGGGGGCCGCAAACGTCGCGAAGGTTCTTTTCAGGGGCAGCGACGGCAAGCAGCGCACGCTCTACTACGTGCAGACCGATCTCTCAAACGGTGGCTGGCGCAGGAGTGGGTTCAAGGCGTTCTGCGAGAAGCTCGAGCCCGGCGACGCGCTGATAAAGAGCGCGTCCTACCTCATGCACTCCAATGCGTTCACGGAGGTGCGCACGCACCTTCTCGAGCGCTCGAAGCGCCTTCTGCAGGACGACTCGGGGGTTCCCATCACCTTCTTCAAAGGTGACGAGTGGCAGCTTCGTCCTTATGGCCGCTATCTCGGGCCCATTGCGGTCTTCCCGGACAACTACCAGAAAAACCTCGCAGAGCTTTTCCGCCGCGCTAAGCCGACCGGTATCGATTTCGGGATCGGCTATCGTTTCCGGCCGAACGAGTCGAACCTTCTCTTGGCCGACAAGCTGGCCGTCCGGGCCGAGCGCTGATCGACCGGCGTGGGTGCACGCCGGTCGGCTCATCAATGCGCGATCAGTGCTTGTGTCCACCGGACTTGCCGGCGGGCTGAGCGCCGAGAGGCCTTACTTGATACTCGACGGCGACGGTGCCTGCGCGCTCGAAGACGAGCGTGCCCTTGATCGTCTCGTCCACCTTGGGCGGGCGCTGCAGCCCCATGAACATGATGTGGTAGCTGCTCGGCTTCAGCTCGACGCTCTCGCCGGGTTTGATCTCCAGGCCTTTGTCGAGACGGCGCATCTTCATGACGTCGCCGGACATCGACATCTCGTGCACCTCGAAGTTCTTGGCGATCTCAGCGGAGCCACCAACCAGGCGATCCGCCTGCTTGCCGTTGTTGGTGATCTTCATGAAACCGGCGGCTACTTTGCCGGGCGTGGCGCGTGTCCACGGCGCTTCGATCACGAGGTCACCGACCTTGTACGTGCGCGAGCCTGAGGCCTGATGTTGCGCGTGCTGTCCATGCTGACCGTGCCCTTGTGCCTGCACGAGCCGGATGGCGGGCGCAGGCAGCTTGAGATCGTGCGAGGATTGCCCTGAGGCTGGGATTTCGGTCCAGGCGGAGCTGCCTTTCTCGCATTCCTGCACCGTCGGGAAATACACGGCTTCGCCCGCCTTCAAGCTCGCAGCAACAAAGCCCGAGAAAACGAACTCGTCGAAGTGCTCATCGAGCAGCTTTCCGCTCCAGGAAATCTCGCGGACACCCTCGGTGAGCGTGGCGCCGTGATAGTAGGGATAGCTGTGCGCATAGGCACCACGCGTCGTCTCGATGGTCCAGCCCGGCTTGGGTTGTGGTTTGACGCCGATGATGCCTTCCGGGATCTGCACGCGCACGCGGGTCGTCGCCGAGCCCTCGCAGCCGTGCGGCATGCGCATGATGGCTTTGTAGGGTGCGCCGACATTGGCTTCGCGTCGCTCCAGCGAGGGATGCGCGCACGCATTGCCCGAAAGCGGCGCGATCAGGAGCGCGGCGAGTGGCAGAGAGGTCATGATGTGCATTGAGAGGTTCTCCTCTTTCGTCGTCTGACTGTGGCGTGCTGATTTGCTCACCAGCGATACTTGAGGCCGGCATAGACAGCGCGGCCGGTTCCGGGTTCGAAGAGCGCTGAAGTGGGCGCAGCGAGATCGGTGATGCTGACGCTGGAGATGTAGGCGACATCGGAGAGATTGCGTCCCTCGATGTACGCAGAGAACGGCCCACCATTGTCGAAGCCGAGCTTGAGGCCCCAGATGGCATACGACGCCGTCTTCAGCGTGTTTGCGCTGTCGACATAGTATGCCTGCGGCACCCACTCCGTATTCGGTCCGAAGAAGAGGCCGCTCGGATGCTTGTAGAGCAGCTCCGCGCGTACGAAGTGGCGAGGCGCGCCCGGGAGATCGTTATCGCTGAAGCTCGCGTCTCCGTCGTAGTGGAAATCATTGAGCGTGTAGGCGAGGTTCAGCCAGAGCCGATCAGGTGACGGCCCAGGTGCGGCGAGGCCTTTCATGACAGCAAGGCCAAAGCCGATTTCGATGCCCTGATGGACAGTCTTGTCGGCATTCACGACCTGACATGTATTCAAGGCACCGCTCGGGTGAGAAATGCACATCAGCTCATGGTTGATCTCCATGCGGTAGAGCGCGAGATCCCAGGTGTAGTCCGGGCGTCTGCCGCGTGTGCCGATCTCATACGTGGTTGCGCGCTGAGCTTTGATGTCGGTGAAGGAAATGGGCGGCACGACGGCCATCGAATTCTCGCCATAGCTCGGTACTTCCGCGCTGCGCGATACGTTGATGAAGCCTTGCCATGTCGGATCGATATCCCACAGCAGGCCGATCTTTGGACTCCATAGGTTGAACTCAGTGCTGCCGGATCCGCTGCCTATGCGGTCCGTTCGATCACGCGTCGCGTGAAGGAACTGCGCGCGGGCGACAAGCGCGACGCTCGGCATGAAATAGAAAGAGTTCTCGAAGTACGCGGTGAGGTTATCCGATCGATCGAGCGCATTCACCAGCGGGATCGTGCCTTTCGCTGCGCCTGGACCGTTCGCATAGTGCTTAACATCGGTGGTGCCATTGTGGATCTGGAGCCCCGCAATAAGGCGATTGCGATGACCACCGACGACGCGATCATCTACAAGCCGTGCAAAGCCGCCATAGTCTTCGTACTGGTAGTCCAGCCACTGGTAGATCGGATGCATGAGATGGCGGTCGTTGTAAAACGCGCCGAACTCGACCGCGGTGCCGGGCGCGAGCGCAATCGTCGTCTTGTTGGCGATGCGCCATGCATCGATGTTGCGCTGCCAGTCGTTGAGCACATTGATGGGTGCCGCCGCCTTCGGATTGGTGAGCGCCGTCTCGCGTGTGACGCTGCCTGGAATGCGCTGCATGATGTCGCTGACGCCGAAGTAGAAGCGGGTTTCGACATTCTCCGCGAGGCGGAGACCGATGTTGCCGCTGGCACGCGTGGATTCCCCCCAGCTATGCTCGCGAAATCCGTCCTGCTCCTGCCATGAGGCCGTGACGAAAAGATCGAACGGGCCATTCGCGCCAGCAATGCTCGATTGCAGACGGTGAAAGCCGAAGCTGCCGATATCCGCGCTGGCCGAAATGCGATCCGCGTCGCGTCCCGTCGGGCTCACGAAGTTGATGGCGCCGCCGAGCGCGTTGGCGCCGTAGCGGAGCGCATTGGCACCTTTGTAGACCTCGACATAACGATAAGCGCTCGGGTCGATCTCCTGGAAGTCGCCGTAGCCGTCGGCCGTATTGCGCGGAATGCCATCCTGGAAGATTTGGACACTGCGCAGGTGAAAGTTGCGCGATAGGCCCGAGCCGCGGATCGATAGGCGCGAATCCTCACCCCACTTGGGCTGCACGAACACGCCCGGCACGTAGTCGAGCACGTCCTTGATGGTAGTCGCGGGCGTGCTTTGTTTGTAGGCCGTGTCCGGGATGACGACGACGGCACCCGGCACGCGCGCCAGCTCGGCCTGGATTTCGGCGGTCGTCGGCACTGTCAGGCTGTTGCGCCCTTCGATCGGAATGGGTGCGCCGGCGCCGGTGGGAGAGGTTTGCGGTGGCTGCTCAGCAACTGCGGGCGCGGGAGCCTGTGGCTGGGCGGCAGGCCGCTTCGCGCTCTTTGCCTTTGGCTTGGCTTTGCTCGTCTCGACGACCAGACCTGGTAGCGGCACGGCACTGCTTTGCGCGCGTGCTTTCTCGCTGTTGGCGCTCAGGGCGCCGATTGCGACGAGTGTCGTCAGAGTAATTATCGAACGCGAGGACAGCGGCACTCGGGCCGGCCCGCGGTGTTGGTGGCTTCTCATAGGCGCAGATTCCAGGATGCGAATGACATAGGGCAGGCCGGCAGGCGCGCTGCGGGCTAAGGCTCAGTCAGTCATCACGCAGTCTGGGGTGGCCCTCTGGCCGGCGGAATGAAGGCGCGCAGCACCTCGATGCCATGGACGGCAGGAGGCGGGCTCGGTTGCGCTGGGAAGAAGGCTATGTAGTACGGCTCTAGATCCGGCGGCGGCAACGCAGCGACGGGGCCGAGGCCCGAGCATACGGGGCAATTGTTTTGGGCGTCTGTCGGGCGCGGGACATCCGGCAGGTTTGCCATGTCCACGGTTCCGGTGCCGCTCGGATGGCAGATGAGCACGAGATCGGCGATCAGGGAGGCGCGCTGGAGGTGCGCATCGAGCATGGTGCCGTTGTGGCGCACGATCGCATGAGCGTGCAAAAGCACACCCAGCAGCACCACAAAGCTGATCAATCGACGTAGCATTTCAGCTCCCCGGCGCCATTCTGCGCAGTTCGCGCTGCAATTCAAGCTGCGTGCGGTGCGGATGCGCTTTTGCCGCGAGGCGCCCCATGCCCGCGTTGAACAGCGCTCTGCGCGGCGTTACGCTCGGTAAACCACCTGAGCCGAGGAGCCCCGAATGACGACTGCACTCATCTGGCACGAAAAGCTGATGTGGTTCGATGCGGGGACCTTCGCGGGGCCGATGCCGGTTGGTGGTTGGGTGCAGCCGGGCGAGACGTCGGAGAATCCCGAGACGAAGCGGCGGATCAAGAACCTTCTCGATGCGACCGGCATGATAGCGCACATGAAGGTCATCACGCCGTCATCCGCCAGCGACGCCGATATTCTTCGCGTCCATACGCCCGCGTATCTCGAGAAGGTCAAGGCGCTCTCGGCGGCCTATGGCGGCCCGCTCGGCGTCAGCGCATTCATGGGGCCGGGCGGTTATGAGCTGGCTCTGCTTTCGGCGGGGGCGACCATGGCCGGCGTCGATGCCGTACTCACGGGTGCGGTCGACAACGCCTATGTGCTTTCGCGGCCGCCGGGCCATCATGCCGAGCCCGAAGGCGGCATGGGCTTCTGCGTCTTTGCCAATATCGCCATTGCGGCGCGCCACGCACAGGCGAAGCACAAGATTGCGCGGATTGCTGTGGTCGACTGGGATGTTCATCACGGCAATGGCACGCAGGCCTGCTTCTACGATGACCCGAGCGTGCTCGCGATCTCGCTCCACGAAAACGGCAACTTCCCACGCGGTGGCAGCGGCGCGGTCGAGCAGACCGGGAGCGGCGCAGGTGTCGGCGCGACGATCAACATCCCGCTCCCGCCGGGTTCGGGCACAGCCGCTTATCGCGCTGCTTTCGAGCGGGTCGTGCTGCCGGCGCTGGACCGCTTCCGTCCGGAGCTTATTTTCGTCGCGTGCGGTCTCGATGCCGGCAACAACGATCCGCTCGGCCGCATGATGCTGGGGCCCGAGGACTTCCGCTGGATGTCGGCTGTTGTCTTGGATGCTGCGCGTCGTCTCTGCGGCGGTCGCATCGTGTTCGCCCACGAGGGCGGATACAGCGCGCCGACAGCACCATTCCTTGCACTGCCTATTTTCGAGGAGCTGACGGGGCACGTGTCTGGAATCGAGAATGTCATGGCCGCGCGCATGGCCGGGCTGCCGCCGAGCGTGCTTTTTGCGCACCAGGAGGCCGTGGTCGAGGCCGCGCGGAAGACAGCCAAACTCGGGCCTGCGGGGGGCTGACCTCGCGCCACGCCTTGAAAAAAGTGCCTCGACGCAGCGACGGATACCAGAAGCTCGCATCGTTCTTCCCGCGAGGGGGTGGTCCGTCGTAGATTGTGGCTGGCTCCCGGCGTGGGTCTCAGTCCACGAGATCGCCCCCTCAGGAAGCCTGCTTCCAGCAGTAGATGCGCATATTGGTTCCCGGAGCGGTCGTAGGGGCGGCTCTCCGAAGACGGGTGAGGCAAGCAAGAAGGGGTGTGCATGCGCAGGTCATTTACCATTGCCGCGATCCTGCTGACCGCAGGCGCTGCGACATGGTTTGCCTACCCGCCATCCAGGCAATGGCCCGTGTTCAACCTCGTGAACGGGCTTATCGGCCAGCCCGCCAAGGAAGCCACTGTCGCCAAGGGTCCAGCAGGCGCGACGAAGGGCGGCCGCGGTCCAGCCGTGCCGGTGCTCGCGGGCACCGCGGTCACAGCGGAAATGCCCATCATCCTCTCGGCTCCCGGCACCGTCGAGCCATTCGCGACCGTCGGCGTGAAGCCGCGCGTCGACGGACAGATTTCGGAGATCGCCTTCAAGGAGGGCGACGAGGTTCGTGCGGGTGACGTGCTCTTCCGCCTGGATGATCGCCTGATCAAAGCCCAGATGCGGCAGGCCGAGGCCAATATCGCGCGCGACCGCGCCTCGTTGACCGATGCGGAGGCTATCCTGCGCCGCCGCGAGACACTCGTTACCAAGAACATCGTCACCGAGCAGGCGACCGAGACGCAGCGGAGTGCCGTGGAGGTATTGAAGGCGTCCATTGCCGCCGGCGAGGCACAGCTGGAGGCGTGGCGGACGCAGCTCGATTATCTGACCGTGCTGGCGCCCATTCCCGGTCGCACGGGTGCACTCCGGGCTGAGCTTGGCTCCAACGTGCGCGCCGCCGACACCGGCTCGCTGATCGTCATCAATCAGACGCGGCCGATCTACGTGACTTTCTCGGTGCCGCAGGCCGATCTCGTCAATCTGCGCCGCGCGCTTACCGCGCGCTCGGAAGCGACGATCCGCGTTGGCGGCGAAACGCCGATCGAAACCAAGGGCCGCGTGATCTTCATCGACAATCCGGTGGACAACACGACCGGCACACTCATGGGCAAGGTCGAGGTTGCGAACGAGGACGAAGTGCTCTGGCCCGGGCAGGCCGTTGACGTCGAACTCGTCGTTGAGCGTCGCTCCGGTTTCGTCGCGGTGCCGGCGAGCGCCGTACTGCCGTCCCAGCAGGGAATGCTCGCCTGGGTCATCGGAGCTGACGGACGGGTTGCGCCGCGCACGGTGGCGCTTACCCGCGTGATTGGTACGAGTGCCTATCTTTCCGACGGCCTTGCGGCGGGAGAGCGCGTGGTTACCGACGGCCAGCTTCGTCTCGCGCCCGGAGCTTCGATCACGATCCGCGAACCGCAAGCCGCGCCAAGTGGAAGCCCCGGCCCCAAGGGAGATGCCGGGGAAGCCGACAAGCGCAGCACCGGGCCCGCGGCGCGTGATACGCCGTCGCCACGGCCGGGGCCGGAGCGTGGGCGGACGTGAGCATACTCCGTCGTCGCGACTGCACGGGCTTTTGCAAAGTGTCGAGTGCCTAAGAGGTCATGAACGCAGAGGTTAGGCGATGAAGATCTCGGAGCTGTGCATTCGCCGCCCGGTGATGACGGTACTGTTGATGGCCTCCATTCTCATGGCGGGCCTGTTCGCGTACCGGCAGCTGCCCATCGCCGCCATCCCGCGCATTGATGTGCCGACCATCACGGTCTCGGCGCGGCTGCCGGGCGCGAGCCCAGATACCATGGCCGTATCGGTGGCGGCGCCGCTCGAGCGGCAGTTCTCGACAATCGCGGGCATCACCAACATCACCTCGTCGAGCGTCGAAGGTGCCACGACCGTCACGCTGGAATTTGCGCTGGATCGCGACATCGATGCGGCCGCTCTCGAT
>JAEYPL010000219.1 GCA_023410905.1 Pseudomonadota bacterium
GCGACAAGGCGCGCCGGGATGCCTTCCGCGAGGCCCTCGACGGCTGGCGCAAGCATCACAAAGCGGTGTCGGGAGAGGATCCGCTCGGCGATACCAAGACGGCGGAGATCAGCAAGAAACAGCTCGACGAGTTGCTTGCCAGCGGATCGGTCGAGGCCTCGGGGATCGTGCTCAGTGCCATCGAGGACTATGCGCAGGCTCTCTTCACGGTCCTTCGTCGCTTCCTCAAGCACAAGACGTGGGCCGGTACGGAAGCCATCGTTTTCGGCGGCGGCTTTCGCGCGAGCCGGATCGGCGAACTGGCGATCGGACGTGCGGGCGCCCTTCTCAAAGCCGATGGTCTCGATGTCGATCTGGAGCTGATCCAGCATCATCCCGACGAAGCTGGGCTCATCGGCGCGGCGCATCTTCTGCCGGCCTGGATGCTGGATGGCTATGATGCGATCCTGGCCGTCGATGTCGGCGGCACGAATATCCGCGCCGGTATTGTGGAGTTGCGTCTCGGCAAGGCGAAGGACCTGTCAGCAGCACGCATCGCCGAATCGCACCTGTGGCGCCATGCCGACGAGAAAGTCTCGCGCACCGAGACCATCGAGCATCTGGCGGAGCTGCTGCAGTCGCTGATCAAGACCGCCAAGAAAGAAAAGCTTTCCCTGGCGCCTGTGGTCGGTATCGGATGTCCCGGTGTCATCGAAGCTGACGGCAGTATTGCGCGCGGTGCGCAGAACCTGCCCGGCAATTGGGAGAGCAGCCGCTTCAACTTTCCCGCTGCGGTCACCGAAAGCATTCCCACGATCGGCGATCACGAGACGATGATCGTGATGCACAATGACGCCGTCGTGCAGGGCTTGAGCCATCTGCCGCGCGCCCAAAAGCGCAAGCACTGGGGCATCCTCACGATCGGGACCGGCCTCGGCAATGCGCGCTACTCGACGCGTACGACGGCCAAGCGCAAGGCGCGCTGAACAAGCCGTCGAGGCCTGTAAAAACCTGAAATCCTGAAAGGTATCCGGGGCGTGATCGTGCGCCCCCTTGCGCCGGATCCTGCTCGGCCTTCGACTCTGAAGTCGCGGTCCCACTCGGGGCATTTGCACGCCCCTGAGGTCACCCATCAGTGGAATGGGGGTTTGCAGCTGTCAGCAATAGATTGATCCGTAGGAGGAAATCGCTATACGACTTTAGTGAAGGGAGGGGAGGGGAACGCAACGCCGTTCTCGGGTCGCGCGAGTGGCCAGTGGTAACACAACCCCCAGGAGGAAATGCATCGTGTCCAAGGATATCGATGATCGCGTTGTTGGCGCAGTCGGTGGAGCCAAAATTCGCCGCCGCGACGTAGTTAGAGCAGGCCTCACAGGTGCGTCGCTGGCCGCCATCGCCAGCCTGCCGACCAAGGCGCACGCTCAAAAAGCCGAATTCCGCTTCCGCATGCAGTCCTTCCTCGGCCCGGGCACGGTCGAGTGGGAGCAGCTCATCCCCCGCTACATCAAGCGCGTGAACGAGCTGTCGAACGGTCGCATCCAGATTCAGGCGTTCCCTCCGGGCGCGCTCGTCCCCACATTCGAAATGCTCGACGCCGTCGGCAAAGGCGTGGTCGAGATCGGCTACGGCGCGCAGCCTTATTGGCGTGGCAAGATCCCCTTCACGCTTTGGACGTGGGGCATTCCCGGCGCCTTCAAGACGCTCGATCACTACGACTATCTCTGGAACGAGACCGGCCTTCTGGATGTCGTGCGCGAATCCTTCGCAAAGCACGGCACGCACTTCCTCGGCCCGGTTTACTCCGACGAGTGGGGCGCCACGATGTCCCGTCAGGAGCTGAAGACGCTCGATGACTTCAAGGGCATCAAGATTCGCAGCTTCGGTCTCGGCGCCGAAGTGTTCAAGACCAAGGGCGCGAGCATCGTCACGATTCCAGGCGAGGAGCAGTACACCGCCCTCTCGACTGGCGTGATCGACGCCTCGAACTGGGGATCTCCGGCTGGCTTCTACCAGTACAAGATCCACGAGCCGGCGAAGTTCTATCTCGGGCCGTCTACGATCGCGTTCGACATGGAAGACATGTTCATGAACCAGCGGGCGTTCAATCGCCTGCCGAAGGACCTTCAGGAGGTCATGAACATGGTCACGCGCATTTACGCAGTCGAGCGTGCAACCACCTCGACGGCGGAGAGCGCCAAGACCGTTCAGCTCATGAAGGACGCCGGCGTGAAGTTCAACTCGCTGCCGCCGGCCGACGTCGAGTACTACGAGAAGACGGCCAACGAAGCGCTCGAGAAGATGCAGACCAAGGACGAGCCGACGCAGAAGGTGCTGAAAATCATCTTCGAAACGCGCGACATGTTCCGCAAGCGTCCCTCGAATATCTAGTCAACCGTTCCTCTGATCCGAGATGGCTCCGGGGCCGCCCCATGGGTGGTCTCGGAGCTGTTCGGTGCTGCGAGCCGTCTGAGGGTCCCCCATGAACTTGGTACGCGCAGTCGTACGCTTGATCGACAAGCTGAATGGTGCATTCGGATACTTTGCCGCCATCTCGCTTCTCGGGCTGATTGGCCTCGTCTGTTACGAGGTGTTTCTCCGCTACGTGATGAAGGCGCCCACGACGTGGGGCAACGAGATGATCAGCTTCATCTTCGCCGCTTACGTGATGCTGGGCGGCGGCTACACGCTGCTCAAGCGCGATCACGTTTCGATGGATATTATCTATTCGCGGTATTCGCCGCGCGGCAAGGCCATCATCGATGTCTGCACGGCAGGCTTCATGTTGTTGTTCTGCTGGGTTCTCTTCGAGCAGACTTTCATCATGGCCAAGGAAGCTCTCGAAACGGGGCAGCGTGCTTCGTCCGACTGGAGCCCGCCGCTCTTTCCCGTGATGGTATCGCTGCCGATCGGCGCTGGACTTCTGCTGCTGCAGGCGCTTGCACGTGTCGCCCGCGACCTGCACCTCGCTCTCACCAACCAACCACTTCTGCCGGAAGATGCGCTTATTGAGGCGCCGGAGGTCCTCCAATGAGCATCGAAGTCATCACGATCCTCCTTTTCGGATCGTTTCTGCTGCTCATGGCGGCGGGTCTACCGCTGGTGTTCTCGCTCGGCAGCGCCGCGATCATCGGCACCTACTTCCTGTGGGGACCCGAGGCGCTCTACGCACTCGGCATCAAAACCTTCAGTACGGCAACGAGCTTTGTGCTGCTCGCCATCCCCATGTTCATCTTCATGGGCAGCATGTTGGAAAGGTCGGGCCTCGCCCATGACCTCTACGACATGATGAAAAAGTGGTTCGGCGGCATCAATGGCGGCCTCGCTGTCGGCACCATCCTCGTATGCACCATCTTCGCCGCGCTCGTCGGTGTGAGCGGCGCAGCCACAGTGACGATGGGCCTTGTCGCGCTACCGTCGATGCTGGCCGCGAGATACAGCAAGGGGCTGAGTATCGGCTGTATTGCCGGCGGCGGCGCGCTAGGCGTGCTCATACCGCCAAGCGTGCTGATGATCGTGCTCGGTCTCTATGCCAACGTCTCGGTCGGGATGCTGTTCCTCGGCGGCATAACGGCTGGCCTCGTGATCGTCGTGCTGTTCATCATCTACATCCTGGTCGCCTGTGCGATCTGGCCGCAGATGGGGCCCGCGCTGCCAGTCGCCGAGCGTGCGACGTGGCCGGAAAAAATGGCCTCCCTCAAAGCGGTGATCCTGCCGATCATGCTTGTCGCACTGGTCCTCGGGTCGATCGTTGGTGGTGTTGCCACACCGAGCGAGGCGGCAGGCATCGGCGCGGCCGGATCGATCCTTTGTGCGCTCGCCTACGGCAAGCTGTCTTGGACCGCGGTCAAGGAGTCGTCGCTCATCACGCTGCGCCTGACCTGTATGGTCATGTGGATCGTATTCGCGGCCTCCATGTTCACAGCGCTCTATGCGGCTGTGGGCGCAGATCAGCTTGTGAAGGACGCACTTTCCCTGATCCCAGGTGGAAAGTGGGGCACGATCATTGGGATGCAGATCATCTGGATCATCATGGGCTGCTTCCTCGATCCGATCGGCATCATGCTGCTGACTGTGCCGCTCTTCTTCCCGATCGTCGTGCAGATGGGCTTCGAT
>JAEYPL010000261.1 GCA_023410905.1 Pseudomonadota bacterium
ACAATGGAGAGCGACCCCACACGAGCCTCGACGGGCTCACGCCAAACGAATTTGCAAGAAGGTCCACGACAGACCATAACCAGAACGGACTCCAGTTATGAGCGAGTACCTTCCGGGGGCAAGGTCACAAACTCTAGACGTTCAACTGCCTTGGCGTTTCGCTGATCACCCAGAATTTTGCCGGGGACAAAGCAAGGCCCATCCTTGGCATCCTGCTCAAAATGATTGGTGAGTTTCGTTACGGCCTGCTGCAAGCTCCATTTGGCGTGTTTCCAGCCCCAATTGGTCGTGCCTTTCTGGTTCGTTGTTACATTGAAAATGCGAGTCGTATTCTGGTCAGTAGTCATGATGGCATCTCCTTGCGTTGGTGTTGGGTCGCGAAAGCAGGGACTGCTCTCGCTTGTGCCATCCCCTACGCATGCTGCATGCCAACAGGTCCGAAAATTGCCCTATAAATTATAGGGGAGGGCGTCAGTGCTATTTTGAAACGATTTGATGTTCAGCTATGAGCCCGAAGGGCGAGTCAAATTGATTCAAGTGCCCAAAATTGAAACTCCCGTCACCGCGGTATCGAAGCTGGCCGATGGGTTGCGTGCCAAGGGGAAGACGGTCGGCTAGGCTAGAAATCATCACGCGAGCCGTCGCGTGACGGCTATCGGTCGAGTCGTTTGCATACCGTAAGTGCTTTTCAATTCCTGCAGGGGCACAAGCTCGCTGGTACGGCGCCGCAGCTATATTCGCCGCACCTTGGGAGCAGTCGGGATCGTCGTCGTCCGCTAATCCTCGATAATCGGAACCGGACTAGGCTGCGCCAACGGTCCGCATCGGGCCACAAGCAGACAAATGTGCGGGGTCGATGTGCGCAAAAAACGCTACCTGCCGAACGAGAAGCGGCCATCTAGTCCCTGTCGGCGGCTGTCGAAGGAGCACGGGAGCGAAGATGAGACCGTCTGGCCGCTGCCTTCCTGCACGACACCGTCGAGGACGCGCCCGTCACCATGCAGGAGGTCATCGAGCACTTCGGCAATGAGATCGCCGAGCTTCTGTACTGGCTGACCGAGCAGAACCGGCAACCGCATGTCACGGCCTCGCGCTGGCCCCCTGGAACGCGAAGCTCATCAAGCTTCCAGATCGTCGACAACACCCGCAACATCGCCGAGCACGACCCCGACTTCGCACTCGTTTACATGCGCGAGAACTGCGACGTGCTAACCGCCATGGTGCGGATAGAAGGCGACAAGCTCACCAACCATGTCTCTGCCAGCTGGCCGCCGCGTGGGTCATGTCGTCTTAAGAGCGCGGGACGCCCGCGTTGGGCACCTCGTCGCGCGCCGCCTCCTTCTTCGCCTCGGCTTTGCGCAGCATCACGTGAAGGTGTTTGGTCGGCGAGTCGGAGGCCTCGCGATTAGCAATCAGCGTCTGCGGCATGTCCGCATAGGGCGCTCCATGAACGCGAACTAAGAACCAACCGGCGACGGCACAGGCCTCCTGCGGCTGTCTGGAGGCGCGAAAGCCTGCACCGGCGCCAATCTCACGCCGAGATAAGGTTGCGGAAGGTTGCTAAGTTTTTGCTCAGTCCGGTTCGCGTTCGCTGCCCGATGGATTGCCTGGAACCGCCACCTGGATTTGTTGCACGCGCCGGAGCAGGCTATGGGCACGGAACAGCGCGTCCTCGATGCCAATCTGGGCCGCCGCAAAATCGCCAACCTCGGCAGCGCCCGCCGCCGTCTTGAGGCTCGCGGCCGCTGCCCGGATCTCCGCTACCAGTTCTGTGTTCGACATGTCGACCTCCTCCCGCGACAACGGTGGGGTAGAACTCAGGTTCCGGATGCTGTGGGCAACGCGTCTCACCTTGCCTCTACAAATGCGGGCGTTTTGACACTTTCCAACGGTCGAGCGGCTAGCTAGCCCAATTCACCACCCACTGCGGTAGGCGAACTCCGCGGACGTCATCTGCTGGCCGTCCTCTCATCGGAACAATCACGCATAAGAAAGTCCCGTCTTTCTCGGCGGTGACGTCGGTCGCTGTCGACCAGCGGCGGCGTCTCAAACTGCTCGAAGATCTTGTTCTGCAGTTGCCCCACGATGTGCTCAGCATCGCGTGCTCTCATAGCAGCCCGTTGAAGCCGGTGTGGGGCGACGCAGCCGATATAGGGAATGCCGAGGTCCCTGAGCTCGCTGCAGAGGTCGAACGCCTCGTTGTGGCGGCCCTGGTCGACCACGGCGCCGTCAAACGGCTCGCGTCTGAGCAAATTGAAGGCGTTGATGAGGTTCGTGGTGAGTTGAACATTGGCGCCGGCGCGGCGGAAAGCGTCCGCGAGCTCCGCACCGGCAAGCAATGAACCCTCGACGATGAGGATAGTTTTACCGTCGAGGTCGCGGTCCATGTCACTGCGCGAATAAAAGTTGCGGGTGGGTGTCATGGCGTTCATCTCAGTGCTCCGAATAATTTGCCTTGCTTGTGGGTTCAACGGGTATTTGGCGCTCACGCGGCACTGTCCGAAGACGGCCGTCGGCGATGCGGACGACCGGGCCTGGCGTGATGATGCGATAGTCGTAACCGTGCAAGACGGCGTGTTTGACTGCGGCTGCGAGAGAGGGAAACTTCAGCCGCGGTGGCGGTTCAAGCGGACCATCCGCCAGCCAACCACCGCCCGGAATGTCGAGTTGAAGAACCCATAGCCGTCCGACCGGGAAAATCCGGCACCGTGGGCGACCGGACAGCCCGCCGGCTGCCACCGGCAAGAGTGGCGGTCGGCCTGTGGGCAGTACGGCAGGCCATGGGCTTAATGTGGGTGCCTCGCGAAGCGCCAGACGTTCAGCGCTCATCATCGCTGTTCTCCCGTTGCTGGTGCGACGGTCGGCTCACGCGGCCCGGAGGCCCGCCGGCCCTGATGGACCAGCCGTGCCCAACTCGGCGGGCGCCCTCGCGCCGATCGGGATGCGACGGGGCTTCAAGGCTTCGGGGAGCTCGCGCTTCAAGGCGATCTCCAGAAGGCCATTCACGAGCGTCGCCCCCGTCACCTCTACATGCTCGGCAAGGTCAAATTGACGCTCGAAGGCGCGGCCGGCGATGCCGCGATGGAGATAGGTTTTCGCGCCAGGCTCCTGGGCCTTGCCGCGAACGGTGAGCATGTTGTGCTCATAGACGATCTCAATGTCGTCTTGGTCGAGACCTGCTACCGCGAGCGTAATGAGATACTGATCGTCGGCAACCTTCTCGATGTCATAGGGCGGGAAACCCGAGTCATCGCGCTGCAGCGCGTGAGACAGGAGATGCGGGAGCTGGTCGAAGCCGATGCTCGACCGGTACAGCGGGGCGAAATCGAGTGTCGCCATAGCCATCCTCCTTTGCGAAGCGACAACCACAGAAATACAGGGTTTCATCCATTTAGGGCGCCATGCGGCCGCCCGACGTTGAGCTAGGAATGGCAATTTTTGCCTTCAAGGGGGCGCCCGAAAATTTTCTGGCAGTCCCCCTTGCGAGTGCCAAGCCCGAACCTACATCGCTTGCCGAGAGCGGGAGCTCGAGCGAGGTCCGCTCTCCGACTGACTCGTGGTTAGGGCACTCAATTGGAGGTTAGACATGACGTTTCGCCCCCTGCATGACCGTGTACTTGTCCGCCGGATCGACGCCGACGAGAAGTCGGCAGGCGGCATCATCATTCCGGACACGGCCAAAGAAAAACCGCAGCAAGGCGAAGTGGTCGGCGTTGGTCCCGGGGCACGCGATGAGCAAGGCCGCCTGACGCCGCTCGACGTGAAGCCGGGGGACACCGTGCTTTTCGGCAAGTGGTCCGGCACCGAGGTCAAGATCAATGGCGAGGAGCTGTTGATCATGAAGGAGAGCGACATCATGGGTGTTCTTGAACAGCAGGGAAAGTTCAAGGCCGCCGCCTGACGCTCGCACCTCTTATCAAACCATCCTTTTGCGTTCCAACAGTCGGCCACGTCAGCGGGCGGCGTCGCAATGGCTTTGCGCGTCCGGCTGAGGTTGCTGACGTCCATTCGGAGACCTTTTCGATCATGACTGCCAAAGACGTGAAGTTCGCCCATGATGCCCGCGAGAAGATGCTCAAGGGCGTCGATATCCTCGCCGATGCCGTGAAGGTGACGCTTGGGCCCAAGGGCCGTAACGTGGTCATCGAGAAATCCTTCGGCGCACCCCGCACTACCAAGGACGGTGTGACGGTCGCTAAGGAAATTGAGCTCGAGGACAAGTTCGAGAACATGGGCGCCCAGATGGTGCGCGAGGTCGCCTCAAAGACCAATGATCTCGCCGGCGACGGCACCACCACCGCGACCGTTCTGGCGCAGGCCATCGTGCGCGAGGGCGCGCGCTCGGTTGCTGCCGGCTCCAACCCGATGGACCTGAAGCGCGGCATCGATCTCGCGGTCAGCGCCGTGGTGACGAGCCTCAAGGAGCGCTCGAAGAAAGTCACGTCCAATGGCGAGATCGCCCAGGTCGGCACCATCTCGGCCAACGGCGATGCCGAAATCGGCCGCATGATTGCCGAGGCCATGCAGAAGGTCGGGAACGATGGTGTCATCACCGTTGAGGAAGCCAAGAGCCTTGAGACCGAGCTCGACGTGGTCGAGGGCATGCAGTTCGACCGCGGCTATGTCTCGCCGTACTTCGTAACCAATGCCGAGAAGATGATGGTCGAGCTCGATGACCCCTATCTCCTCATCCATGAGAAAAAGCTTTCCGGCCTGCAGCCGATGCTGCCGTTGCTGGAAGCGATCGTGCAGACCGGCAAGCCGCTGCTCATCGTCGCCGAAGAGGTCGAGAATGAGGCCCTGGCGACGCTGGTAGTCAACAAGCTGCGTGGTGGTCTCAAGGTCGCCGCCGTGAAGGTACCAGGCTTTGGCGATCGGCGCAAGGCGATGCTGGAGGATATTGCCACGCTCACGGGCGGCAGTGTCATCAGCGACGATCTCGGCATCAAGCTCGAGAAGGTAACGCTTAGCATGCTCGGCCGTGCCAAGAAGGTGACCATCGACAAGGACAACACCACGATTGTCAGTGGTGCCGGCAAGAAAGTAGAAATCGAAGCGCGCGTTAAGCAGATCCGTTCGCAGATTGAAGAGACCACCTCCGACTACGACCGTGAGAAGTTGCAGGAGCGCTTGGCCAAGCTCGCCGGCGGCGTGGCGGTCATCAAGGTCGGGGGCGCCACGGAAGTGGAAGTCAAGGAGCGCAAGGACCGCGTCGACGATGCGCTCCACGCCACGCGAGCAGCCGTCGAGGAAGGTATCGTCCCCGGCGGCGGCGTGGCGTTGCTGCGGGCACTGAAGTTGCTCGATGATCTTAAGGTCGTGAACGAGGACCAGAAGATCGGCATCAACATCATCCGCCGCGCTGTGCAGGCGCCTGCGCGCCAGATCGCGCAGAATGCCGGTGAGGATGGTTCGGTCATCGTTGGCAAGATTCTCGAGAATGGCTCCTATAATTGGGGCTACGACGCCCAAAACGGGACGTACGGCGATCTGCTCGCCAAGGGCATCATCGATCCGGCGAAGGTCGTGCGCACAGCGCTGCAGGATGCGGCCTCCGTCGCAAGCTTGTTGATCACCACCGAGGCCATGGTTGCCGAGAAGCCGAAAAAGGCGTCGGCAGCGCCAGCAATGCCCGCCGGCATGGACTACTGAGATCACGAGGCCGGGGGCCGGCATTTGCCGGCTCCCGCTTTTGCATTGGGAAGCACATGCAGACAGCGTACGTCGTGGTGCCATTCGAGCGCGTTGGGGCCCGCGTCGGCGCCCGGCAAGCAATGATTTGCGTTGCAGAGGATGAGGCGTGCGGCCTTGCAAAGCAGCTCGCGCAGCAGGTGCCGGGGGTTGCGATTATCGAACGCACGCTCGATCCGGAGACCGGCGATGGTATCGATAAACTGCTGGCGGGTTACGGCATGGTGCCGCCGGAGTTTCCAGAGAGCGCCAATTGGGTCATAGCGCTCAACTAGGAGCGACCCGAGTTCCGCGGTGCGTACCTTCACGTGCCTGTTGGTTGGACTCAAGCGCGAGCAATCGGCGCGAGCGCGCTCGCCACGGACTAACCTTGGGGCGGCTACTATTTCTTTGGCAGAAGCCCTTGAACGTGCTGGGGCAGCGCCCAAAATTCGGCGCAGACGAGACTACGTAAGCGTCCGTTTGGATAACATTGCACAGGAGTGGCCATGTATCACTCATTGGATGCATTGTTCGACCTGCAGAAAGCCCTGGAAGCACGGTTGGACAGCGACTGGCTGCGCGGCGCCACCGGCGGTGGCGGAGCGTATCCGCCAATCAACGTATTCCAACAGGGCGACAGCCTGATTGCCATCCTCGAAGTGCCGGGGGTGAACAAAGAGGATCTGGAGATCCAGGCGAAAGAAAATACCATCAGGATCTCCGGCCGGAAGACCATCTCATATCCGGACGGCGTCCGCGTCCATCGTCGCGAACGGCTCACCGGTTCGTTCGACCGCACAATCACCGTCCCCATGCAAATCGACACAGACGGCATCAAGGCCGAGTATTGCGACGGCGTACTGGCCCTCCATATCCCGAGGGCCGAAAGCGACAAACCGCGCGCAATCCACATTAGTTGACCGACCGAGCCATTTCCGGAGGCGAGCCATGTCACCGCAAGAGCTGCAGGTTCAACAGAAGCGTGCACTCGAGGCGAAGCAGGAGCCGACCGTATCGGCACGCACCTATATCCCCGGTGCCGACATCTTCGAGGCCGACGCCGCCCTGAGTGTTGTTCTCGAGATGCCCGGTGTCAACAAGAGCAATGTCGACGTCAGCGTCGAAGGCGGCGTTCTGGTTGTCGAGGGGCGGGTGGATTTCTCGAAATACGAAGGAATGCAACCCGTCTACACGGAGTACAACGTCGGGCACTACCGTCGCACCTTTTCGCTGTCCAATAAGATCGATCAGGGCGCCATCAGCGCCGAAATGAAGGACGGTGTTCTCACGGTGACCTTGCCTAAAGCCGAGGCGGCCAAGGCCCGCAGGATCGAGATCGGCTAGACGCAGTCTTCTGCGGCGGCCGCTTGCAGCTTGTGCGCTGCGATTGGTGGACCCTAGGGCGTCTTTCGCGCCGTCCGGCGCCGGTCCGGGTGGAATGCGTCGCTCCCTCGTATGCTTTAGCGCCGACGCCTTGGTTGAGAACGCGGCAGGAAGAGGCGGCAGATCAGGGAGGAGTATAGCCCATGCAATGTTGCGGGTGTGGGGCTGTCGCCCAAGACAAGACACCTGGCGACCTTGATGGCATTCGCATCGATTGCGCGCGCTGTGGCATCTATGAAGTCAGCGGCACGGCCCTCGATCGTTTCCTCCGACTGACAATGCCGGAGCGCGCTGAAGCGCTCGCAAGGGCCAAACGCCTCGTCGACCCTGGGGCGATGCCCCTCGTGGACGCGCGCTGTGTTTAGAGGCGCCACTTTGCTTTCCCAGCGGTCTACGACAGGCCGCGTTTAGACGAACCGCACTTTGCCAAGCGGGGATTGGCCCGGTCGCTCCGAACAATCGAACATTACAGACATCCTGCGGAGGAATGGCTGCTCGGGGTAGAAGCCCACCACGGCAGTGTTCGTCATGCCGTACCTCGCCGGTGGAACCAGTCTCTAGATCAGTCGTTTTACGATGATGATCTTTGTCCCGCGTAATAGCAGGCTCAGTTACAGTAGGCCTCTCAATCGCCACCGATCTTGGGGAATGCTTTAGGAGCGTCAAATGGCTGGCTTAGTAGCCACAGGAGTGGAAGGCCTGGATGACGTATTGGCAGGAGGGCTGACCGCAGGCTCCTTGTTTTTGCTGGAAGGGAAACCTGGTTCTGGAAAGACGACCATCGCGCTCCGGTTTCTGATTGAAGGCGAACGGCGTGGCCAGCGTTCGCTCTACGTCACGCTTTCGGAAACCAAGCAGGAACTGCTGAATACGGCGACTTCGCACGGCTGGACCTTGGGCGAAGCCATTGAGATATGCGAGTTGCATCCCCCTGAAAGCTCGCTAGACGCCGGTGAGCAGCAGACGTTGCTCTACGCCTCCGATCTTGAGCTGGGCGAGACCGTGAAAGAAATTCTCGAGGCTGTCGAACGAACACGCCCAGATCTCATCGTACTCGATAGCCTGTCGGAAATCAGGCTGCTGGCCCAAGGGTCTCTCCGCTATCGGCGGCAACTCCTCGCGCTTAAGCACTTTCTCGCACGTCGAAACGTCACAGTTTTGATGCTAGACGATCTCACGACTGACACCCTCGACAAGACCGTCCACAGTATAGCCCACGGCGTAATTTGTCTGGAAGAGATGTCACCCAACTATGGCGCTCAACGTCGCCGAATGAAGATTGCCAAATATCGAGGCCGTGCTTTCCGTGGCGGCTACCACGATTTCATTATCGAGACCGGCGGCGTCAAGATTTTTCCACGTCTCGTAGCGTTAGAGCACAAAGGCACACCCCAGCAAGTTCCGGTGCCTAGTGGTATAAGCCAGCTCGATCAGTTGCTGGGGGGCGGCGTCGACAAAGGAACGAGTACCCTGGTGCTCGGACCGGCTGGCACAGGCAAATCCGTCTTTGTCCTTCAATATGCATCGGCGGCGATGCGGCGTGGCGAGAAGGTCGCGGTATTTGTGTTCGACGAGGAACTCAGCGTCACATTTCGCCGTGCCAAGGGGATGGGCATTGATCTGGAGGCGCATCAGAAGATGGGTGATCTCATCTTAGATCAGATTGATGCGGCTGAGCTATCACCAGGCGAGTTTACCCATCGCGTACGAAGGACCATCGACGATCACGGTGTGAGCATGGTCGTCATCGATAGCCTCAATGGCTATCAGGCTGCTATGCCCGAGGAGCACGCTTTGTTGCTCCATATTCACGAGCTATTGCAGTACCTTAACCGCCGTGGTGTGAGCACATTCCTTACAGTCGCTCAACACGGGCTCGTCGACGATATGAAGTCGCCCGTTGACGTCACGTACTTGGCGGACACGGTCGTGTTAATGCGCTACTTCGAGGCTGAAGGCCGGGTTCGACGAGCGGTTTCGGTCATCAAAAAGCGAACCGGTCCGCACGAGGACACAATCCGCGAATTCCAAGTGACTGGCCATGGCATACAAGTTGGGCCAGCTCTGCGCGGGTTCCAAGGCGTTCTTCGCGGAGTTCCGACGTACGTAGGAAATCAAAGACTATTGGAAGAGTAGCAATGCCTCTCGGCGGGCCTGATTCCGAACGCGTCCTGATCCTGACTGCACGACGTCGCGACGCGGATGTCGCCAGCCGCCTGCTGAGCGGGGCAGGCCTCGCGACGTTAGTTTGCCACAGTGTCATCCATCTCATCCGCGAGATTCGCGAAGGCGCTGCGTGCGTGGTCCTTACCGATGAGGTAATCGACGGCACCGCGGCACAATTGCTCCACCATTGGATCGAATCCCAGCCGGCGTGGTCCGATCTCCCGATCATTGTGCTGACGGGGAAAGTTGACGAACCCAGTCGCAATCGCTCGGCGCGAGAGCTTCAGGACACCTTGGGTAACGTCTCTCTTGTGGAGAGACCGTTCCATCCACCGACGCTCGCGAGTGTTGCGCGCGCCGGTTTGCGCTCACGCCGTCGCCAGTACGAGGCCAGGGAGTTGTTGCAACGCTACGAGCTCCTGGCACGCGAACTCCAGCATCGGACAAAGAATCTCCTCGCCGTTATTCTTTCGATCGCGGGCGCCAGCCTTCGCGATGATGAAGACGGTCCGGATGTATTCGTATCTCGGCTTCACGCCCTAGCCGCAGCCCAGGATCTACTGATGGAGGGGGACGGGCGCGGCACATTTCTCAGCGAGATCGTACGCGCCGTGACGAGCAGTTTTGGCGATCGGATAGGCATAGAAGGTCCGCAGGTGCATCTGACTCCAACCCTGGCACAAGGCTTCGCTCTCATCGTACACGAGCTAGCTACCAATGCTGTCAAGCATGGCGCATTGAGCCAAGGTGGGGGCAACGTCGCGATTAATTGGTCGGTTTCGGTGGGTGCTAGTGAGACCACCCTTGTTTTCAGGTGGCAAGAGCGCGGTGGGCCGCCCGTATTACCGCCGAGGCGCAAGAGTTTCGGAAGCGTATTGCTCGAACGCGCCGTCCCCGCGTATGGCAGGCCACCTCGGCTTCTATACGATCCACATGGCTTCACCTACGAGCATTCGGTCAAGCTCGTCAGCCAGATGCAGACCCGCAGCGATCTGCTGGTGGGGCCTGACCTCTGACGTCCGCTGTGGGTCTTGGTTGTGTGAGAACGCGACGAAGGGGTCTGCGGCTGGCGGTCTACCAAGCAGATAGCGTCTGCATCGGGTTCATGAGCATTTTCGTGCGATTTCGGCTCACAAGCAATCCTGAGTGCGCCCCTGGAGCCATTTTGAGCCTCTGACGCGAACTCAGCGCAGGGGGCCGTCTCACGCCCTGATCGCCGCCAGGAGTGGCTTGATACCCATGATGTTCATGACACGCGTCATGTTGTAGGCGAGGACGTGCAGCGCCATCTCGGCGGCGACCTTGGGCAGCGTTTTGCACAAGAAGTGTGTCGCGCCCATGCGGGACTTGATGGTTCCGAACGGATGCTCGACCGTCTCGCGGCGAACTCGCATCGCTTTGGGATGCGCATGACCTTGCCCTCCTCCTCGCTCGAGTAGCGGTACGTGAGACGCTCGCCGGCCGGGCAGCGATAGATGTCCTCACTCGGTACGTAGACGAAGTCCTGCTTGCCGAAGCGGCCTTCCGACTTGGCGCCCGAGGTCATGGGCTTGGGTAACGTCACCGTAATCCCGGCCTCATGGCACTCGAGGATCTCCGTACTGTTGAAATAGCCGCGGTCGGCGACCGCCTCCAGCTTGTCGGCGCGAAGCACCGCCTGCGCTCCTGCCGCCGGTCGGCCGTGTCGAGCTGAGAGAGATAGCGCGAGACACTCTCCTGCAGCTGTGCCCAGCGGCGTGCCACCTTGCCTTCCGTAAAGTTCTTGTCGCGGTTGTTGACGGCCTTGAACTTCGAACCGTCGATGGCGACGCTCGCCGTCGCAAGGAGGCCCATCTCGCGGCAGAGTTCGACGAAGCGCGTGCACACCTTGCGCAGGGCCGCGCCGTTGTCGGTGCGGAAGTCGGCAATCGTCTTGTGATCGGGCGCGAGCCGCTTCAAGAGCCACAGCACTTCGAGATTGCGCCCCGCCTCGCGCTCGAGACGCCGGCTCGACTGGATGCGGTTCAGGTAGCCGTAGATGTAGAGCTTCAGCAGAACCGAAGGATGATAGCTCGGCCGGCCCGTCGCCGCCGGCTCCACGCCCGCAAAACCGATCTCGCCGAGATCCAGCGCGTCGACAAAGGCATCGACCGCGCGCACCGGATTGTCTTCGCCGATCCAGTCCTCGAGACACTCCGGCAGCAGCGTCAACTGACCCCGATCCTGTCCTTCCACGAACCTCTTCATGATCCCCCCGCCGAATCATCACGGGAATCATAGATGGCTCAGTCTTTTGACACAGCCAGGGTCAACTGCTCCCGGTCCTGCGACGATGGGAATGTCCGCTCGCCACCCAAGAGGCTCCATTTCGCTCGTGACGCGCTGGGCCACGAGCAGTCATTGAGTGTGGTTAGGCTTGTGCGGACAAGAGCGGCGCTCGCATCCCAATACCAGACGTCGAGCCCCGCGATGAGCGGTTCGGAGGGCGGCGCTAGCCACGTCCCCTCTATGGAGGAGATGGTCGGCGATCGGCCGTACGTCGTGTCGGCGATCTCGTAGCGGGTTAGCGACTGAAACAATCTGAAACACGGCCGAAATGACGTGATACGCGAAAGCGCGTATGCTTTTGGGCCGACAGCCCATTTTCTCACTGTGCGATGACCACGACGAAAGCCGACTACCGCGCCGGTCCGGCACCCGGAGCGCCCCAGGCGCATATCCTGGTCGTCGACGACGACGCTCAGATCCGCCAGCTTGCGGCAAAGTTCCTGCGCGAGCATGGGTATCGGGTATCCATGGCTCGCGACGGACGCGAGATGCGGAGCATACTCGAGGCCACAGGTATCGATCTCGTCATTCTTGACATCATGCTGCCAGGGGGGAACGGTCTCGATCTCTGCCGTGAGATTCGCGCCAGCTCAGCGCTGCCCGTCATCATGCTCACGGCGCTTGGCGCAGATACCGACCGCATTGTTGGCCTCGAGATCGGCGCCGATGACTATCTGGTAAAGCCGTTCAATCCTCGCGAACTTCTCGCGCGCATCAATGCCGTTTTGCGCCGTTCTCGAGGTTCCGTCGGCACCCCGCAGGGCACGGGCCATCGACTGCAATTCGAAGGCTGGTCGCTCGATACACGGCGCCGCGAGCTCATCAATCCGGACGGCGTCGTCGTCGATCTGTCGACGGGCGAATATGAGCTGCTCCTCACATTCCTCGATTATCCTCAACGCGCGCTGAGCCGGGACATGCTCATGGACAGCGCCAAGCACAGGGTTGCAACAGGTTTCGATCGTGCGATCGATATCCAGGTGAGCCGACTCCGAAAGAAGCTCGACAGCAGCGAGGACGGCCAAGCCATGATCAAGACTATTCGGGGCACTGGCTACATGTTCGTCCCGGCAGTGACACGGGCATGATCAAGATATCCGATACGCTGGTTGCGCGACTCATCCTCGTATCCCTGCTCGGGATTACGCTGGTCCATATCCTCAGCCTATGGACATACGAGCACGCATTGGATCGGGAGCTCACTCTCGCCAACGAGTCCCGACTGGCCGAACGCCTGATCTCCATCAAGCGCAGCGTGATGTTCGTGCCCGAAGCGCAGCGCGAAGCTTTGGCGCACGACTTCTCGAGCGGTCCGATCGACGCGCACTGGAGCAAGGCGAGGGGAACCGCGGCCGGCGGCCCGGGGGCTGAGGCTTGGCACGGTCTGACGTCGCGGCTCAGGGAAATGGCACCGGAGCTCGGACCGGACGACATCTTGGTCGGCACGAGCACGGATGCCCATGTTGCGGTGCTGTCGATCCGCCTGCCGGACAGCTCGTGGCTGAACGTGAGCTTGTTTGCGGCGTCGCCGACCGGGGGCGGGCGGCATGGAACACTGCTGTCGACCAGCCTCATGGCAATCGGTGTGGTCCTCTTGTCGCTGCTCGTGGCGCGGTGGCTTACCCGGCCATTGCGCAGCATGGCTGAGGCCGTAACGGTATTGTCTCCCGATAATCCCAAGTCTGAGGTGCCCGAACGCGGCCCACTGGAAGTGCGGCAGCTTGCGGTCGCGTTCAATGAGATGCGTCGAAGGATCGTCGGTCTGATCTCGCGGCGCACGCGGTCTCTCGCAGCCGTGTCCCATGATCTGAGAACGCCGCTCACCCGCCTCAAGCTCCGGGTGACCGACGTGGCCAACCTCGATCTGCAGCATGCGATGTCTGCAGATATCGCGGAGATGGAGCAGATGATCGACGCGACGCTCTCGTATCTCAGGGGAGAAGACGCCTCCGAGCCGCAGCGTGCCATTGACCTTGGCGCTTTGCTGCAGACGATTGTCGATGATGCCAAGGATGCAGGACACGACGCAGTGTTGGTCAGTGGCACGCAAGTTGTCGTCCAAGCGCGCCACATTGCCCTGAAGCGCGCATTATCCAACCTCGTCGCTAATGCGCTGCGGTTCGGGACCCAAGTGACCGTGTCGACCAAGGCCGTGGGGAACGACGCCTATGTCACGATCGACGACAACGGACCGGGTATACCGGAGGACCAACTATCCGTTGTTGTCGAGCCGTTCGTCCGATTGGAAGAATCGCGCAATAGCGAGACCGGCGGCGTCGGCCTCGGCCTGACGATTGCAAAGACCAATCTGGAGGCCGACGGCGGCACACTGACCTTGCGAAATCGCCCCGAAGGTGGACTGAGCGCAATAGTCCGGTTGCCCGTTCGCCCGGTCATGAAGGCTGCCAGCGCTGCGAGCTCGGCGCAGCCGGTGACGTCATCCCCGGCGGGTGCATAGGCCCCCCGCTCTGGCGAGTTTTCCTCGTCCAATCCGTATCTTGAAACAATTTGTTACGCACGCGCAACGCGGCGTCACGCGGCGCGGGCTAACTCAGGCATCAGATGCTCCGGGCGCGAGGACACGATGCTTCGCTTGATTGCAATGCTCAGCTGGACGGCGGCGCTAGCGCTCACCGTTATCGGTGTCGCGCGCGTCGGCAATGCCCATGAGGGGCACGATCACGGCGCACCGCCTCCGCCCATATCGAACACGATCGCGCCACGCGCCGAGGCGTCATCGTCAGATTTCGAGGTCGTCGTCATTGCCCGCGGCGGCGACCTACTGATCCATCTCGATACCTTCCGCACGAACGCGCCCGTCGCGGGCGCTGCGATCGAGATCGATACACCGGCCGGACAGCTTGCGCCAGCCGACAAGGGAAACGGCGTCTACGCCGCGAATGCCTCGTTCCTGATGACTCCAGGTTCATATGATCTCGCCATCACGGTCACGGCACAGCACACGGTCGATATCCTCGCCACGACGCTGATAATTCCGGATGGGACATCCAGCGCGGTAACGGTCCGCGGCGGCTCATGGATCTCGAACAGCGCGTTCGCCCAGGAGTTGCGTGATCGCGTTGGAAATGGCGGCCGTTCGCTGTGGCTGGCAGTGATTGTCGGATTCGTGGCCGGAGTGCTCGTCACATTTCTTCTGGGCCGCCGTCGCAAGGCTGCAAGCCTAGTCGCCATTGCAGCGCTTGCGGCAATCCTGATGCCCATGAATTCGGCTAGTGCCGACACACCAGCCGTTGCCGCGCCACGCGATATCGCCCAGCGGTTCGCCGATGGCGCGCTATTCGTACCAAAGACCACGCAGCACATCCTCGCCATTCGCACGCAGTTCACCGAGGAGCGCGCCCATCGCCGCTCAATCGAGCTTCCGGGGCGGATCATCCCGAGCCCGAATGCCAGCGGGCTCGTGCAAGCCTCGGTCGGCGGTCGGCTCTCGCCGCCCGAAGGTGGCTTCAAGCCGCTCGGTACGGCGGTAAAGACCGGTGACGTTCTCGCCTATGTGCGCCCGCCGCTGCCGCTTGCCGACGCGACCGTCCAGCAGCAGCAGGCGCGCGAGCTCGATCAGCAGATTTCGCTCATCGCGCGGAAGGTCGAGCGGCTACGGACAATCGAGCAGGTCATTGCAAAAAGCCAGCTCGAGGACGCCGAGCTGGAGCTCCGCGGCCTGCGCACGCGGCGAGCCAATCTCGACCGTGTGCAGTTGCAGGCTGAAGCACTCGTCGCTCCCGTCGACGGAATTATCGCGTCATCGAATGCCATTACGGGGCAGATGGCGGAGCCGAACTCCGTGATCTTCCAGATCATCGACCCGAGCGTGCTCTGGATCGAGGCGCTCAGCTACGAGGCACACGCGACGAACGGCGCTGCCAAGGGCCTGCTGGCTGACGGCCGCACGCTCGATCTTGAATACCTCGGCACTGGCTTTGCCGATCGCAATCAAGCCGTTCCGCATCAGTTCGCGATCAAGGGAAATACGGCCGGCCTCCGTGCAGGGCAGTTCGTCACTGTATTAGCCTCGATACTGGAAGAGCGGCGCGGCATCGCGCTGCCTCGCGAAGCCGTGCTCCGTGGCGCGAACGGCCAGAGCATCGTCTACGATCACACGAATGCGGAACGCTTCGTCATACGCGAGGTGCGCGTCGAGCCCCTCGACGGCGCACACGTGCTTGTCGTCGCCGGGCTCGAAGTTGGTCGCCGCATCGTCACGCAGGGCGCCGAGCTGCTCAATCAGATCCGCTGAGGCTCGCGCAATGTTCACATTTCTTGTCACCCAATCGCTGCGTAACCGATTGCTGGTGCTTACGCTCTCGGTCGTCCTTGTGATTTATGGTGCATTCACGCTGAGCCGGCTGCCGGTCGACGTGTTTCCCGATCTCAATCGACCGACCGTCACCATCATGTCGGAAGCTGAGGGCCTTGCCCCCGCCGAGGTCGAGCAGCTGGTCACGTTCCCCCTAGAGACCCAGATGAACGGTCTCCCCGGTGTCTCGCGTGTGCGATCGGTCTCCGGGATCGGGCTCTCGATCGTCTATGTCGAGTTCGAGTGGGGAACGGACATCTACCGCAATCGCCAGCAGGTCGCCGAGCGCCTTGGGCTCGTTCGAGCCCAGCTTCCGGCGAATGTTGCTCCTCAGATGGGCCCGATCAATTCGATCATGGGCCAGATCCTAATGTTCGCGATGACCTCGGAGACGGCGAGCCCGATGGAGTTGCGCGAGATCGCCGACTTCGTCGTTCGCCCACGTCTCCTGACGATTCCCGGCGTGGCTCAGGTTACGCCCATTGGTGGTGAGGTCCGCCAATACCGCGTGGCGCCCAATCCACCGGCCATGCGCGCACTTGGCATCTCGCTCGCGGATCTGGAACGCGCTCTTGAGCAGTTCGGCACGAACACCGGCGGCGGCTTTACGGACCAATACAATCGCGAATTTCTCATCCGCAATATTGGTCGGACGCTCAAGCTCGAGCATCTCAAGGACGTTGTCGTGCGCGCCGAGGGCGGACGCTCCGTCTATCTGCATCAGATTGCCGAGGTGAGCTACGGTGCGCGGCTGAAGCGGGGCGATGCTGGGTTCTTGGGCGGTCCTGCCGTCATTGTCTCTGTCGAAAAGCAGCCCGCGATCGACACCATCAAGCTCTCAGCGCTCGTCGAGAAGGCGATGAAGGAGCTCAATCAGACCATGCCGCAAGGCATCAAGGTCGACACGGTTGTGTTCCGTCAGGCGAATTTCATCGAGACATCCATCGGCAATGTTCAGAAGGTACTTCTCGAGGCGATCGCCGTCGTCGCAATCGTCCTGTTCCTGTTCCTTCTCAACTTCCGCACGACCTTCATCTCCCTTACGGCCATTCCCGTTTCGATTCTGACGACGGCCATTGTCTTTCACATCTTCGGGCTCTCCATCAACACGATGACGCTCGGCGGCATTGCGATCGCAATCGGCGAGCTAGTTGATGATGCCGTGGTCGACGTCGAGAACATCTTTCGTCGCCTTCGTGAGAACAGGGAGCTCGGTAACCCGCGCTCAACTTTCGACGTCGTCGTATCGGCGAGCCAGGAAGTGCGCTCCGGCATCGTCTACGCGACGATGATCATCGTCCTGGTCTTCGTGCCGCTCTTTGCCCTATCAGGCATTGAGGGGCGCCTCTTCGCGCCGCTCGGGCAGGCCTACATCACTTCGATCCTCGTCAGCCTTGTCGTCTCCATCACCCTGACGCCGGTGATGGCTTACTACCTGCTGCCAAGCCTCAAGCGCCTCGACGAGCGCGAGAGCCCGCTCGTGCGCACCCTGAAGCGTGCCAACCGGTCCGCGCTCACCTGGGCGTTCCGCCATGCGCGCACACTGATGACGGCTTCCGTCGCGGCCGTGGTGATCGCCATCGCGGCGGCGTCCGCATTGCCTCGCGCGTTCCTGCCTCCCTTCAATGAAGGCACGCTGACGATAAACCTGCTGTTCCAGCCGGGTATCTCTCTCGCGGAAAGCCACCGGGTCGGCTTCATTGCCGAGAAGCTCATCCTGGAGGTTCCAGAGGCCAAGCTGGTCGCCCGGCGGACGGGCCGCGCCGAACTCGACGAGCACGCAGAAGGGGTGCACTCCTCAGAAATCGAGGTCGATCTCAAGCCCTCGGGGCGGACGAAGATCGAAATCATCAATGACATTCGCGCGCGCTTGGCCGTGCTCCCCGTCTCGACCAATGTCGGCCAGCCGATATCGCACCGCCTGGATCACATGCTCTCGGGCGTCCGCGCGGAGATCGCGCTCAAGATATTCGGCGAAGACCTCGACACGCTCCGCAGCCTCGCCGAAGCACTGCGCGAGCGTCTCGCCAAGGTTCCGGGTCTGGTCGATCTCCAAGTGGAGCGCCAGGTGCGCATTCCCCAGCTCGAGATCAGCGTGGACTATCGCAAAGCCGCGCTCTACGGCCTTCAGCCCGCTCAGATCACCGAGCAGCTCGAGCGCCTGTCCAACGGGCGCCTCGTCTCGCGCCTCGTCGATGGCAACCGTCGTTTTGATCTGGTCGTGCGCTTGAATGATCGCGCGCGCACCACGCAGGGGCTCGCCGACCTCTTGATCGAGACACCTTCGGGTTGGGTGCCGCTCCGACAAGTAGCCGAGGTCAAGGAAGCGGACGGACCGAACCAGATTCTCCGCGAGGATACGCGGCGCCGCATCGTCGTTCTGGCCAACTCCGATGGTGCACGCGATATGGCGGCGATCGTTGCCGACATCCGCCGCGAGGTCGCAGCAGTCAATCTGCCGTCGGGATTCTTCGCCAGCCTCGAGGGCACCTTCCAGGCGCAGGAAGAGAGCATGCGCACGATTGGCCTGCTTTCACTCATCTCCCTCGCGATGGTGTTTGCCCTGCTCTACAGCCGCTATCGCTCGGTCCTGTTCGTCCTGATCATCATGGGAAGCGTGCCCCTGGCCCTCATTGGCTCAGTGATTGCGCTCTGGTGGGCCGGCCAACCGCTGTCGGTCGCAAGCATGATCGGCTTCATCACGCTCACGGGCATCGCGACCCGCAACGGCATCCTGAAGATCAGCCACTATATCAACCTCGCCATTCAAGACCGCATGCCCTTCGGTCCAGATCTGGTGATGCGCGGGAGTCTTGAGCGCATGACGCCGGTCCTCATGACCGCTCTCTCGGCAGGCGTGGCGCTGCTTCCTCTAATGATCGATGCGCACGCACCTGGCAAAGAGATCCTCTATCCCGTCGCAATCACGATCTTCGGTGGCCTCGTGAGCGCCACGCTACTCGACGCTCTGCTCACGCCCGTGATGTTCCTGCGCTATGGCGAGAAGCCTCTCGAGCGCCTAGTCGCGCACGCGCGCGCGGGAGATCGGTCAACCGCCGAGGGGACTTCAGAGGCGCGTCCCGCGATAGCCTATTGATTCGATGAACCCAGGAGTTCGCACAATGCTTCTCTGCCGCCGCATCGCCATTGCTGTATTGATCCTCGCTCCATTCGCGCCAGCGCTGGCCGTCGCACATGAGGCCGCCAAGGGCCGGCATGGCGGCTGGCGCGTCGACGCCGGAAAGTACCACGCGGAGCTTGTCGTCGACGGCACATCGAATGTGATCGTCTATCTGAGCGACGCTGATGACAAGCCGATCGCTGCCGCAGGTTTCAAGGCCACAGCCATTTTCATCATCGATGGGAAGTCACAGCGCTTCGCGCTCGCTGCTTCTGAAGGATCGAAGCTCGTCGGCACGGCACCGGTGCCGGTCAAGCGGGGCATCAAGGGGGTCGTGCAACTCACGGCCCCGGATGGCTCCTCCGCACAGGGCAAGTTCTGACGCGCTTCACCAAGAATGGGAACACGACCATGAGCCACCATCGAGATCAGAATTTGCCGCTTCTCGACCGTCGTACTTTTCTCAAATCAACCGCTCTTGCAGGCGGCGCGCTCCTTGCAGGAATTCCATTCGGCCGGGCTCACGCGACCAGTCCCGTGCTCAAGGTTGGCACTCGGACGCTCGAGGTGAACGGCAAAGCTGCCAAGGTCTTTCAAATCGAAGGTCCGGGCGGAACGAGCGGAATATTCGCGCGCGAAGGCGATCGCCTCTCCGGCGCACTCCTCAATGCCTCCAATGAGCCGCTGCAGATGCACTGGCACGGGCAGGTGAACGCGCCCGCCGGCCAGGACAGAGCGCGGCCTGACGGCGGCGCGTTGGCTCCCAATCAAACCGACCTGCACGACTTCGAGCTGACCCCCGGCACGCATTGGATGCATTCGCACACCCTCTCCGAGCAGCAATTGCTCGCCGCCCCAATGGTGACCCGCGAGAAGGATGCCGGCGACGTCCAGGAAGTCGTGATCATGCTTCACGATTTTGCATTCCGCTCACCGCAGGAGATCCTTGCCGAGCTCGGCGGCTCAGATGCCCACGCCGGCCACGGCGCGCAAGCTGCACCAATGGCCGGGCCATCACGCCACGCTTCGCCGCCGATGCATGGTGGGCATAGACGCGGGCATGTTATGGGTGGCCACGCTCTGCATGGCATGAGCGGCCACGGCGGCGGGCGCAGCGGACATATGATGGGCGTGACACATGCCAATGATGTCCGCTATGACGCCTATCTCGCCAACGAGCGCACGCTGGACGACCCGCAGATCGTCAAGGTCGAGAAGGGTGGTCGCGTGCGCCTCCGCATCATCAATGGCGGTACCGCAACGGCATTCGTCATCTCGACCCCCGGACTAACGAGCCGCGCGGTGGCCGTCGACGGCACGCCCTGCCAGTCTGTGCAGCGAGCGACGTATCCGCTCGCCCAGGGTCAGCGCATAGATCTTGCTGTCGAGATCCCGCGCGAGGGAGGCGCCTTCTCTGTGCTGGCTCAGGTCGAGGACTCGACGTTCCTCACCGGCATCATCCTGGCCACTGCAGGCGCCAATGTCGCGCGGCGCGCGACGGCGGCAACGCAGAAGGAAGGGTTCCTCGATCTTACGTTCGAGTCTGACCTCCGTGCGGCGACGCCGCTCCCGATCATGCGATCGCAGTCATCGTTCGTTGCAATGCTCGGCGAGGAGCCTGGCTATCGCTGGACAATCAACGGGAGCATCCACGGCGAGCACGAGCCATTCAAGGCTCGCCAGGGCGACCGGGTCGAGATCACGTTTATGAATCCCACCTCGATGATGCATCCAATGCACCTGCATGGACATCACTTCCAGGTCGTCGCGGTTGGCGGCCGCCGCTTCCCAGGCCCAGTCCGCGATACCGTCATCGTACCGGCGCACGCGCCCGTAACGATTGCCTTTGATGCACTTCACAGGGGCTCCTGGTTCCTGCATTGTCATCACCTCTATCACATGGCGACAGGTATGATGACCGAGGTGCAGATCTCGTAGCGCGCAAGATGCGCACTCGCCAAATGTCCGCTCTCGCTACCTCGTGACGATAAGCGAGTTCGGCAAGATGACTGCTCCGAAGTCCGCTTAGGGTCACGAGCGACGGTTTGGGGCTCAGCTGATCCCTTCTCCTATGCCTTCGATAGCTGCCGTTCTTGTCACGCACTCGGAACGTGAGGAAGACCCGACGCCTGGTTCCCGGACTTACTAACCACCGTTATGTCGCTGGTAAGGAGCGTGACCACGTGAGGCGCAGCCTGAGGCGAGCGACTCCTGCCTCCTAAGAAACGGAGCGTGGTGGAAACAGGTGGCTGAGATCGAGCCCTCGGTAAACTACCTTCTGGATCGCGGCATTTAGCGTTTCCACGTAGTAGCCGGATCCGTACTCGCCGGAGACGCCATTTTCGCCATGCCCTTGGATGGCATCGCGAACATCCTTAGGTACGCTGGCATTACGTAGTGCGTCTTCCATGTTGTGACGGAAGCTATGAAAATCGACGCCCATCCGGCTAAGTCCCGTTGCGTTCTTGAATCGTGTGAAATGCTTCGAGAAGTGCTTCGACCAGGAGCCATCGTCCTTCGCCCTAACATAGTCAGGAAATAGTCGACTGGCGCCGGAATTGACTCGGTATTCAAGAAACGATCCAAAACCTATGTCGAAGAGCATCTGGTGAATTGGAATGCCACGCCTGCTCGAAGCCGTCTTCAACGACTTCAGATCGCTATCGTCCGCTTCGATCTCCGAAACTGGGGTCACGTCGAAAAATTGTATCCCCTCCACGGACCTAACATCGGCAACCTGCAGCTGAATAATTTCACCGAGCCTCATGCCAGTGTAGAGACCGATAAGAGGCACCCAAAACTTGGCCGACTTGTCAAATATTTCAGTGCCAGGTTCAGCCCACTTCGTCTCTGATTTGCAACCGACATACACGGGAGCACGAAACAATCGGTTGAGTTCTTCAATGTTCCAAGGCTTACGTTTGCTCGGTGTTCTGCCCCTCTTCGATAGCTCGATGCGCAAACCCAATACGGGATTGATCACGCTCGGGTCGCGCTTGTGGGCCCATTTGAAGAAGACCGAGACAGTGCCAATTTTGTCGTTGATCGTAATTGGATTCAAGAACTCGGCCATTGAGCCCGCCGAGATCGATTGGCTGGCCTTGTTTGCGGCAGCAACCAGCGACAAGCCTTTGAAAGGCGATACCTGACGGTTCCTCGGCAGAGATCGCTGGATATCAAGAAACCGCACGCCGCTCTCATGTCCGTATGTGTTGACCGGCTTGTCCCCGACGATCTCAATGAACTCTCGCAATTCACTGCGCTTGCGTATGACGGTTTTACGTGGCCAGCTCTTGTCGGCAGCGGTATCTCCCAAATACTTTTCTATGAGGGTCGACATCAACTCGCCGGGGACCGTTGGCGAGCTGGTATGAGGATTTCCTGTCGGCATTTCGGCGGAAAGCTGATCGAGGCGTGCCTCGTCATCCGCCAGAAGATCCTCAAGCACTTTGATCTCGACCTGCATCAGCTCGCGCTTCAAGCGGGCAAAATCGTCTAAACACAGATGTTTGTCTTTCAGGAGCGTTTGGGCGACGTCGTCGAAGCCCCGGCTGTCGCCTAGCTTGTATTTCTGCCTCAGCCCCTGCAGACGTGCCTTTTGTGCTCTAAAGACACAATACTGGAAGACGTCCAAGAGATGCGCTTCTCCCATAAGGAAGGCGTAGTAGCTGAACTCATGCCCACGCAGCACGACGGAATCGTCGACAGGATGTTCGATGATCTCGCCACGCCAGAACGCGTCGGCGTCGGCCTCTGCCGCCTTCCAGAGATCTCCACGCCATCTGAAATCAGCTTCAAAGACTCTAGAGTAGTGCTGATCGGCGAGGCGCCGGAGAAGCGCGGGAGTCAAAGGTGCGATAGGCAACTCTGGGCCGCTGGGTGCTGCGATAGGTTTGCCAGAAGACGACGCGGACTGCTCGTCCTCATCCCGCCACTGCTCGAGCAACAGTTCGATTTCGGCGTGCTGGGCGGCATAAGCCTTCTCAGCCTTCTTGCGGTCTGGAGTCTTCAGTGAGCGCCAGATCTGCTTCGGTCGTCCGTCAGCCGCAAGCGAGGGATCGACATCCCGCTTGTAATACAGATTGCGGCTGCCCTTGCGTGGCGTCAGATAGGGGAATTTGGCCATGGCGCTCATACTCGTGCTACGTAGCAGAAATTCGTAGCAGTCGAGTTAAGGAAGCCCTTGGATTACAAGGGGTTCTGGAACATCAATGGCTTATGGCTGGTCTGGCGCCCCGTAGGGGAATCGAACCCCTGTTTTCAACGTGAGAGGCTGACGTCCTAACCGCTAGACGAACGGGGCAGCGCTCGCCGCCTCCTATAGGGGACGCCGCGCTCACGATCAAGGCCGTTCTGGAGCCCTGATAGCCTGTGCGCCCGCGCGAACAAGCCGCTATAAGCTCGTTTCGCCAAAATCAGACCTCAGCAGGTCAAGGAGACGAACCACATTGCCCGTCGGTGTCGCGATCGAGAAGCGTAGCGGAAGGCTTGTGCCGATACTCGAGCCGGTCGGGCGACCCATCGCCGAGATCGTCGCAACAGTTCACGAGCGCACCATCGACCAGGGCCTTGCCGAGCTGGCCATCGAGGGGCTCGACCGCGAGAGCCTCGAGCCCGTGCTCGTCTATTGCGCCGAGCTCAAGTGCGAAGGGGACGATGCAACTTGCCCCGGCTGCAAGCGCCGGACTGAAGTGGACGGCATCGGATCGTTCGATGCGCTGGCTCGGCGCCACCGCGAGATCGTCATCGGCGATGGCGCGGTGAGGATCGAGGGGCCAGGCGAGGCGGTCGCCACAGCGATCTCGCTCGAAGCACTGGCGCGCGACTGGGCAGGTGAGAGCTACTGGTTCTGGGCGCGTCGCGTGATCCGCAAGCTCCGCCACGGGATCCGGCGGGCTCATATCAAGGGTTCGGCATTCTCGGGCGGCGAGGCGCCGGCCATTCTGCTCATGGAGCCGCAGCTTGCCGACAACATCGGCATGGTCGCGCGGGCCATGGCCAATACGGGACTCGATGAGCTGCGCCTGATCGCCCCTCGCGACGGGTGGCCGAACGAGAAGGCGCGGATCGCAGCGTCGGGCGCCAACTATGTCGTCGATGACGGTGTCGCCTATGAGGGCCTGCCGGACGCGATCGGCGATCTGAACTGGGTGGCGGCCACGACCGCGCGTCAGCGCGACTTGCGCAAGCCCGTGCTCACACCTGAACAGCTCGTGAACGAAATGCGGACGCGGACGGCCGCGGGCCAGCGCTGCGGCATCCTCTTCGGGCGCGAGCGAAATGGCCTCGAGACGGACGAGGTGGCGGTCTGCGACGCGGTCGTCATGATCCCGGTAAATGCCCGATTCGCCTCGCTCAATCTGGCCCAGGCCGTGCTGCTGATCGGCTACGAATGGATGCGCCAGCACGAGCGCGCGAGCCTTGGGCGGGTAACGACATATGAGACGCCGCTTGCGACCGGACTGAATGTTGGCGCGAGCCGGCCGGCGACCAAGGACGAGCTTCTCGGCCTCTACGAGCACCTCGAGCATGAGCTTGAGCGGCTTGGATTTTTCAAGCCGCCCGAGAAGCGCCAGACAATGGTGCGTAACATCAGATCCATGCTTGCCCGGATGGAGGCGACCGAGCAAGAAGTGCGCACGCTGCGTGGCGTTGTAGCCGCTTTGGCACAGGGCAAAGGACGAGCGCGAAAGTCGCCATAAGTTTGCCCAACTTGCAGCCGAGCGATGCGCTTCGCTATCGGGGGCTGATCCCGGCGCAGCGGCGCCCGGGAAGGTGGACAATGCTGCCGTATCCGCGAGGCAGGCGTTGTGGCGCGAGCGGCGGCTATCGAGGGGCTGAGGTAATGAGAATGGCGTCGACGACATTCAAGGGTGCGCTTGCCGGGATAGTCGCCTGTGCGGCGCTGGCCAGCGGCGCCGAGGCACAGGCCCAGGGCAAGCTCAGCGACAAGTCCGTGAACACGCTGATGGAGTATGCGTGGCAGATCCTGCCGGCCAAGTTCACGACACCGGAAGGCAAAGTCATCGAGGTCGATAAGTCGAAACGCGACGGGAATATGGTGCCGGGAGACAATGGGCGCGAGATTATCCGCGTGGGCTACAATTCTGCCCAGGCGCAGGTTTGCGAGCTGTGGGACGAGCAGCAGGCCAATTACGACACGCTGATGCGGCGGGAGCTGACCAAGAAGAAATGGACCGACCAGCAGCTCCTGTACATCACGACGCTGCACCGCATGACGATCCATGCCGTTGCCGGCAAGCTCAGGGTCGAGGAGAAGGCGGGCGAGCTCAAGGTCTTCCTCGAGCCCATCAAGCCGGGCGAGACGAAATGCAGCGACGAGCAGAAGGTCAAGATCCGGGAGGCCATCCAGGCCTATCTGGCGGAGGACGCCCCGGCGGGCAAGGAAGCGGCGGCCGAGAAAAAGGCGCCCGCCGCTCCCAAGAAGAAGTAAGCCCGAAAGCCGCGATCAGTCGCGCAGCAGGTCGTTGATGCTCGTCTTCGAGCGCGTCTGCGCGTCGACGGTTTTGACGATGACGGCACAGTAGAGGCCGGGGCCTGTCATGCCGTTCGGCAGCGGCAGGCCCGGAAGCGTGCCCGGCACGACGACCGAGTAGGGCGGCACCTTGCCGATATGGATCTGGCCAGTGCTACGGTCCACGATCTTCGTCGTGGCGGAGATGAACACGCCCATCGATAGTACCGAGCCCTCGCCGACGATCACGCCCTCGACGACCTCCGACCGCGCGCCGACGAAGCAGTTGTCCTCGATGATGACGGGGTTGGCCTGGAGTGGTTCAAGGACGCCACCGATGCCGACACCGCCCGAGAGATGGACGTCCTTGCCGATCTGGGCGCACGCGCCGACCGTCGCCCATGTGTCGACCATCGTGCGCTCGCCGACATAGGCGCCGAGGTTCACGAAGGACGGCATGAGCACGACGTTCGGGGCGATGTAGGCGCCGCGGCGCACGACGGCACCGGGAACCGCGCGGAACGCGGCTTTCTTGAATTCATCGGGCCCCATGCCGGCGAACTTGGACGGGACCTTGTCCCACCAGCTCGCGCCGCCGGGCGCGCCCGAGATCATCCCCATGTCATTGAGGCGGAAGGACAGCAGAACCGCCTTCTTCAGCCACTGATTGACGACCCAGTCCTCACCCTTCTTCTCGGCCGTCCGCGCCGTCCCCTTGTCGAGCATGTCGAGCGCGGTTTCGACGGCATCGCGCACGGTGCCCTTGGTCTGGGCATTGACGCCGTCGCGCGCCTCCCAGGCAGCATCGATCGTGGATTGCAGGTCGGCGGTCGACATTGTGCGGCTCCTCGGCGTGACGCGCGTTGATCGGGTCGGCCGCTTTTGGCGCGGGCGCGCGCCCGCTGTCAATTGGCAGGTGCATTCGGTGTGCGCCGTCGGTGCGATGGCGCTTGTGCCGGGAGGGCCGAAAACGAGTGCGGAAATCGAGCGCGAGCACAGTTGACACCCATTACGAACGGCAGCGAATTCGTTTACTGATGGAATCGTCAATGGGCACGTTGGCCGATCCCTGGAGGGAATTGAAAATGGCAGCGAAACCGAAAAGCGAAAGTTCCGGCAGCAAGGCGGCCGCGGCAGCAGCCAAGGTCCTGAAGGACCCCAAGGCGAGCAAGGACGCCAAGACAGCGGCGGCCTCGACGCTGACGCAGAGCAAGAGCAAGGAAGTCACCAGCGCCAAGGCGGCCAGTGCGGCAGCCAAGGTCCTGAAGGACCCCAAGGCCAGCAAGGAAGCCAAGACGGCGGCGGCATCGGCATTGACGCAGCGCCCTGGCAAGAAGTAGGCGCCCGCGACAGGGATGGCGTGAAGTGAGAAGCCGCCGGGACGCTCGGCGGCTTTTCCGTTTTGCAGCGCGAGATGATGAAAAGAACGTCAGGATTGCGTGGCTCGCAGGCTGTTCGTCCTTGAATGCGGGCCTGCTGATTGCGACATTTGATCCAGGTTAAAAACTATGTCAGCATTGCTGACCAATGCATCGCCCGCTGTCCGGGCGATATGTGCCGATGCACCCGCCCGCGCCGTCATGCGTTTGTTAGGACGGGGCCGCTGCCCAAAAGGTGATCTTCATGGTCAAGAGCAGCCCGACACTCGACGACAAGTTCGATCTGAACGACACCCATCAGCTTCTGACGGGTGCGCAGGCGATCGTCCGGCTCGTCATGATGCAGCAGGCCCGCGACAAGCAGGCGGGGCTAACTACAGGTGGGTACGTCAGCGGCTATCGCGGTTCGCCGATCGCCGGCCTCGAGGGAGCCATGCTGCGCTCGCGCAAGCTGCTCTCGAAGTACAACGTCGTCTTCAATGCAGGCCTGAACGAGGACATCGCCGCGACCGCCATCTGGGGCACGCAGCAGGCGGAGATGCGCGGCGAGGGCAAGTACGACGGCGTATTCGGCATCTGGTACGGCAAGGGCCCCGGCGTCGATCGCACGGGCGACGTCTTCCGCCATGCCAACCACTCCGGCACCTCGAAGAATGGCGGCGTGCTGGCGCTGCTCGGCGATGACCACACCTGCGAAAGCTCGACCTCGGCGCACCAGTCGGAGTTCGCGATGGTCGATGCCATGATCCCGGTGCTGAACCCGGCGGGCGTGCAGGAAATTCTCGACTACGGCCTTCTCGGCATCGCGCTCTCGCGTTTCGCGGGCGTGTGGGTCGGCATCAAGTGCGTCAAGGACAACATCGAGTCCACCGCGACCGTGGACGGCCACCTCGACCGCGTGCAGCTCAAGATCCCCGACGATTTCATCATGCCGCCGGGCGGCCTGAACATCCGCGTCGGCGATCAGGCGCTCGAAAAGCAACCACGACTCCACGACTACAAGCGCGGCGCCATCCTCGCCTTCGCGCGCGCCAACAAGCTCGATCGCATCGTCACGAGCGGCGGGCCCGATCCCAAGATCGGCATCATCACGACCGGCAAGAGCTACCTCGATGTGCGCGCCGCCATGGAGGAGCTCGGCATCGATGAGATCAAGGCCAATCAGCTCGGCTTGCGCCTGTACAAGGTCGGCATGCCCTGGCCGCTCGAGTCGGAGGGCGTGAAGAAATTCGCCGAGGGGCTCAATCTCATCCTCGTCGTCGAGGAGAAGCGTTCGCTCATCGAGACGCAGATCAAGGAGCAGCTCTACGATCTGCCGAACCGTCCGCGCGTGCTCGGCAAGAAGGACGAGAACGAGCAGTGGCTGTTCCCGGCCAAGGGCGCGTTGGAGCCGACCCAGATCGCGCTGGAACTCGGCGAGCGCATGATCCGCATGGGGTGCAATGACGACGGTGTTCGCACGCGCGTCGACGGCTTGAAGAAGCTGCGCGGCAACAAAGCGCTCGGCACCGAGGCGGCGACACGTATCCCGTATTTCTGCCCGGGCTGCCCGCACAACTCATCGACGGTCGTACCCGAGGGCTCGCGCGCCTATGCGGGCATTGGCTGCCACTACATGGCGCAGTGGATGGACCGTAAGACCGAAGGCTTCACCCATATGGGTGGCGAGGGCGTGAACTGGGTCGGCGAAGCGCCGTTCTCCAAGCGCAAGCACGTCTTCCAGAACCTCGGCGACGGCACGTACCTGCACTCGGGCAGCCTCGCGATCCGGGCGGCGGTCGCGGCCAACGTGAACATGACGTACAAGATCCTCTACAACGATGCGGTCGCCATGACGGGCGGACAGTCGCTGGAGAGTGGCACGACCGTCGGGCGCATCGCCGCGCAGGTGCTGGCCGAAGGCGTCAAGAAGCTCGTCGTCGTGACGGATGAGCCGCACAAGTATCCGTCCGGTTTCTTGCCGGCGGGCACGCCCGTCTATCACCGTCGCGATCTGATGAAGGTGCAGAAGGAGCTGGCCGAGATCGATGGCGTCACGGCGCTCATCTACGACCAGACATGTGCGGCCGAGAAGCGGCGCCGCAGGAAGCGCGGTGCGTTCCCCGATCCGGTGAAGCGCGCGTTCATCAATCCTGCGGTCTGCGAGGGCTGCGGTGACTGCGGCGTGAAGTCGAACTGCGTTGCTGTCGTGCCGCTCGAGACCGAGCTTGGTACCAAGCGCGCCATCGACCAGTCGACCTGCAACAAGGATTTCTCCTGCATCAACGGTTTCTGCCCGAGCTTCGTAACCGTGCACGGCGCGGTGCCGAGGAAGCCCAAGGGTGCGGCGGGTGACGGTGGTCTTACGACCATGCTCGCGAGCCTGCCCGAGCCGACGCAGCCGGATCTCGACAAGCCCTACACGATCATCGTGACGGGTGTCGGCGGCACAGGCGTCGTGACGATCTCGGCGGTGCTCGGCCAAGCCGCGCACATCGACGGCAAGGGCTTCGGCTCGATCGACATGACCGGCCTCGCGCAGAAGGGCGGCGCGGTCGCCTGTCATATCCGCGTGGCGAAGAATGCCGACGATATCCACGCGATCCGCATCGGCACGGCGGCGAGTGATCTCGTCATCGGCTGCGATCTCGTCGTCACCGGCTCGAACAAGGTGCTGGAGACGGTTCGTCCTGACCACACTGCCGTAATCGTGTCGACGCACGAGATGCCAGTTGCCGAATTCACGCGGGCGCCGGATCTCAAAGTGCCAGGGCAAGCGTTGCTGCGATCGATCGAGGAGCGCGTGCGCAAAGGCATGGTCGTGACGCTCGATGCGCACGATCTCGCGGTGAAGCTGTTCGCCGATTCTATCGCATCGAACATGTTCATGCTCGGCTATGCCTATCAGCTCGGCAAGGTTCCGGTTGCAGCCGAGGCCATCGAGAAGGCCATCGAGCTCAATGGCGCGGCAATCGAGATGAACCGCTCGGCCTTCCGCTTCGGTCGTCTCGCTGCGCACGACATGAAGGCCATCGAGCGCATCGTGAAGCCGCGCGTCGCCAAGACGGCGCCAACGCTCGCCGATGTCACGGCAACGCGCGTGAAATTCCTCACGGACTACCAGGATGCCGCGTACGCCAAGCGCTTCAGCGACATGGTGGAGCGCTTCGCGAAGCTCGAGGCGGAGAAGGTGCCGGGCTCGACTGGTCTCGCGGAGGCCGTGGCCTGGGGTTACTACAAGCTGCTCTCCTACAAGGACGAGTACGAGGTCGCGCGTCTCCAGTCGGACGGGCGGCTTGCCGAGGCGATCAAGACCGCCTTCGACGGTCAGCACAAGCTCGAGTTCCACCTCGCGCCGCCGGTGCTCTCGTGGTTCTTCAAGGACAAGGTGACTGGCCATCCGCGTAAGATCAGCCTGGGGGCCTGGATGATGCCGGTGTTCGGCTTCCTCGCGAAAGGCAAGAAGCTGCGCGGCACGCGCTGGGATGTCTTCGGCATGACGGCCGAGCGCCGCCTCGAGCGGCAGATGATCCTAGACTACGAGGCCATGCTCGGCGAGGTCGAGCGGCGGCTTTCGAAGGATACGCACGCAGTGGCCATGGCGCTTGCGCGGCTTCCGGAGGAGATCCGCGGCTTCGGCCACGTCAAGCACGCCAACTACGAGAAGGCCAAGCTCAAGGAAGCCTCGCTGCTCGCCATGCTGCGCGACCCGAAGCCGGCGCGCGTTGCTGCGGAATAGGGAAAGGCATTCCGAAATCGATGGCCTCGCGACTTCTCCATAGTCGCGCGGCGTGCGAAAAGCGTGGGGTCATTCTCCAGACAGAGGGAACCCCATGCTCAAGATCTACGGGCTCTATCGCTCGCGCGCGACACGTAACATCTGGCTTTGCGACGAGCTGGGCATTCCCTTCGAACTCGTGCCGGTCATTCAGGCCAACCGGCTGGGGAGCCCCGGGGCAGCGGGCGTCGCCCTCAACACGAAGTCTCCCGAGTTTCTGAAGATCAACCCGAACGGGCATATTCCCTCCATCGACGATGGCGGTGTGATCCTGCACGAGTCGCTCGGCATCAACCTTTATCTCGCCAAAAAGCATGGCGGGCCGCTGGGGCCGGCAGATATTGCCGAGGACGGTCTCATGACGACGTGGACGGCGTGGGCGCTCACCGAAGCCGAACCGCATTCCATCCAGGTGCTGTATCATCGCGTTGCCAAACCAGCCGCCGAGCGCGATCCCAAGATTGCCGATGCCGCGGTCGCAGCGCTCAAGGCGCCGTTCGCCGTTCTGGACAAAGCCCTCGCGAAGGATGGCTATCTGGTTGGCGGTCGCTTTACCGTCGCGGATATCAACATCGCGGAATGTGTGCGCTATGCCCAGGCGGCACCGGAGCTGTTCGAGCCAAATCCGAACGTGAAGGCATGGCTCGCCAAGGTGCAGGGCCGTCCGGCCTACAAGGCGATGATGGCCAAGCGCGACCTCGAGCCCGCATAAGTCTTCTCGGCGCTTGACGATTGTCGCCGGCGGCGGCATTCGATGCCCGACGTCAGCGGAAAGAGGAGAATGGCGGTGAGCGGAACCAATGGCGGACTACGCTACAAGCGCATTCTCCTCAAGCTGTCCGGTGAGGCCCTCATGGGCAAGGGCGCCTATGGCATCGACATCGGCGTCTGCCAGGCTCTCGCTGCGGACATCAAACAGGCTGCGGACCTCGGTGTGCAGATCGCCGTCGTCATCGGCGGCGGCAACATCTTCCGCGGCCTCGCCGGCGCCGCAAAAGGCATGGATCGCGCGGCCGCCGACTACATGGGCATGCTGGCGACGGTGATGAACGCACTGGCCTTCCAGAATGCGCTGGAGCAGGCGAACGTCGATTCCCGCGTCATGTCGGCGATCCCGATGCCGACGGTGTGCGAATCCTACGTGCGCAGCAAGGCGCTGCATCATCTGCAGGAAGGCCGGGTGGTCATATTCGCAGCCGGTACCGGCAACCCGTTCTTCACGACGGACACGACCGCAGCACTGCGCGCCATCGAGACCGAATGCGAGATTCTCGCAAAGGCGACCCAGGTCGACGGGGTGTATTCGGCCGATCCGAAGAAGGATCAAAACGCCACGCGGTACGACCGGTTGACGTACGACGAGGTCCTGACGCGCAATCTCAAGGTCATGGACGGCGCCGCTATCGCCCTTGCCCGCGACAATGATCTTCCGGTAATTGTGTTCTCCATCGAGGAGAGCGGCAATCTTCTGAAGATGCTGAAAGGCGAGGCCCGCTCGACCCTGGTCACCGCGTCGCCGTGAGGCGGGGCGTCCCGCCGCGGCATGATCGGCTATGACGCCGGTATATTGCTCACGGACGTTGGTGGTCGCGCCATGGCCGGCGCTCGAGGAACGCAAAAACAAGCCCGTCGGCCGGATCGGTACGGGCGGCGCAGCAGTCTTGGAGGCTGAAACAATGGCAACGGCGAGCTTCGACATCAACGATCTCGAGCGCCGGATGCGCGGCGTCATCGATAGCCTGAAGCGGGAGTTCGGCGGCCTGCGCACCGGGCGCGCCTCGGCAAACCTGCTCGATCCCGTCGTCGTCACCGTATACGGCGCGAAAATGCCGCTCCATCAGGTGGCAACCGTATCGGTTTCGGATGCGCGCACGATCACCGTGCAGGTCTGGGACAAGAGTCAGGTCGGTGCGGTCGACAAGGGTATCCGCGAGGCCAACCTCGGTCTCAATCCGATTGTTGACGGTACGCTGTTGAGGTTGCCCGTGCCGGCGCTCAACGCTGAGCGGCGCCAGGATCTGGTCAAGCTCGCCCACAAATATGCCGAGCATGCGCGGGTCGGCGTACGCAATGTTCGCCGCGATGGGATGGAAGTCCTCAAAAAGCTCGAAAAGGATCACAAGATCAGCGAGGACGAGCAGCGCAAGAACTCGACCAAGGTGCAAGAGCTGACGGACCGTCTGATCAAGGATATTGATCAGATGCTCGGGGGCAAAGAGACTGAAATCAAGCAGGTTTGATGTGCTGCGGCTCAGATGCCCGCTCGCGGATGGGTCTGTGAATTCGTTCCCAAGGGCGTCTGGCCAGGACGCCTTGAATCATACGAAGGCGCGAGATCAACGTCCTTGACCGAGGCACGTCGCTTCGCGCACAAACGATTTTTCCGCGCTCGGCCGTCATTTCGCCGATGCGGCGCCAATACAGGACGGGGGCGCAATAAAGGCGAGTGAGCCAGCGCAGCCAACAGCTTGGGTTAATAGGTAGCGGCCCGGCGCTGCCGCGTCATGTCGCCATCATCATGGACGGCAACGGGCGCTGGGCGAATGGTCGGGGCCTGCCGCGGCGGCTCGGCCACCGCATGGGCGTGGAAGCCGTCCGGCGCACCGTGAAAGCAGCCATCGAGCTGAAGATCCCGCACTTGACGCTCTTCAGCTTCTCCTCGGAGAACTGGGCGCGCCCGGCAAGCGAGATCGATGATCTCATGGGACTTCTCAAGCGCTTCATCCGGCGCGATCTTCATGAGCTCCACCGGGCCGGTGTCGCCATCCGCGTGATCGGCGAGCGTGGCCGCGTGGATGGTGAGCTGCTGGGTCTCATTGACGAGGCCCAGGCGCTGACCCGCGGCAATCAGGCGCTGACACTGGTGATTGCCTTCAATTATGGTGCGCGGACGGAGATTACGGCTGCCGCGCGCCGTCTCGCCGATCGCGTGCGCCGAGGCGAGATCGAGCCCGGTGCAATTACGGAGGCCATGCTCGCGCAGGAGCTGGATACGGTCGGACTTCCGGATCCGGATCTCGTCATCCGCACGAGCGGCGAGCAGCGACTTTCGAACTTCCTTCTCTGGCAAGCCGCCTACGCGGAGCTCGTGTTCATGGATGTGAAATGGCCGGATTTCGGGCGCGATCAGCTTCTCGAAGCCATCTCGATCTTCCAGGCGCGCGACCGGCGTTTCGGGGGGCTGGCAAAAGAGGTGCTCGGCTCATGATCGGGAACGTCCAGGCGCCGGCGTGCGCGCGAAGGATGCCGGCGTGACAGAAGGCGAGACGCCAAAGGCTCCCGCTCCCATGCGGGATCTCGGCCAGCGCATCGTTTCGGGTGCGGCGCTGGCAGCGGTTGTGCTCGTCGCGCTTTGGGCGGGCGTTCTGCCGTTCGCGGTCGTCGTCGGAGCTGTCGGTGTCATCGTTGCCTGGGAGTGGGGCCGTATCGTCCGCGCTCAAGGTATCGACGCCATTCTGATCATCCAGGGGGTAGCCGTTGCCGCGGGCGTCTTGCTGGCGGCCCGGGGGCTCGCAGGACTCGGGCTGCTTCTGGTGGTCGTCGCCGCGATCATTTCGGCGCTTCTGGCATTCGGTGAGCGCGGACACATGGCCGCGTTCGGCGCTCTTTATGCGGGGCTCCCGGCGATCTCCCTCGTGTGGTTTCGGTACGACGCCACGGCGGGCTTCCTGGCCGTGCTGTTCATTCTGCTGACGGTTTGGGCCACGGATACCGGGGCCTACTTCGCCGGCCGACTGATTGGCGGGCCGAAGCTCATACCGCGCGTATCGCCGAACAAGACCTGGAGCGGTCTCGCGGGCGGGATCACCGCGGGAAGCCTCGTCGGCTTGATTTTCGCACTGGTGCGCCCGGAACTGTCCGTGGTGCATATGATGATCGTCGGCGCGGTGCTCGGCGCTGTGTCGCAGGCGGGCGACTTGATGGAATCCGCCTTGAAGCGCGAATATGGGGTCAAGGACGCGAGTGCGCTGATCCCCGGCCATGGCGGGTTCATGGACCGGGTCGACGGCCTCAATGCCGCGGTCGTTGCTGCGGCCATTGTTGCCGTGACGATCAATATCCAAGCGCCGGCCCGCGCTCTGCTCGGATTGAATTGAGCGTCATGCAGAAGTTTGCAGACATACAAACCGAAGCGGCCGCCCAGGCGCGCGAGTCGAACGGGCCGATGCGCCGCATCAGCGTTCTCGGTGCCACGGGTTCGGTCGGCACGAGCACGCTGGACCTAATCGCACGCCATGGTGACGCGTTCGAGATCGACGCGCTCACAGCGCAGACGAATGTCGCGGCGCTCGCCGAGCTCGCACTCAAGCACCGCGCACGTATTGCAGTCATCGGCAATACGCAGGGCTACGAGGAACTCAAGGCGCGGCTCGCGGGCACCGGGATCGATGCCGCGGCGGGCCCGGCGGCGCTGATCGAGGCGGCGTCGCGTCCAGTGGATTGCGTGATGGCGGCGATCGTCGGCGCGGCCGGGCTGCGGCCGACATTCGCCGCGGCCCGTGCAGCCCGCCGTGTTGCGCTCGCCAACAAGGAGTGTCTGGTCTCTGCCGGCACTGTCTTCATGTCGGCGATCAAGGACGCCGGCGCCGAGCTGCTGCCCGTCGACTCGGAGCACTCGGCGGCACTCCAGGCCATCGGCGGGCATGATCCCAAGTTCATCGAGCGGATCGTGCTCACGGCCTCGGGCGGGCCGTTCCGTACCTGGACGGAGGAGCAGCTCGCGACGGTGACGCCCGAGCAGGCAGCGCGCCATCCGAACTGGTCCATGGGTCGCAAGATCACCGTCGATTCTGCGACGCTCATGAACAAATGCCTCGAGCTTATCGAGGCTTACCATCTGTTTCCGGTAAAGCCGGAACAGCTCGGGGTGGTAGTACATCCCCAGTCGATCGTGCACTGCATGGTCGAATACGCCGATGGCTCTGTCGTCGCGCAAATGGCGAACCCGGACATGCGCACGCCGATCGCGCTGAGCCTCGCATGGCCAGCCCGCATGGCGGCGCCGACGCCACGGCTCGACCTCGTGCGCCTCGGCTCGCTGACCTTCGAGGCGCCTGATGAAAACCGTTTCCCCGCCCTTGGTCTCGCACGGCGTACGTTCGAGCTCGGCGGAACGGCCGGTGCGGTGCTGAATGCGGCCAACGAGGTGGCGGTCGAGGCCTTTCTGGCCCGGCAAATTCCCTTCCCGGCGATCGCGGCGCTGGCGGGCGATGCTCTCGAGACCGCCGCGCGGCAGGGGCAGGTCCGCGAGCCTTCTTGCCTCGATGACGTCATAGCCGCGGACGAGGAAGGTCGCGCGCTGGCACGCGGCTTGCTCCGGCGGTATAGTTAGCCTCTGGTTAACTAGGCGGGGCGCCCTCGCCCTCGCCCGCTGTCTTGCTTGGGCCTGCAAGGGCTTGATCCAAAAAAAGAATATCAGGAGTCCTACCTTGGACATGATCTGGAGTTTTCTGTCCGTCCTGCTGCCGTTTCTCTTTGTGCTGACGGTCGTGGTGTTCATCCACGAACTGGGGCACTTCCTGGTGGCGCGTTGGTGCGGCGTAAAAGTGCAAGCATTTTCAATTGGATTCGGTCGCGAGATCTGGGGCTTCAATGACCGCCACGGCACGCGCTGGCGCCTCGCTTGGATCCCCCTCGGCGGCTACGTGAAGTTCGTCGACGACGAGAATGGGGCAAGTGTGCCGTCGCGTGACGCTCTGAGCCGTATGAGCCAGGAAGAGCGCCAAGGAGCGTTCCAATCCAAGTCGCTCGGTCAGCGCGCTGCGATCGTAGCCGCCGGCCCGATCGCTAATTTCTTGCTCGCGATCGCCATTTTCGCAGGGATCTTCGCCACCATCGGTACGCAGATCACGGCGGCGAAGATCGATGAGGTGATCGCCGACGGTCCAGCCGCGCGGGCCGGTTTCCAGGCTGGGGACGTTATCGTCGGCATCGACGGGCGGTCTATCAACAGCTTCCAGGAAATGCAGCGGATCGTGTCCACGAGCGCCGATCAGTCGCTGAGGTTCGAGGTCGAGCGTGGTGGAGTCCGTGTGAGCCTGACCGCGACGCCCGACAGGCGCGAGCACGAGGACCGCTTCGGCAACAAGATCCGCGTCGGCGTGATCGGCATCCGCCGGAACATGCAGGCCCAGGACATGGAATATCGGCGCCACGGCGTGTTCGAGGCGGTCGGGCTCGGCGTAGGCGAGACCTATTTCGTGATCAGCCGCACGCTCGGCTATCTCAAGGACGTCGTTCTCGGGCGTGAGGCGGCCGATCAGCTCGGAGGGCCGATCCGGATTGCGGAGGTATCCGGACAGGTGGCCAGCAGCGGGTTCATTCCTCTGCTCAATCTAACCGCTGTTCTGTCGGTCAGCATCGGCCTGCTCAATCTCTTCCCGATCCCCCTTCTCGATGGCGGCCATCTCATGTTCTACTTGATGGAAGCGATTCGCCGTAAGCCGCTCAGCGAGCGGACGCAGGAGATTGGTTTCAGGATCGGATTGAGCTTGGTACTTATGCTGATGATTTACGCCACGTTCAATGACCTGCCGATCGTCCGGAAATGGATCGGGCTGGGGTGAATTCGGGCTCGTGCGGTATTCTTGCCACTTCCATCAAGGGGGGTGAATCGTTAATTAAGTTCAGTCGGGTGTCGGCGTTTCGTGGGTCTAGTACCATGGGCGCCGAGAGTGCCGGTGGGGACCGGCCAACGTGGATACCTGAAAAGGGAGGCCACAACTCGAACAGGCGCAGAACTTAAGCCGGGCGCTGCGCTGCTTTTGGGGGAACGGCAAGAAAAGGCAGACGACAAGGATGCCGATGTTTCGGAAGTTGGGGATTGGGGGATCTTCGGTCGCGCTCGCGTTGGCGCTGATGGCCCCCCTCACGATCACCGTTGCGGGGGGCTTCGGGCTATTCGCCGTCGAAGCTCAGGCGCAAGATCTCCGCGTCAGAGAAATCCAGGTCGCCGGTAATCGGCGCGTGGAACCCGAGACTGTGCGGTCTTATCTGCGCTTCTCGGTCGGCGACGCCTACAGTGAGGCGCGCGTCAATCAATCCATCACGGCACTCTTCGCCACCGGTCTCTTTTCCGACGTGCGGATCGAGCGGAATGGCGGAACGGTCGTCGTAAACGTGGCCGAGAACCCGGTCATCAACCAGATCGCCTTCGAAGGCAACAAGCAGGTCGAGCGCGCCACCCTCGAGACCGAAGTGCAGCTCAAGCCGCGCTCTGTCTTCACGCGCGCGAAGGCGCAGGCAGACGTCCAGCGCATTCTGGACGTCTATCGCCGCCAGGGCCGCTTCTCCGCGACCGTCGAGCCGAAGATCATCGAGCTCGATCATGGACGCGTGAACCTCGTCTTCGAGATCAACGAAGGTGGCGCGACGAAGGTCAAGAGCATCCAGTTCGTCGGTAACCGCCATTTCCAGGACTCGCAGCTCCGCGACATCGTCACGACGACTCAGGAGAGCTGGTTCGACTTCCTCAAGGGCACGGCGTTCTATGATCCTGACCGCCTGAATCTCGACCGCGAGCTTCTGCGCCAGTACTATCTCAAGAACGGCTTCGCCGACATCCGCGTGGTCGCGGCCGACGTGCACCTCGATCGCGATGGCTCGGGCTTCTTCATCACCTTCGTATTGGAAGAAGGTGAGCCCTACGTGTTCGGTGACGTTCGCGTCGAGAGCAAGATTCCGGGCGTCGACACGTCTGGTCTGTCGAGCTACATCGTCACAAGGCAGGGCGGGACGTTCAACGCGGGTGAGATCGACAAGTCGGTCGAGCAGCTGACATTGGCGCTGACTGAACGTGGTCATACGTTCGCCCGTGTCCGTCCGCGCGCCGATCGCGACACGATTGGTCGTGTGATCGCGCTGACGTACGTTATCGACGAAGGCCCGCGCATTTATGTCGAGCGCATCAACGTCATCGGCAACCTGCGCACGCGCGACTACGTGATCCGCCGCGAGTTCCGGCTTGCCGAAGGCGATGCCTACAATCCGCTGCTGGTGGATTCGGCGAAGAAGCGCCTCCAGAACCTCGGCTTGTTCAAGGGCGTCGACATCAAGCGGCGTCCGGGCTCGGCAGAGGATCGCGTCGTTCTCGACGTGGCGGTGGTCGAGCAGCCGACGGGCGAGATCTCCTTCGGTGCCGGTTACTCGACCCAGGAAGGCATCATCGGCGATATCGGGTTCACCGAGCGCAACTTCATGGGCAGGGGGCAGTTCCTGCGCCTGAAGCTCGGCGGCTCTCTGGAGCGGATGCAGGTCGACCTGAGCTTCACCGAGCCAAAGTTCCTCGGGCGCGATCTCGCAGCTGGCTTCGATCTCTTCTACAGGATCACGCAGGCGAGCAGCTATCAGCCCTTCGAGCATACGCGGGCGGGCGGCTCATTGCGCCTCGGCGCTCCGCTTTCCGAGAACCTGTGGCTCAATACGAACTATACGCTCAGCTATGATGAGATGAGCGATATCAGTCCCTTCGCGTCGCGAGCCATCATCGAGGCGGCGGGTGGACCTACTGTCGACAGCTTCGACTACTGGACGTCCTCTATCGGCACGTCTCTGACGTACGACCGTCGAAATCACACCAAGACGCCGACCTCGGGCTATTACCTGAACGCAGGCGTTGATTTCGCGGGTGTCGGCGGCGACGTGCAGTACGTGCGCTTCCAGGGCGAGGCACGCTACTACTACCCGATCACTGAGCGAATCACCTTTGTCGGCCGCGTGGCGGGTGGGCACATCATGGGCTGGGGCGGCGACGAGGTCCGGTTGCTCGATCAGTTCTACAAGGGCGGCGAGACGATCCGCGGCTTTGATAGGCTGGGTCTTGGTGCGCGCGATGCGCTTACAGACGACAGCCTCGGTGGCCACACGTACTACGTCGGCACGGCTGAGGTGCGCTTCCCGATCCCGCTGGTGCCTGATGAACTCGGCATTTCGGGTGCGGTCTTCGTCGATGCTGGCTCGGTATACGGTGTGTCGAAATCGGTGAAGACCCTCTTGGGAGCGGATTTGGAAGATTCCTCAGATCTCCGCGTCTCGGCTGGTTTCGGCCTCCTCTGGAATTCTCCACTCGGTCCTCTGCGCGGCGACTTCGGCTGGGCATTGATCAAGGAGGAGTTCGACAAGGAGCAGGTCTTCCGCTTCGGTGCCAGCACGCGCTTCTGATCCAAGCGCCGGGCGCATAACTCGATCCTTCAGCAACGCGTGCCTTCGTGGCGCGCGTTTGCTATATGGGGCCAGCGATCGGGCCGCTGCGGCACGCAGCTTATGTCATCCAGACCAAGTCACCAGGAAGGTGCCCCGCAGGATGGAGCATCCAGGTTTTTTCGAGCGAGCCGGACCTTTCACCGCGGCTGAGCTTGCAGAACGTATCGGTGCAACGTTGCGCCCCGGCGATGACGGTGCCCGCGCTCTCAGTGACCTGAGACCGCTCGGCGAGGCCGGACCTGATCACCTCACGTTCGTCGATAATCGCAAGTATCTTGAGCAGCTTGCCACGACCCGTGCCGCGGCCTGCATTGTGGCGCCAGCCTTTGCCGATCGCCTGCCGGAGGGCGTGGTCGCGCTGCTGATGGCCGCGCCCTACCGCGGCTTTGCGCTCGCCCTGCAGGCCTTCTACCCGACCTCCTTGAAGCCCAAGACGGCCGGCTTCGACGCGCGCGAAGCTGGTGCGACGCCGGAGCATCCCACTGCGCGTATCGAGCCTGGCGCGACGATCGAGCCCGGTGCTGTGGTCGGTCCCGAGGCCTGGATCGGCAAGGGAACGACGGTTGCTGCGGGGGCGCTGGTCGGCTATCGCGTAACTGTCGGGCGGGATTGCTTTATCGGTCCCGGGGTGACGCTGACCCACGCGCTCGTGGGGGACCGGGTCATCCTCCATGCTGGCGTCCGGGTCGGTCAGGACGGCTTTGGCTTCGCCATGGGGGCGGGGGGGCACCTGAAGGTTCCCCAGATCGGCCGCGTGATCATCCAGGACGACGTTGAAATCGGGGCCAATTCCTGCGTCGACAGGGGCGCTCTTAAGGATACCGTCATCGGAGAAGGCACGAAAATTGATAATCTGGTTCAGATCGGGCACAACGTCGTCATCGGACGGCGGTGCGTGATCGTCGCCCAGACCGGCCTCGCGGGGTCCTGCACGCTCGAGGACTTCGTGGTCATGGGTGGGCAGTCTGGTGTCGCCGGCCATCTGAAGGTCGGTGCCGGCACTCAGATCGCAGGTTGCTCGCACGTCGTCGATAACGTGCCGCCGCGCTCGCGCATGGTCGGCACGCCTGCCATACCGATCCGCGAATGGACGCGTGAGAGGATGGCACTGCGCCGGCTCGCCAAGGGGCGGTCGTCGGATACGGAAGCAAATGGCGGCGACGAGGCCTGATGGAGCGCCGCGCGCTGCCGAGCCAATTTTGAGAATGTGGGTGAGTGGCCATGCAAGAGACGATCAATACCGGGAAGAAGCTGGGCTCCGCCGACATCGCCCGGGTGATGAAGCTGCTGCCGCATCGCTACCCGTTCCTCATGATCGACCGTCTTCAGGATATGGACGGCGACGACAGCTGCGTCGGCGTCAAGAACGTCACGATCAACGAGCCGTTCTTCCAGGGGCACTTCCCGCAGTTCCCTGTCATGCCGGGCGTCCTCATCATCGAGGGACTGGCGCAGACGGCGGGTGCACTCTGCGTCGCGAGCCTCGGTGAGGACTACAATCCCCAGGTCGTCTATTTCATGGGGATCGACAAGGCGAAGTTCCGCCGCCCTGTGGTGCCGGGCGACCAACTTCACTATCATGTCCGCAAGCTCCGCAGCCGCGGCCGCGTATGGCGGTTCTACGGCGAGGCGCGAGTCAACGGTCACGTCGTGGCGGAGGCGGAGGTCAGCGCAATGATCGCGGACTCGGCCGAAGCACGCGCCTTCGCGGCTCAAAAGAATGCCTGACGCGGGAATTCACCCGACTGCCATCGTCTCGAACGAAGCTGAGCTGGCGCCGGACGTCGCAATCGGCCCGTTCACGATCATCGAAGCCGGCGCGCGCATAGGGGCGGGCGTCCGCATCGGGCCGCATTGCTCGATCGGCGGACACGTGAGCCTCGGCGAGAATTGCGAGCTGTTGAGTCACGTGGCGGTCGCAGGGAGCACGACGATCGGCGCGCGCACGCGCATTTTCCCTTTCGCCTCGCTCGGCCATCAGCCGCAGGATCTGAAGTACGCTGGCGAGGCTTCGACGCTGACGATCGGCACCGACTGCCTGATCCGTGAAGGCGTGACGATGAACCCCGGCACCAGCGGCGGTGGCATGGCGACAACCGTCGGCAACAAGTGCGCTTTTCTCGCCAACTCGCACGTCGGGCACGACAGCCATGTCGGCAACAGCGTCATCTTCTCCAACAACGTGATGCTCGCCGGGCACTGCCGGGTCGACGACTATGTCATCCTCGGCGGTGGTGCGGCGGTCATCCAGTACACGCACGTCGGCGCGCACGCCTTTGTCGGTGGCATGTCCGGTCTCGAGAACGATCTCATTCCGTATGGCATGGCGGTCGGCAATCGCGCGCGGCTGAGCGGCCTCAACATCGTCGGCCTGCAGCGGCGCGGTTTCTCGCGTGAGCAGATCCATGCGCTACGGCGCGCCTATCGTCTGTTGTTTGCGGACGAAGGTACGCTCAAGGAGCGCGTCGACGATGTGGCGTCCTCGTTCGAGGACAACCCGATCGTCCAGGAGATCGTGGCCTACATCCGCGCCGACCGGAAGAAGTCGCTCTGCACGCCGCGTGACGTCTCCGAGCAGTGAGCGCGCGGAGGACCGCCATGAAGCAGGGTCCCTTGGGCATTCTGGCGTGTGCCGGCAGCCTACCTGTCGAGATTGCGGAGACCGCGCACCGTTCAGGCCGCGCCGTCCATATCGTCGGCATCGAGGGTTTCGCGGAGCCTGAGATCGCGGCCTACTCGCACAAGATCGTCAACATCGGGCAGGTGGGCGGCATGCTGTCGAGCCTGCGGCAGGCGGGCTGTCGCGAGCTCGTCATTGCCGGTGCGCTGCGCCGTCCGAATCTTCTCAAGATCCGCGTCGATCATGGGTTCTTCCGCGCGATCAGAACCGCGCTGAGCCTGACGCGCGGCGGCGATGACAGCGTGCTGCGCCGGGTCGTGCGCTTCTTCGAGCGCGAAGGCTTCGTCGTCGTCGGCGTGGACAGCATCGCGCCGCATCTGCTGGCGCCGGACGGGCCACTCGGCCGAATTGAGCCAAGTTCCGCGCATATCAGAGCGATGTCGCGCGCAGCGGCGCTTCTGAAAGCGCTCGGCACTTTCGATGTAGGGCAGGGCGCAGTCGCGTCCGAGGATCGCATTCTCGCTGTAGAGGGTGCGCGCGGGACGGATGAGATGCTTGCGCAGGTAGAGGCTGCTCGGAATGAATTTGGTTGCGGGGACGCGCAACCAACAATCGGCGCCGTACTCGTAAAAATGCCGAAGCCAGGCCAGGAGCTGCGCGTCGATCTGCCCGCGATCGGTCCGCGCACCGTCGAGCGGGCACATGCGTGCGGCCTCTCCGGCATTGTCATCGCGGCAGGCCGCGCACTGGTCATCGAGCGCGCGCGCACGATCGCGCTTGCCGATGAGCTTGGCCTCTTCATTGTCGGCATCGACAGCACGCACGGTGACGGCACGCTTCCGCCCGCAGCGTTGCCCGCGCCGCCAGCATTTCGCCAGATCGGCAGCCGGCGCGCGGGAACATCCGAGCGCCGCGATGCCACGCTCGGTGCGCAGGCACTCGCCGTGCTTGCCGCGCACGAAGCTGGTCGCGCCGTCGTCGTGCTCGGCGAGCATGTACAGCGCGTCGACAGCGCGCTCGGTATTCAACGTATGTTGAGCGGACGGCGGCCGAGCCATTGGGGGCTCAGAACGTTCAAGCGGCGCATGGGCGTGCTGGTCGTCGCCGCCGTCGAGGACATCGGCACGGACGCCGAGAGTATCGAAGCCGTGCTGGCCCTCATTGCGCGCGCGGCCCTCGCAGGCATCGCGATTTCCGGCCGCGTAGATGCGATGTCACCGATGCCCCGTCTTCTCGTGCAGGCAGCTGATCGTCATCGGCTGTTCGTGATCGCGCCGGATGGACCGAACGGCGGAGGCGTAGCATGAACCAGGCGCCGACGCGTCCGCTCCGTATTTTTCTCGTCGCAGGCGAGCACTCCGGCGATGCGCTCGGCGTGCGGCTCATGATGGCGCTGACGGCACTCAGGCCGGGTGTTTCGTTCAGCGGCATCGGCGGGCCGAAGATGGAGGCCAACGGCCTCAGTTCGCTCTTTCCCATGAGCGACATCGCCATCATGGGACCGGCAGCCATCATCGAACACTTGCCGCGGCTCTTGCGTCGCATTCGCGAGACAGCGGACGCAGCTATTGCAGCCTCACCCGATGTCGTCGTCATCATCGATGCGCCGGAGTTCACGCATCGCGTCGCGCGCCGCATTCGCAAGGCGCGCCCCGATCTGCCAATCGTCGATTATGTCTCGCCGAGCGTGTGGGCGTGGCGCTCCTGGCGTGCCCCGAAAATGCGCGCGTACGTGGACGAAGTTCTCGCGCTTCTGCCATTCGAGCCGGACGTGCACGCGCGCCTCGGAGGTCCGCCGTGCACGTATGTCGGTCATCCGCTGATCGAGCGGCGCCACTGGATCGACGCGCTCGATCCGCAAGGATTGAAGGAACGTCTCGGGCTGACGGATACGAGGCCGGTGCTGCTGGTGCTGCCCGGCAGCCGCCGCAGTGAGATCACGCGTCTCTGGGGCCCTTTCACCGACACGCTGCGCGCTTTGCGCACAACCGGGCACCGTCTCGATGTTATCGTTCCGACGGTCGAGAATGTGCGCGATCTCGTCACCCAGCGGGTGAAGCAGTGGCCCTTCCCGACGCACGTCATCGAGGACGAGGCCGACAAGTTCCGCGCTTTCAAGCTTGCGCACGCGGCGCTCGCTGCATCTGGCACCGTGACGCTCGAACTGGCGCTGGCCGGTTGTCCGATGGTCGTTGCCTACCGCGTCGATCGCTTGGCGCTGCTTTTTCGCCGGCTCGTCAAGCCGCCGCACTTTGCGCTCGCCAATCTCGTTCTTGGCGAGCGGGCATTTCCTGAGTTGATGCAAGAGTCGTGTGTCCCGGAGCAGTTGGCGCCGACGTTGGCGGCATTGCTCACCGACACGCCTGAGCGTGCAACGCAGCTCGAAGCGCTCGCGCGTGTTGCGCCGGCCATGTCGACCGGAACGCCGCCCGCCATTGCGGCCGCCATGCGCGTGCTCGCTCACGTCAAGAACTGATGCGTTGCATCAGAAAGCCATCGACCTTGCGGTCGATGGCTTTGTTGTCCTGACAGTGATCCGTGAAGCTCAGCGCTTGTCGACGGGGACGTAGTCGCGCTGCGTCGGGCCGACATAGAGCTGACGCGGACGGCCGATCTTCTGCTCCGGATCCTCGATCATTTCTTTCCACTGCGCAATCCAGCCGACCGTGCGCGAGACGGCGAAGAGCGGCGTGAACATCGAAACCGGGAAGCCGATCGCGCGGAGCACGATACCCGAATAGAAATCGACGTTCGGGTACAGCTTCTTCTCGATGAAGTAGTCGTCGTGCAGCGCGATGCGCTCGAGCTCCATGGCCACATCGAGGAGATCGTCCTTGATGCCGAGCTTGGCGAGCACTTCGTGGCAGGTCTCCTGCATGACCTTCGCGCGTGGGTCGTAGTTCTTGTACACGCGATGGCCGAAGCCCATGAGGCGAACGCCTTCGTTCTTGTCCTTCACGCGCTTGATGAAGTCGGGAATGTTCCTGACGTGCCCGATCTCCTCGAGCATCTTGAGCGCGGCTTCGTTGGCGCCGCCGTGCGCAGGGCCCCAGAGGCAGGCAATGCCGGCCGCGATGCAGGCAAACGGATTGGCGCCCGACGAGCCCGCGAGACGAACCGTCGACGTCGAAGCGTTCTGCTCGTGGTCGGCGTGCAGGATCATGATGCGATCGAGCGCCTTCGCGACGACCGGATCGACCTCGTAGGGCTCGCACGGAACGGCGAAGCACATCTGCAGGAAGTTCGACGCGAAATCGAGCTCGTTGCGCGGATAGATGAACGGCTGGCCGATCGAGTACTTGAAGGCCATCGATGCGATCGTCGGCATCTTCGCGATCATGCGATGGCTCGCGATGATGCGGTGCTTGGGATCGTGAATGTCCGTGCTGTCGTGATAGAAGGCCGAGAGCGCGCCGACCACGCCGCACATGATGGCCATCGGATGCGCGTCACGGCGGAAGCCCGTGTAGAAGCGCGTCATCTGCTCGTGCACCATCGTGTGGCGCGTGATGTGGTTGTCGAATTCCTTGAGCTGATCTGCAGTCGGAAGCTCGCCGTGCAGCAGGAGGTAACAGACCTCGACGAAGTTCGACGTCTTTGCGAGCGGCTCGATCGGATAGCCGCGATAGAGAAGAACGCCTTCCTCACCGTCGATGTACGTGATCTTCGAGGAGCAGTTGGCTGTCGAGGTGAAGCCGGGATCGTATGTGAAGCAACCGGACTCGCGGTAGAGGCGGCCCACGTCGATCACGTCCGGACCAATGGAGCCGGAACGCACCGGCATCTCGACCTTTTTATTCTTGATCAGTAGCGATGCCGTCCGGTCGCCATCGGGTCCTTTAGAGCCGTCGTGTGCATTCATGGGGAGCCCCTTCGATCGACCAGTTTCTACTGCATCTACCGCACTGCGGCGCCATTACCGCGATGCACCATATCACGCCGCTAGTATACGATATATCTGCAAGCGGCAACGGTGGGATGCGCCTAAAGAATGAGAAATCGTCAACGCAACAAGTCCTTTAGGCGGGCCAGGGATTCGTCCCGGCCCAGAGCGTGCAGGACGTCGAAAACGGGGGGCGAAACGCTCCGTCCCGTGAGCGCCGCACGCAGGGGTTGCGCGATTTTCCCGAGCTTGGCGCCGCTCGTCTCGGCGTAGGAGCGGACCTCTGCTTCCAGAGCGGCCGCCGTCCATTCCGTGGCGCCTTCCAGGCGGGGTATGAGGGCGCTGAGGGTCGCCTTGGCATCGGCGTCCATGAGCTTGGCGGCCTTCTCGTCAAGGCTCAGGGGGCGCTCCGCGAATAGGAATGCAGCCCCGTCCACCAGCTCCAGCAGCGTCTTGGCGCGTTCCTTGAGGCCGGGGAGGGCAATGCGCAGGCGATTCCATCCGCCGTCGCGGTCCAGCTTAGAAAGCTTCTCAACTCCGCCGTCGACGACCGCCAGCAATTCCTTGAGCCGCCGGACCAACTCGTCGTCGCTGGCCTTGCGAATGTAGTGGCCATTGAGATCGGCGAGCTTGGCGAAGTCGAAGCGGGCCGGCGAACGGCCGACATTGTCGAGATCGAACCACTCGATGAGCTGCTCGGTCGAGATGATCTCGTCGTCGCCGTGGCTCCAGCCGAGGCGGACGAGGTAGTTGCGCATGGCTTCCGGCAGATAGCCCATGGCGCGGTACGCGTCGGTCGCCTCGGCGCCGTGCCGCTTGGAGAGCTTGGCGCCATCGGGGCCGTGGATCAGCGGCACGTGCGCGAACACGGGAACGTCCCAGCCGCAGGCGAGATAGACCTGCGTCTGGCGTGCGGCATTCGTCAGGTGATCGACGCCGCGAATGACGTGCGTGATCCCCATATCGTGATCATCGACGACGACCGCGAAATTGTACGTCGGCGTGCCGTCCGAGCGCAGGATGATCATGTCGTCGAGATCCTTGTTCGGGATCACGACGCGGCCCTGCACCTTGTCGTCGACGACGGTCTCGCCATCGCGGCGCGTTCTGAGACGAACGGAAGGTTTCACGCCGGCGGGCGCTTCCTTGGGATCGCGGTCACGCCAGGGGCTCTCGATGACCTGCGGACGGCCCTCGGCCTTAGCCTTCTCGCGCATGGCGGTCAGCTCTTCGGCCGTCAGATAGCAATTATAGGCGCCGCCCGAGGCGAGCAGGCCGAGCGCGACCTCGCGATGGCGATCGACGCGAGCGAACTGGAAGAGCGGATCGCCGTCCCAGTTCAGCTCCAGCCATTTGAGGCCGTTCGTGATGGCATCGACATGCTCGGGCTTCGAGCGCTCGCGGTCGGTGTCCTCGATGCGCAGGAGGAAGGTGCCGCCGGTATGCTTGGCATAGAGCCAATTGAACAGAGCCGTGCGGGCGCCACCGATGTGCAGCATTCCCGTCGGCGATGGCGCAAAGCGCGTGACGACCTTGCGGTCAGAAGTGGTCATGGGGCGAGCGCTCTCGGATGCGCGTTGGACATTCGCGTCACATCGGAGCGCCGATTGCCGAAAGGGAGCGCGAATTCCCCTCCCTTGTGGGGAGGGGTTAGGGGTGGGGGGAGCCCCTACCGCCGATGTTCTGCTATCCCCCCCTCCTAACCTCCCCCACAAGGGGGAGGAATGAGGGAGGCGATTGGCGCGGCGTGTGTCCGCATCGCTGCGCGCCCTCTAGCACAGGTTCGGCCGCGGGGTAAGCGCGCTCAGGTCTCGGCCCCGCCATTAACCTGCAGAAGCTGGCCATTGATATAGGCGCCGGCGTCCGAGGCGAGCAGCGCCGCCATCGCCGCGACCTCGTCGGGCGTACCGAGGCGCCCGACCGGCACGCGCGCCGCCATCGGCTTGATGTGGGCAGCCATGTGCGGATCCTGTGCCTCGCCCATGATGGGGCCCGGCGAAATGATGTTCGTCGTGATGCCCTTGGGCCCAAACTCCTTGGCGAGGGCCTTCGTCAAACCCCAGGATGCGTGCTTGGCGACGGAGACGGCGGCGCGGCCATTGTAGCCGTGGATGGCGTTCATGCCGGCGAAGTTGATGATGCGGCCCCAGCCCTTATCGAGCATTCCCGGCAGCGTCGCGCGGGCGAGCCAGTACGCAGCCTTGTAGTCCGTATCGACGACACGATCGAAATCGGCCTCGCTCATCTCGAGAAATTTACCATCAGGGCGCATGGCGGCGTTGTTCAGCAGCGCATCGATGGTGCCGAAGTGACCAAGCGCCTCCTTGGCAATGCGCGCGCAGTCCTCGCGTTTGCCGACGTCGCCCATGGCGACGAGCGCCTCGGTGCCGAGTGCTTGGACCTCGCGCGCAACGGAGTCGGCGGCCGCGCGATCCTTGGCGCCGTTCACGACGACGTTGAAACCACCTTTGGCGAGCGCCAGCGCGCAGGCGCGGCCAATGTTCTTGTTCGATCCGGTGATGAGTGCAGTGCGCGCGGCGCGGGGCATTCTTGTCGTCTCCTCGGTTCTTATTGAAGCGCAGCTTTGACAGCGGCGACGATTTTCGCGGGTGAGGTGCGTACCTCGTTCTCGAGCGGCGGTGCAAAGGGTACGGGAATGCGCGGCGCGCCGAGGCGTTTGGCAACCGTGATGGCTGATGGTCCGAGCCGATCGATCATCGCGGCGATCACCTCGGCGCCGAAGCCGCCGACTTCGACGGCCTCGTGCACGACCAGCAGCCGCTTGGTGCGCGCGAGCGACGCCGCCACCGCATCCTGATCCCAGGGCCAGATCGTGCGCAGATCGAGCACGTCCACCTTGATGCCTTCACTCGCGAGCTGATCGGCAGCCGTGAGCACATTCGGCACGATGGCCGACCATGTGACGATCGTCAGTGCATCGCCTTGGCGCGCGTGCCGTGCCTTGCCGAACGGGATCGGCGCGATCTCGCCATCCGCGATGTTGCCCGGCGCCGGCCAGAGATCCTTCGGATCGAAGAACAGCACGGGATCGTCCGAGCGGATCGCGGAAACCAGCAACCCCGCCTCGTCCTCCGCATTGGATGGCGCGACGACGACGACACCGGGCAGATGCGCGAACCACGCTTCGAGCATCTGGCTGTGCTGAGCCGCCGAGTTACGCCACATGCCGTGCGGCATGCGTACGACGACAGCAGGCTTTGCCTGTCCGCCGAACATGTAGCGCACCTTGGCGATCTGATTGACCAGCTCATCCATGGCGCACATGACGAAATCGAACATGCGCATTTCAATGATCGGCCGCGTGCCGACGAGCGCTGCGCCGAGGCCCGCGCCCATGATCGTCGACTCGGCGATCGGCGTGGAGACAATGCGCTCCGGCCCGAATTCTTCGAGCAGGCCGCGATACTGCCCCCAGAGGCCGCCACGGCCCACATCCTCACCGAGCACCCAGACAGTGGGATCGCGGCGCATTTCCTGCAGCACCGCGAGGCGGCCCGCTTCGACCAGTGTTGTTTCAGCCATGGACGGCCCCCGCGTCCTGCACATCCTCGAAAGCCGATGCCATGGCGGGCCATGGCGCGGCGTGCGCTTCCGCGCGCCCGGCTTGCATCTCGGTGCGCGCGGCACTGGCGATGTCGTCGAGCGCGGTGGCAGCAACGCCGCGCTCGATGAGCATGGACTTCAGCCGTGCAATGGGGCAGCGCGTTTTGGCGGCTTCCACCTGCTTGGGATCGCGCCACGCCGCGGCATCGGTGGCCGTGTGGCCGCTCCAGCGATAGGTCTTGGCGTGGATCATGCGCGGTCCGCGTCCGGCGCGAATTTCCGCGACGAGCCTTGCGGCCGTTTCTTCGACAACGAGCGCATCATTTCCGTCGATCGTGACGGCCGGCACGCCGATCGCGTTGGCGCGGACCGCGGGCCCTTCGCCTGCGGTGACGGTGCGCGTTTCGGTATGCGCGGCCACGCCGTTGTCCTCGCACACGAAGAGGACGGGCAGCGTGTATATCGCGGCCCAGTTCAACGCTTCGAGATAGGGCCCGCGGTTCGTCGCGCCGTCGCCGAACATGCAGACCACGATCGCGTCGGACTTGAGCAGCTTCAGACCTTGCGCCGCGCCGACCGCGATGGGCAAGCCGCCGGCAACAACGCCGTTCGCGCCGAGCATGCCGACCGAGAAATCCGCGATGTGCATCGAGCCGCCCTTGCCGCGGCAGTATCCACCCTCGCGTCCGTACAACTCGAGATACATCGTGGCAGCATCGGCGCCCTTGGCGAGCGCGTGGCCATGGCCGCGATGATTGGACGTCAGCCGGTCATCGGTGCGCAGGCTCGCGCAGACGGCGGATGGAATGGCTTCCTGGCCGAAGGATACGTGCAGCGGTCCAGGAATTTCGCCCGCCTTGTAGGCTTCGAGCGCCGTTTCCTCGAAGGTGCGGATGCGCACCATCATGCGGTAGAGGTCGGTCAGACGCTTGAGATTGTCGCCGGCGGCGGCCGGCGTCCCTCCTGCTGTGGCCACGTTCGGGCTCCATTCTTGTGGGCGTTTCCCTATCTGGAGCATCCGGCAGGGGGCGCCAAAAAGCAAGAAGTTGGGCCATGCTGGCCACGCAGGGACGCAGCGACTATATATCCGGCATGACCCTGACACCCGAGGAGATCGCCCGCTACAAGCGCCACCTCGTATTGAGAGACGTGGGCGGGCAAGGCCAGCAGAAGCTCAAGGCCGCGCGCGTGCTGATCATCGGCGCGGGCGGTCTCGGTTCGCCTGTTTCCCTGTATCTGGCAGCGGCCGGCGTCGGCACGCTCGGCATTGTCGATGACGACACGGTTTCGCTCGACAATCTGCAGCGCCAGATCGTGCACGAGACGGATAAGGTCGGCGCGCTCAAGGTCGAGAGTGCGAAGGACATGCTCGGCCGCATCAATCCGCATGTCACGGTCGACACGCACAACACGCGCATCACCGCTGAGAACGCCATCGAGCTGATCAGCAAGTACGACGTTGTCATCGACGGCTCGGACAACTTCGCGACGCGCTATCTCGTGTCCGATGCCTGCTATCTCGCGAAGCGTACGCTCGTGTTCGGCGCGCTCGGCGCATTCGATGGCTACATCACGACTTTCAAGCCGCACGAGAAGAAACCGGACGGCACGCCCTGGCCGACATATCGCTGCATTTTCCCGGAGGCGCCGCCGCCGGGCACGGTTGCGAACTGCGCGGAGATCGGCATTCTCGGCGCGGTGGCGGGCGTGGTCGGCACCTTGCTAGCGACCGAGGCGCTGAAGGAAATCCTCGGCATCGGCGAGACGCTCGCCGGCCGCCTCATGATCTACGACGCGCTCGGCAGCCGCTTCGAGCAGGTGAAGGTCGCGTGGGATCCGGAGAACGCGCTGAGCGGCAAGAACGCGACGATCAAGGATCTCTCGGCCCATGTGGGCGCAGGCAGCGGCGCGGTGTGCGCGGCCTGACTTCTCCTTCTCCCCGTTCTGACGGGGAGAAGGCCGGGATGAGGGGCGGCGGCAAATTCAAACGGCGGCGATTTTGCCCGCCCCTCACCCTAACCCTCTCCCCGCGAAGGACGGGGAGAGGGGACTATCTATCCCCGCACCAGCTTGAACTCATGGTTCAGCATCCAGAATGGGTTCGGTAGGCCGATCTCGGCGGCCTTGCCTGCATCGTCGTGCTGGTTGAAGTCGCAGACGAGGCTGTCCTTCACACCGAAAACAACATCCGACGTGAGGTACGGATCGCCCTTGTCGAAGAGATGCGTCACGATCGGCTGATAGCCCGGAGCGGATACGATAAAGTGAATATGTGCGGGCCGGAAGGAGTGGCGCCCGAGACTGCGCAGCAGATCGCCGACCGGGCCGTCGTCGGGGATTGGATAGAAGAGCGGCTTGGATGAGCGGAACCAGTAGCGTCCGTCCGCGCCCGTGATGAAGCGCCCGCGCAGATTATGGTCCGGCTGGATGCCCTTCTGCTGGACGTCGTAGAAACCTTCGCTGTTCGCCTGCCAGATATCGAGCGTGGCGCCCTCGATGGGCTTTCCGTTTTCGTCGACGACGGTGCCCGAGACAAAGAGTGGCTCACCCTTTTCCTCGAGATTGACCGTGTCACCCATCTTGCGGATCGGCGCATCGGCAACGTGGAACGGCCCGAGCACGGTGGTCTCGGTTGCGCCCGACGGTTTGCGATGATTGATCGCGTCGACCAGCATGGACACGCCGAACGTATCCGAGAACAGGATGAACTCCTGGCGCCACTCGTTGCACCAGTGCCCTGTCTCCGTGAGAAACTTGATGGCCATCATCCATTCTTCTTCGGTCGGCTCGACCTCCTTCACCACCTCGTGCAGGTGGCGGACCACGCTTTCCATGACCTGGCGCAGGCGCTCGTTCTTGGCGCCGGCCATGGCGGCGATGACGAGATCGGCCGAGCGCGCCTCGTCGAAGGCGAATTGGGTGTTTCCATCTGCGCTCATTGGGTCCTCCATGATCCTGGCCTGATCCGGCTCGTTTGTTTCGTTTGCCGCACAATGGGCCGCCCGAGGCCGTCTCGTAAAGATCGATCGTGCAGGCGCGCCCCTGCGACCGCGCTGCAGGCGGCAAGCAGGATGCGCGAATCGCCCCGGAGCCGTACAATTGCCACGGTCGGGACCAACGGGTTGCCGCGCCGTCAGGCTTTGGGGGAATTAAACGCACCATGCGCACGCGCGCTGCCATCACGATGCTTGCGGTTCTGCCGCTGATGGTTGTGCTCATGGCGCCGCCGCTTGCGGCCCAGAGTTCCAGCGGCGATGTGCGCCCCTATGATGCGAAGCTCATGCGCCTCGCCGAGATCCTGGGTGCCGTGCATTACCTGCGTGAGCTGTGCGGCGCCAACGAGGGCCAGACATGGCGCAAGCGCATGGAAGAGCTCATTGAGGGTGAGGGCAATGCCTCGCTGCGCCGCGCCCAGCTGACCAGCCGCTTCAACAACGGCTATCGCAGTTATAGCCGCACGTACCAGACCTGCACGCCGTCGGCGCAAACGGCGGTCTCGCGCTTTCTCGCCGAGGGCGCGGAGATCGCGAACGAACTCGCCAAGGTCCAGCAATAGTCGTCAGACGATCCGGCCGGTGATGACCTTGAGCATGACCTCGCCGAGCAGAAGGCCGGCGAAGCCGAGCAGAATGAGGCTCGCGAGACGGTTCAGCAGGCGCAGCATGTCGACGTCGATGCGAGTGCGGAAGCGGCTGATGGTGTGGGACAGGACGACCCACCAGAGCAGACTGCCGCCCATGACCGCGGCCACCATGGTGAAGGCGTCGATATAGCTTTCGACCTCGACGAAAGAGCTGACGCCGCCGAAGATCGCGAAGAGACCGAGCACCGCGCCGGGATTGGTGATGGTGAGGAAGAACGTCTGCGGGATGTCCCATGCGAACGCCGCGAGTGACGGACGCTCGCCTCCCGCAGGCTCCTCCCGGAGAAGCCGTGGTCGCGTGAAATAGAGCCGTATGCCGAATACGAACAGGGCGAGCCCGCCGATCGTCTGCACAGTCATGCGGTAGTGCCGGATGACGCCCGTGACGGCACCGACGCCGAGTGCCGCGAAGAGCGCGATCAGTCCGTCGCCGATCACGACGCCGAGGCCTGCCGCGACACCGCCCCAAAAGCCGCGTTCGAGCGCGCGCTGCAGGCAAAGCAGGTTGACCGGTCCTACTGGCATCGCGACGAGCACGCCGATCATGATGCCGGCCGGAATGATCAGTAGATTAGGGAGAAACGTCATCAGGCGCGCTGTCCATTCGACCGATGCGCGCTGCGGCTCGATTGGCGTGCGATGAATATGATCCGGTACGGTCGCGGCTCCACAATGCCCGCCCATCGTGCGGCATGTCGGTGTCGGAACGGGCTAAGCGGCGGACTGCGCACGCCGGGCTCACCTCATTATGGGCAGCATGTGTGCTGCAGGCTGCTAGCTGATGCTACTCCTTAGTGGTGCCACTTTGGATTGTCCACGGCACAAGGCACATCTGCCGCAAACTCGTGCGTTGAACGCGCCTGTACTGATCATTAGTCCGTTCGTCGCAGAGCGCGAATTCAGCCGGTTCCCGAGCCGCCCGACTGCGTAAGCAGGCGCTCGATCCGCCGTTGCTGCTCGTTGCTGCGCCAGACGTTCTCGATGATGAACGGCTCCGCGCCGGGTATGGCCGCCTTGAAGACGACGTCGCCCGTACCGATGCCGAGGAAGCCCAATCCCAGGAGCTTGTGGCGGAAGAAGTCATCCGGGTTGCGCCGCATGAGCATGCCGCGCGTGTCGTAGACGTGGCCGGTCGCGTTGCCGAGCCGGTGGCGCTCGACGACCTGCCCGCCAGCAAATCGCCAGTACGTGAGCTGGTCGATGAAGAACACGACGACGATCCAGATGAGCAGCAGGCCGGTCGACATCATCATGTAGAATGCGAGATTCATATGCACGCGGATCTCGGGAACGAAACTGAAGACCGATCCGAGACCCCACTGCCATTCCATGCCGATGAGCGCCAAGGCGACCAAGGCCGCAATGATGAACGTGTGCAGCACGCGCGCACGCACATTCGTGAAGACGATCACGAACAGGACGACGGCGACATATGAAATGCCGAGCCACGCTTCGGGAAAGAACTTGATCTGCTTGCCGGCGAAGGGAACGTCGACATGATTTATGTAGGTCGCGAGCGCGCACATGTAGCCGTAGAGCCAGACAACCCACCAGTAGAGGATGTTGGAGTGCGCGACGAGGCGGACTTCACGCGGTGCGGCGGCCTTTTGGGCCTGGGCGTGCATTCTGGCAGCTCTAACGGCGGCGGCGTCGCCACCTGCATCCCGTGCTTCGGCCATGTCAGTGACCTTTCCCCTGGTATGGTATGGCGCCTGGCCGTGCCCCGCGATGACCGGCGCTGGCCGAAGCTACGGCAGAGCAGGCCACGGCGACAAGAGATGCGAAAGTGGGATGCCGCTGACGTTCATATCGTAGGAAAGCCATGAAGGCCGACGGAGCACATGATGAGATCAGCCTCCGCCCGCCTCGCCTCGACGAGCTGGAGGCGCTCACTGAACTCTGCCTGCGCTCGAAGGCCCTCTGGGGCTATGACGCGGCCTTCCTGGAAGCCTGTCGCCGTGAGTTGACCCTTACTC
>JAEYPL010000216.1 GCA_023410905.1 Pseudomonadota bacterium
AATGCGGCAGCATTAGACCCACGAGGAGCGGTACGCTTGCAAGTTCTCGTTCGCGACAACAACGTCGATCAGGCGCTCAAGGCGCTCAAGAAGAAGATGCAGCGCGAAGGCATTTTTCGCGAGATGAAGCTGCGTAACTATTATGAGAAGCCCTCCGAGCGTCGGGTGCGCGAGAAGGCCGAGGCCGTGCGCCGGGCCCGTAAGCTCGCCCGCAAGAAGCTCCAGCGCGAGGGCCTCCTGCCGAGCAAGCCAGCTGCGACCAAGACACCGGGCCGCGGTGGCCGTGGTCCGGGTGCTGGTGCTGGCGGCGCCGGTGCCGGCGGTCCGCCGCGCACCTGATCGGCTCAGTTTTGCGAGCGGTCCGGGAGACGATGTCTCCCGGTGATGCCCCAGCATAGTTTGTCGGCGCGGCGCGCAAGCTCCGCGCCGTTGGTGTTTGTGGGGACGAGAGACCTCCGCTTCGGGCCGGGCACGATCGGGGAGGCTGCTGCCTCCCCGCAAGTGCAACTTCAGCCGATGGCGCGCAGGTGGCTGCCCGGTGCGGTACTCGGCGCTGGCGCGCCGCCACCCACCAGAATGTCAGATGTCACGTTCTGAATGTCTCGGTGGCCGCACAGCGCCATGGTGAGATCGAGCTCTTTACGGATGATCTCAAGCGCTTTAGTGACGCCTTCCTCGCCCATGGCGCCGAGGCCATAGGTGAACGCGCGACCGATGTAGACGCCCTTGGCGCCGAGCGCGATCGCCTTGATCACGTCCTGGCCCGAGCGGATGCCGCCGTCCATGTGCACTTCGATGCGATTGCCGACGGCCTGAACGATCTCCGGGAGTGCGGCGATCGAGGAGACGGCGCCGTCGAGCTGTCGTCCGCCGTGATTCGAGACGATGAGCGCGTCTGCACCCGTCTGCGCTGCCAGCTCCGCATCCTCGACGTCGAGAATGCCCTTGAGGATGAGCTTGCCGCCCCACTCGTCGCGGATGCGTTTCACCTCATCCCATGACAGGCGCGGGTCGAACTGCTCAGCCGTCCACGCGCCGAGCGCGCTCATGTCGCTGACGCCCTTGGCGTGCCCGACGATATTGCGGAAGGTGCGCCGCTTGGTGCCGAGCATCGACGTCCACCAGCGCGGCTTCATGCCGATGTCGATGATGTTCGGGATCGTGAGGCGCGGTGGCGCGGTCAGGCCGTTTTTCAGATCCTTGTGGCGCTGGGCGAGAATTTGCAGATCGAGCGTGAGAACCAGCGCCGAGACGCCGGCCGCCTTGGCGCGCGCGAGCAGGCGGCTCACGAAATCCTTGTCCCGCATGACGTAGAGCTGGAACCAGAAGGGCTTGTCGGTGTTCTCGGCGACATCCTCGATCGAGCAGATGCTCATGGTCGAAAGCGTGAAGGGCACGCCGGCCTTGTTCGCTGCACGCGCCGCAAGGATCTCGCCATCGGCGTGCTGCATTCCCGTCATGCCGACAGGCGCGAGGGCAAGCGGCATCGAGACCGGAATGCCGACCATGGTGCTCGCGAGTGTGCGATTGGTCATGTCGACGGCAACGCGCTGGCGCAGCTTGATGCGCTGGAAGTCCTCCTCGTTGGCGCGGTAGGTGCTCTCCGTCCAGCCGCCCGAGTCGGCGTAGTCGTAGAACATGCGCGGCACGCGCCGCTTGGCGAGCACGCGAAGGTCCTCGATGCAGGTCATGACTTGGGGCATGCGGCGCTTCCTCGGATCATTGCGCGCGTGGCGCTTATGTTCCCTGGATTAGCGCCTTTCGGGCCTCAACGGAACCGGGCAATGGGGGTGGAGGCCGTAACTCGGCTACAGTGGAAGGGATCAGGCCCGGATCATGGATTGAGGTCGTAGCGGTAAAGATCCATGCCATGAATACGCAGCCAGGCCTTGGCCTCGCCGGCACGAGGCATGATGCGATCGACGAGGCGCCAGAAGCGCGGGCCGTGGTTCATGTGGACGAGATGGGCGACCTCGTGGGCCGCCACATAGTCGAGCACGACCGGCGGGGCCATCAGCAGGCGCCAGGAAAATGAGAGCTGTCCCGCACTCGAGCAGGAGCCCCACCGCGTCTTCTGATCGCGGAGCGTGATCCTGAGCGGGCGGACGCCGAGCGTCCTGGCGTAACGTGATACGGCGGTCTGCAGGTCGCGCGCTGCTTCGGCATAGAGCCAGTCGCGCAGGCGCCGGGGCGCGTGCTCCAGCGTGCCGCGCACGATGACGACAGGAACGCGCCGACCCGCGCGTGTGGCAATCTCGACCACGCCAGCGCCGCGAACGGCCGGCTCGAACGCGATCTCGTGCGGTACGCCTCGGAGGGGGAAGGTGGCGCTTTGGACGAGCGGCACGGGCTCGGGCACGCATTCGAGGCGCTCACGCACCCAGTCGCGACTGCGCAGCAGAAAGCGATCGGCCTCACGCAGGTCGGAGCTGCGCGGCATGGTCAGGATCACGGCGTGCTGCGTGCGGCTGACACGCAGCGTAAGGCGACGCGCATTCGGATGGCGACGCACTTCCACTGGCGCGGAGATGCCGTCGACCTTCAGCAGCTGCACCGAAGCAGCCGTCGCCTTGCCTGTCGATTTTGCGGTCCGCCGCTTCATGCGCGTCCTCGCTCGTCTCCTAATGTGCGTGAGGGATCGCGCCGCAGCGCATTGCAAGAATCCCCCCATCGACCGGTGTCAGGTGCACCACTCGACTGACGCGCTTCGCACTCGTTTGAGGCAGTCCTGCGGCGCACCCCGATGCATCGCAGTGAGATCATTACCTAGCAGGCTCGACCGAGCGCGCGAACCCTTTGCCACGGGCAGAGCGCATGAGAGCAAAAGTATGTGGCGGCAACGCCACGCGACGCATCGGTGCCACAAGCATTTCGTGCGCGACTGAGTCGCGGAAAATGGGGCGTTATTGCTGCCAGACTTTCAATCCGTCGAGCAGCAGACTGCCGGCAAGCTGCAGCATTGTTAGATGTGCGAGCTGAGGCAGATAAAGCGCATCGGCTGTGTGCGTATGTGAAGCCTGCTTGGTGGCGGCCGCGGCGTCGTGCCGCGTCGTTGTGCGCTGAGGGCGCGCGGTTGTGTCGTTACCAAATGTGAAGGCCGCTGAAGAAATTTCGCGGCGCTCCGCATCAATCTTTTCGCGCGACGCGGTGCGACGAAGTGCCGGTGCGGCGATTCCTGCTTTCGTGCGCGGATCGCGTTCGCGCGCAAAGGCCGCGATTCGCGGTGCAATCTCGCGGCGGAAACGCGAGCCGTTGAAAATGCCGTAGTGGCCGACGTGCGGGCACGTGAAGTGCATCCTGTCCGCTTCCGGCAACGATGTGCAGAGGTCGTGTGCGGCCTGGCATTGGCCGAGGCCGGTGATGTCGTCCTTCTCACCTTCGATGGTGAAGAGGCCGACGCGGCGAATCGCACTCGGATCGACCAGACGGCCACGATGGCGCATCTCGCCCTTCGCAAGGAGATGGCGCACGAATACCGTGTCGACCGTATCGAGGTAGAATTCGGCCGTCAGATCCATGACGGCGAGATATTCGTCATAGAATTCGCGATGCTTCTCGGCGCTGTCGCCGTCGCCGCGCACGAGATGGAAGAAGAGATCCTTGTGCGCGTTCATGTGCCGGTCGAGGTTCATGGTCATGAACCCGCTGAGCTGCAGGAAACCCGGATAAACCGAGCGCCCGAAGCCGGGATTGGGCCACGGCACCTGCGTGATCACATTGCGACGAAACCAATCGGTGCCGCGCTGTTCCGCGAGCCGGTTGACGATCGTCGGGCTGCGGCGCGTATCGATCGGGCCACCGGCGAGCGACATGCTGAGCGGCACGGCCGGATCGCCTTCGGCCTCCATGAGCGAGACGGCCGCGAGCACGGGCACCGAAGGCTGACACACGGAGAAGACATGCACGTCGCCGTCGAAATGGCGGAACATGGCGATCATCGCGTCAATGTAGTCATCGAGGCGGAATTCGCCGGCTGACATCGGTACGTCGCGCGCATCCAGCCAGTCGGTGATGTAAACCTCGTGGTCGGGCAGGAAAGTTTCGACTGTGCCGCGCAGCAGTGTCGCGAAGTGGCCCGACATGGGCGCGACGAGCAGAAGGCGCGGATCACGCGCGGCGCGTGCGGGCGCAACGTTGCGTTTGAAGTGCACGAGGCGGCAGAAAGGATGCTCCCACACGACTTCCTCGCGCACGCCGACGTCGATGCCGTCGACGTTCGTGCGATCGATACGATAATTCGGCTTGTCGTAGCGCCGCGTCGTGCGCTCGAAAACCTCGAGGGCGGCGGCGGTGTGCCGCGCCATGCTCGTATGTGTCAGCGGGTTAAAGGGGTTCGAAAGCAGGAGGCGCGCCGATCCAGCGGCAGCACGAACAGGTCGCACGGCCGCATGGCCGAGCTCGTACCAGTGGTAGAGCATGTGACTCCCCCAGTGTGTTTCCTCGAATGATCGTTGGCTCCGACGTGCTGCGCATCTTGCTTGCACTCAGTGCGGTCGGCAGTTCCGGTGGTTACACCTTCACCGATTGCACTGGGCGGCGCCTTGTCGCGACGGAACGATCACTCAGATGACACAATCTCCCACAAGCCACTCTGTCCGGATTCGTGAGAATGTCAAATTGGTTAAGGGTTTAGGAGGATTTCCGCGTGCCAACGGTGATCGCCAGGGTGTGCGATGCGCATGGCCTCTATCAGTTGATGTCTGCCTCGGACCTGGAGCCGATCATGTCGTCGACAACGGAACCACTGATCGTGCATATGGTGGGATGCCTGGCGGACCTCCTGCCCGCGTCTGACCGTGTGGGAGGACGCCGTCGATCGTGGGCTCGTAAGGCGCGAGATGAGGCCGCCCACAGGCATCATGGTCGTCGTCACACCTGAAGGGCGTGAATTGCTGCGGGTACACGGTCGTCTTGGCCGGCACGAAGAAGCGATCGCGGTGACAGCGCACATTGCGTGAAACGGCGGCCTGCTAAGGGCGTATGGGCGCTGCGTTGCGGGTTTCAACCGAGGCCGCGGATTTACAGCGAATGGTAGCTTCCTTTGCGTCGGGGCGAGCGGTCAGGCTTGCGCCCTCCCGTCACGGATCGGAGCACCATCATGCCACACGCCGCTGCGCGCAAGATCGATGTCACGCATGAAAGTCACTACGAGTTCGAGCGCGGATTTCCGATCGGTAGAACGGTCGAGCAGGCTTACGCTGATGCCGATCTCAACCGTGCGGTTCAGGCCTATCGCTTCTTTTATCCGACGGTTTCAGGTGCAGCGATTGTCAAGGGCAACGAGGATATTGGTATCGTCCCGAACAAGGTCTTCGCGATCCTCGACTGCGGACCAGAGCAACTGGTTTTCACGGCAAATTCCGATACGCCATACGGGCCGATGATGCTCGATCTTGCGATCGGGCCGATGGTTGTCGAGCTTCCGCCAGGACCGCTGATCGTATGCTCGATGGATATCAATCAGCGTTGGGTTGCCGATATGGGACTGCCCGGCCGCGATGCTGGCAAAGGCGGAAGGCATCTGCTGCTTCCGCCTGACGACGACAGCGATGTGCCAGAGGGCTATTACGTTCATCGCACGAGCAGTAATCGGCAGATTGTGGGCGCGCGCTCGCTTCCCGTCGGTGGAGATGTGAAGGCGGCGAAGGAGCGACTCTCGAGCATCAAGGTGTATCCGCTCAGGCGTAAGGCAGAATGGACAGAGCCGAAGTGGCTCGACGTCACTGGCAAGAAGCAGGACACTACGCCGCTCGCGTGGGAGGACAATCTCAAGTTCTGGAAAGTGCTGCACGAGACGGTCAACGCCGAGCCCGCCTACAGCGGCTATCACAACTACTATGGCGAGCTTGCTGCGCTCGGCATCGAGAAGGGCCGGCCCTTCAAGCCGGATGCGCGCATGAAATCCATCCTCGAGGAGGCCGCGCGCGTCGGCAATGCGCAGATGCGCGTGCAGTCCTTCGGCGACCGAAGCCCGACCCGCTTGCCGTGGTCGGACCGGCAGTGGCAGTGGGCGAGCCTGCGTTACGAGGACGGTGATTTCAACACGGCAGAACACACCGACCTCGCGGCGCGGGAAAAGTGGTTCTATCAGGCTGTTGGGGCGTCTCCGGCCATGTTCCGGCGCGATGAAAAGGCGGGATCGCTCTATTGGCTTGGGCTGCGTGACAAGCGTAGGCGATATCTCGATGGCGGCAAGAACTACAAGCTGACTGTGCCGCTTCCGGTGCCGGGGAAACTCTTCTGGTCCGTGACCGTGTACGATGCCGACACGCGATCGCAGATTCAGACGAAGCAAAAGAAGGCCGCGCTGAGGTCCCTATTCGAGCTCAAGGATGTGACCGGCAAATCGGTCGACCTGCATTTCGGGCCTGTGGCCAGCGGCGATCCCACCAGATGGATTCAGACGACTCCCGGTAAGGGCTGGTTCGCCTACTTCCGGATCTACGGCCCGGAGAAAGCCGCCTTCGACGGAAAATGGCGACCAGGCGATTTCGAGCAGACCTAGCGCGCTCCAAACATGCTGCCCGCTACTGCAACTTCGCCAGCCTCTCGGCTACGCGATCGGCGCTCGTTGCGTGCGTGAAGTGCGCGATGTAGTCGCCGTTGCGGTCCATGAGGTAGAGAAGCGAGGTGTGATCGAAGGTGAAGCCTGCCGCCGATTTCGGATCCTCGACCTTCTTCGCGTAAACACGGTAGGACTTGAGCGCCGCGCCGACCTGCTCGGGCGAGCCGGTCAATCCCACGAGGCGGGGATGAAAGCTCGGCACGTACGAAGCGAGCTGCTCGGGCGTGTCACGTTCGGGATCGACGGTGATCAAGATCGGCGTCACCTGCTCGGCCTTGGCGCCGACCTTTTCGAGGGCCGCGGCCATGACCTGGAGCCCCGTCGGGCACACGTCCGGGCAATGCGTGAAGCCGAAATAGACGAGCATGTAGCGGCCGCGGAAGTCTTTGTCCGTGACCGTCTTGCCGGTGTGATCGACAAGCGTGAACGGACCGCCGACCAGCGCCTTGCCGGTCGATGGGAGGACGTTCGATACCTGTGGCTGCACGACGGCGAACGCCACGAGCCCGCCAACGAGTGCGGCGGCGAGGGCGATGGCAGCAAGGCGGAAATTCATGAAGGCACCTGGGGCCATCCCGGGCCCATCTGAGCAGCGAAGAGGCCTCCTGCTGCTTGATTGTTTCCTCTTTGGCTCAATCTGGTCTACAGGACGCTCTGCGACAAGGTTTGCGCCCTGCGGCGATGAGCCCCTGTGGCGACGCGTGCAGGCATGTGCGTTTGACGAGCGGTGACGCACCCATGGCCCCCATCATCGAGCTGAACTCCCTTGGCCCCCACGAGAGCCGCCTCAGGATGCAGACCATTGTGCGTCTGCGCTGGTTCGGCGTGCTCGGCCAGCTCGGCACCGTGCTCTTCGTTTATTGGGGGCTCGATTATGATCTCCCGCTCGGCTGGTGCCTGCTGCTGATCGCGCTTTCGGCTTGGGTGAATGTCGGCCTCAGGGTGCTCTATCCGGCGCGCCATCGTCTCAGCCCGAGTTTTGCGTCGGCCGTGCTGGCATGTGACATCGTCGGTCTGGCCGCGCTGCTCTATCTGACCGGCGGGCTCGAGAACCCCTTCGCGCTGCTGTTCATCGCGCCGGTGACCGTCTCTGCCGCGACGCTCCCGACACGCAACACCATCGGCCTCGGCATTCTGGCCATGGCCGCCGCGACCTTGCTCGTCGCCTATCACATGCCGCTGCCCTGGTACCCGCCTGCCATGTTCGCGCTGCCGTGGATCTACAAGGCAGGCGTCTGGACGGCGATCGTGGCAGGTACGCTCTTCCTCGGCTTCTATACGTCACGCCTCTCACGCGAAGCGCGCCTCATGACGGCGGCGCTCGCGGCCTCGGAGCTCGTTCTCGCGCGAGAGCAACGCCTGCACGCGCTCGACGGACTGGCCGCCGCGGCGGCCCACGCGCTTGGAACACCGCTCGCGACCATCGCGCTCGTGACGAAGGAGCTGGAGCGCGAGGTCGCGAGCACGCCCGACATGGCGCCACATATTGCGGAGGATATCGGGCTGTTGAGATCGCAGGCCGATCGATGCCGCGAGATACTGCGTAAGCTCACGCGCCGCCCCGGCGAGCAGGATCCTCACCATGTCAGCCTGCCCCTGACCCAGCTCATTCAGGAAGCAGCCCAGCCTTACAAGTCCGCTGCTATTCGCATCGAGATCACCGCGCGGCCTTCGGCTGCGCGCAATGGTGTGGTCGCGGTGGACGGCCGCGAGCCGATCGGCGAACGCCGCCCCGGCGTGATCTTCGGTCTCGGCAATATCATCGAGAATGCCGTGGACTTCGCGCATGAGCGGGTCGAGGTGTCGGCGCTGTGGGATGATGCGGAAGTGTCGATCACGATTGCCGACGACGGGCCCGGCTTCTCGCCGGAGATTATGGACACGCTCGGTGATCCCTATGTGACGTCCAGGCCGGCCGGTGCTCGGGGCGGTACCGGCGCGCAGACAGGACGCAGCGGGGCGGGCCTCGGGCTCGGCTTTTTCATCGCAAAGACATTGCTCGAGCGTTCCGGTGGGCAAGTCACGCTTGCCAATCGGACCGCGCCGGATAGGGGGGCAGTAGTCAAGATCGCTTGGCCAAGAAGTGCTTTCGACCTACCCACAGGGGCTGCGTCCGGTGGCGCGGTCATGGCAATGACATCTAATTGATTTCAGGCTGTTAACCGGCCCTGCGTCGGAGCGGCTACGGGCTTGGCGATGCGTGCAACCTCCGGTATGCTGATGGATATGGAGAACAGTGCCGTGTCTGAAGACCTCTCGTTCAAGCAGGATGAGCTGCCGGCCGATCGCACCCTCGTCATCGTTGATGACGACAAGGCGTTTCTGCAGCGGCTCGGCCGGGCCATGGAGCTGCGCGGCTTCGAAGTCCGCATGGGACATTCGGTAGCCGAGGGGCTGGACCTCATCCGCCAGAAGCCGCCGGCCTTCTGTGTCGTCGATATGCGCCTCGATGACGGTAACGGCCTCGACGTGATCGCGGAGCTGGCCCGCATCCGCCCTGACGCACGAACGATCGTGCTCACCGGGTACGGCAATTTCGCAACCGCGGTATCGGCGGTGAAGCTCGGTGCGGTCGATTATCTCGCGAAGCCGGCCGACGCCGACGATGTGACGGACGCGCTCCTCGCGCCGACCGGTGAGCGTGCGCCCCCGCCGGAAAATCCCATGTCGGCGGACCGCGTGCGCTGGGAGCACATCCAGCGCGTTTACGAACTCTGCAACCGCAATGTCTCTGAGACGGCGCGGCGCCTCAACATGCACCGCAGGACCCTGCAGCGCATTCTCGCCAAGCGCGCGCCGAAGTAATCACCCTACTCACGGGGCAGCGGCTCGAAGCGCGTATGCGCGTCGAACGCCGAGCTGAGCCGCGCTGCCGCCAGTCGCGCATAGTGCAGCGTCAGGGCCTTGCGACGCGCAGGGGCAAGTTTGTGTTCGGGCGCCCGTCGGAGAATCTCGCCGCCGAAGCGATCCGCAACGATCAGGCCCGTGTCTGGGGGAAGGATTTCTTGCGGGAAGTCTGTCGCCACCCCGAAAAATAGCGCATCGCAATAGTCGCGATAATCCGGCCACTTCTGATCGACCTGGAAGTCCGCCACGCTCGACTTGATCTCGACGATCCAGAGCGTGCCGCTCGGGGAGAGCGCCATCACGTCGGCGCGTCGGCCATTGGCGAGCGTCACTTCGATCAGGCCCGTCATCTCGTGCTGTGCGAGCACGCGCATCACGCCGCGGCAGATTTCGGCGGCCTTCTCCGACTGCCGGTTGTCGGCGATCGCTCCAGGGCCGTCGGGGATGATGGGTTCGATCGGTGTGTTTGAACGTACGAGAGACATAGCTCTACTCTACTTCTTCCCCTTGCAACTTGAAGTCCGCGCGAGGCGGTCGTGTGTCTCTCGCGGACTTCAAGTTGCAAGGGGACTACTTTACCGTCCCGCGAAGCGTGCGAAGATGCGCGTCCAGGCCCCCGCAACTGCTTCGCTCGCTGGTGGCAGGCGGTAGATGACCTGCGCTGCCTCACGTTCGAGCCGCCAGGTCGTGCAGTCGATTTCGTGCCCGCGCGCAATGCTGAACGTGCGCATCCGACCGTTCGCGGTGAAGCCGAGCTTGGTCAGAATGTGCGCCGACGCGGGATTATCGATGAAGTTGGCCGACGTGAGGGCTTCGAGATTGCCGGCCGTGAAGCCATAGGTCACCACCGCGCGCGAGGCTTCCGTCGCGAAGCCATGATCCCAGTAGTCCTGCCCGAGCCAGAAGCCAAGCTCGCCGACGCGCGTGCGATGGCAGAAGTAGCCGACACCGCCGATCAGCTCACCCTCATGCTCGACCGCGAAGCGCACCTCGCCGCGCGCCTGCCGCAGCCAGCGCCGGCACTGCCAGATATGCAGCGGGTGAGGAATATCGCTCGTCATGCGGGCAACGGCGAGGTTGCCCGCAAGCGCGACAAAGCGGCTCGCATCGCTGAGCCGGAAGGGCCGGAGCGTCAATCGCGCGGTACTGAGCACGGGAGTCTGCGCCATGGCCGACCCGCTCGAGATGCTGGCCCCGGTGGGGGCTTATTCCGCGGCTTCGACCTTATCGGGGATGACCGAGATATAGGTCCGCTTGTTGCTCTTGGTCGCGAACGAGACGGTGCCCTCGATCACGGCGAAGATGGTGTGATCCGTGCCCATGCCCACGCCGGTGCCTGGGTGCCACTTCGTGCCGCGCTGGCGGCAGAGGATGTTGCCCGAGATGACGCGCTCGCCACCGAACTTCTTGACGCCGAGGCGCCGGCCGGCGGTATCGCGGCCGTTGCGGGACGAGCCGCCTGCTTTTTTCTGTGCCATGACTTAGGTCTCCTCTGTGCTACGCCGATCGCGCATTGCGTTCCGCCCCAGGGCGGCGCCGCGCGCTCAGGCGCCGATGATCTCGGTGATCTTGACGGTCGTCAGGTCCTGACGGTGGCCGCGCTTGCGGCGCGAATTCTTGCGGCGGCGCTTTTTGAAGGCGATGACCTTCGGGCCGCGCGTCTGCTCGACGACTTCGGCCTTGACGAGGGCGCCCGAAACGAGCGGCGCGCCGATCTTGGGGCTATCGCCGCCGAGCATGAGGACTTCGCCGAATTCGATCTTGTCGCCGGGCTCGCCAGCCAGCTTCTCGATGGTAACCACATCGTCGGCTGCCACGCGGTACTGCTTACCGCCGGTCTTGATGACTGCGTACATCGTTGTAACCCTTATGTTATCCGCGTCCTTCGGCGGATCCGGCAGTGGCCGGATCACTTTGTCGCTCGGCTTCGGCCCCGGCGGGGGCGAACGGGCAGGCCTCAAACAGCGCATGAGCACGGCGGCCGGTCGGCCCCGCGCGATGCCGTCTTATGTTGGACACCGCTCGTACTGTCAACTTAAAGGTGGTTTAAGCGGCGCCCGACCATCGAGGAGCGCCAAGTGGATAGAGCTGAAGTGGCCCGCTACTGGGAGGCCAATGCCGAAGTCTGGACCCGGCATAGCCGAGCTGGATACGACGTTTATCGGGATGCGCTGAACACGCCGGCCTTCCTGTCCATCCTGCCACCGATCGACGGCCTCGAAGGGCTCGATATCGGATGCGGCGAGGGAACGAACACGCGCCAGCTCGCGACGCGCGGCGCTCGCATGCGGGCGGTCGACATTGCGCCGACCTTCATTGCGCACGCGCGCGCCCGGGAGACAGCAGCGCCCCTCGGCATCGATTTTCAGATCGGCGACGGCATGGCACTGCCGTTCGCCGATGCCTCCTTCGACTTCGCAACCTCGTTCATGGCGCTCATGGACATGCCCGATCAGCATCTCGCCTTCCGCGAGGCCGCGCGCGTCCTGCGTCCTGGCGGCTTCTTCCAGTTCTCTATCCTGCATCCGTGCTTCGTGCCGCCGCAGCGGCGGAATGTGCGTGATGCCGAAGGCCAGCCGCGCGCCGTCGAAGTTGCGCGCTACTTCGATGAGACGGAGGGTGAGGTCGAGACGTGGTGGTTCGGAAGCGTACCCGCCGAGGAGCGCGCGAAGGTTTCGCCCTTCCGCGTACCGCGCTTTCATCGAACGCTGAGCACGTGGGTGGATTTTGTTGTCGCGGCCGGACTGACGATCGAGAAATTCGCCGAGCCGCGTGCCGACATCGAAACGGCCAAGGCCCAGCCGGAAGTCGCCGACACGCGCGTCGCGCCGATCTTCCTCATCATGCGCGTGCGAAAGCCAACGGTGACCTAGAGCTTCTTGCTGTAGACGATGAAGCCACCATTGACGGCGACCTTGTCGTAGAGCGTGCGCGCGGTCGCGTTCGTCTCGTGCGTCAGCCAGTAGAGATGAGCACTGCCAGTACGGCGGGCCTCCGCATGGACAGCTTCAATCAGCGCCCGACCAACGCCCTTGCCCCGGGCCGCCTCACTGGTGAAGAGGTCGTTGAGGTAGCAGTACGGCGCGATCTGCGTCGTCATGCGATGGAACAGATAGTGGGCAAGTCCTAGGAGGTTCCCGTCCTGCTCGGCGACCAGCGCGTGCACAGGCTCATATTGGTCGAAGAAGCGCTGCCAGGTCGTGCGCGTGATTTCCGAATCGAGCGCTGTCGTGCCCGCGCGCCCGTAGAATGCGTTGTAGCCGTCCCAGAGCGGGAGCCATTGATCGTAGTCCTCCCGCCGGACGGGGCGAACGATCACTTCGGCCATGGCGGTCTCGCGGATGCGACTGGGTGCTCAGCGCGTCGGGACGGGATGCTCACCGCGATAGTCGTAGAAACCGCGCTGGGTCTTGCGGCCGAGCCAGCCCGCTTCGACGTACTTCACGAGCAGCGGGCAGGGGCGGTATTTCGTATCGGCGAGGCCCTCGTAAAGAACCTGCATGACCGAGAGGCACGTATCGAGGCCGATGAAGTCGGCGAGCTCGAGCGGGCCCATGGGATGGTTCGCGCCGAGGCGCATGGCCTTGTCGATGGCTTCAACGCCGCCGACACCCTCATAGAGCGTGTAAATGGCCTCGTTGATCATCGGCAGCAGAATGCGGTTGACGATGAAAGCTGGGAAATCTTCCGACACCGCGATCGTCTTGCCGAGGCTTTCGACGAACTGGCGTGCGCGCGCGAACGTCTCGTCCTCGGTGGCGATGCCGCGAATGAGCTCGACGAGCTGCATCACCGGCACGGGGTTCATGAAGTGCATCCCGATGAAGCGCTCGGGACGATCCGTCGAGGCGCCGAGGCGCGTGATCGAGATCGAGGACGTGTTGCTCGCGAGCATGGCGTCCTTCTTGAGGTGCGGACAGAGCTCGGCGAAGATCTTGCGCTTGACGCTTTCATCCTCGGTCGCCGCCTCGACGACAAGGTCGGCATCGCCGAGCTCGGTAAAGCTCTGCGCGAGGCCGATGCGCTTGATGGAGGCCTTCATGTCGGCCTCCGTGACGAGGCCGCGCGTGACTTGCCGCGTCAGATTCTTCTCGATGGTGCCAATGGCCTTCTCGAGAGCTTCCTTCTTGAGATCGTTGATCACCACGTTGTAGCCCGCAAGGGCGATGACGTGCGCGATCCCGCTTCCCATCTGGCCGGCACCGATGATGCCTACCTTCTTGACGAAGGTGACGGGCGGCGCGGCGGTGACTTTCTTCGTCTTCACGGCAGTGTCCATGTCGCCCGTTCCTTCGCGTGTCAGATCATCGGCCGGATTTGGCGAGCTCGGCTTCGAGCTCCGGCAGCAACTGGAAGAGATCGCCGACGAGGCCGTAGTCGGCGACCTGGAAGATCGGCGCTTCCGCATCCTTGTTGATGGCGACGATGACCTTGCTGTCCTTCATGCCAGCGAGATGCTGGATCGCTCCAGAGATGCCGACGGCGATGTAGAGTTCCGGGGCGACGACCTTGCCGGTCTGTCCGACCTGGAAATCGTTCGGCACGAAGCCCGCGTCCACGGCCGCGCGTGAGGCGCCCATGGCCGCGCCGAGCTTGTCGGCGACGGGCTCGATGTACTTCTTGAAGTTCTCGCCCGACTGCATGCCGCGCCCGCCCGAGATGACGATGCGCGCCGACGTGAGCTCGGGACGATCTGACTTCGAGAGTTCGGCCTTGTCGAAGGTCGAGATGCCGGCGGCGGCCGGCGCGTCGATCTTCTCGATGGTCGCAGAGCCACCTGCACCCACAGCCTGGAACGAGGCCGTGCGCACGGTGATGACCTTCTTCGCCTCGCTCGACTGCACGGTCTGGATGGCGTTGCCCGCGTAGATGGGACGCTCGAACGTGTCGGCCGAGACCACCTTCGTCACATCCGAAAGCTGCATGACGTCGAGCATGGCGGCGACGCGCGGCAGCACGTTCTTGCCCGAGGCCGTTGCCGGCGCGAGCAGGGCATCGTAGCTCGCCATGAGCGGCACGATGAGCGCCGACATTTCCTCGGCGAGCTGGTTGGCGAACTGCGGTGCATCCGCGACGAGCACCTTCGCTGCGCCATCGAGCTTGGCAGCGGCTTCCGCGACGGCGCCGCAGTTGCTGCCTGCGACGAGCACATGCACATCGCTGCCGAGCGCTTTCGCAGCACTCATGGCCTTCGCGGTCGAGCTTCCGAGCGCGCTGTTGTTGTGATCCGCAACAAGTAGAACAGCCATCAGAGAACTCCCGCCTCATCCTTGAGCTTCGCGACCAGCTCGGCGACGCTGCCTACCTTCACGCCGGCCTTGCGGCCCGCAGGTTCGGTCGTCTTCAGCACCTTGAGCCGCGGCGTGACATCGACGCCGAAGTCGGCGGGCTTCTTCGTATCGAGTGGCTTTTTCTTCGCCTTCATGATGTTCGGCAGCGAAGCATAGCGCGGCTCATTGAGGCGCAGGTCCGTCGTCACGATGGCCGGCATGTTGAGCTTGATGCTCTCGAGGCCACCGTCGACCTCGCGCGTCACCGAGAGCGAGCTGCCCTCGATCGCGACCTTCGAGGCGAACGTGCCCTGCGGCCAGCCGAGCAGCGCTGCGAGCATCTGACCCGTCTGGTTGCTGTCGTCGTCGATGGCCTGCTTGCCGAGAATGACGAGCCCGGGCTGCTCCGCTTCGACGATGCCCTTGAGAAGTTTCGCGACGGCGAGCGGCTCGACGACCTCATCACCGGTCTCGACGAGGATGCCGCGGTCGGCGCCCATGGCGAGCGCGGTGCGGATTGTCTCCTGCGCTTTCGCTGGCCCGATCGAGACGGCGACGATTTCCGTGACTGCGCCCTTTTCCTTGAGGCGGATCGCCTCTTCGACGGCGATCTCGTCGAACGGGTTCATCGACATTTTGACGTTGGCGAGCTCGACGCCCGAGCCATCCGCCTTGACCCTGATCTTCACGTTGTAGTCGACGACCCGCTTAACGGGCACCAGCACTTTCATAGATACAGCGCTCCCCAGACCTTAGGAAAATCGGCTCCGAAACGGCATAACGGAAGCGCGCACCCGCTGTGGTGCGCCGATCCGATTGCGCAGTGGTTCAATGCGGTTCCGCCACTTGGCCGGGAGGCCTGCGAATGTCCGCACAAAGCCGTGATTTCGGCCTCTCGCAGATGCGAAATAAGACTAGGTCGTGTCAATTTGCAAGTCAATCGTGCGACAGTTTGTCGTGTAATTGGGCAGGCTCTGTCATGCGTCGCGCGCACAGCCTTAAGAACCTGTTCCTACGATAGAAGAGGATTTGCGCGGGGGCTCGCTTGGCGCCTAGTCTTCAGGCAGCGTCGTCGGATATCGATGCCGCTGCAGATGGTCCTCATTGACGTTCAGGGAACACGATATGTCGGGTACGGCCGGGGCAGTTGGCGGCAACAATCAGGTGGCCGCAGGTGCCCTCGGGGACGTGCTCGTGCTCGACCTCACGCAGATGCTGGCGGGGCCGTTCGTGACCATGATGCTCGCCGACCAGGGCGCCCGCGTCATCAAGATCGAGCCGCCGGGGGGCGATGCGACGCGCCTCTTCGGGCCGTTCGCCGAGGGCCAGGTGGGCGTGCCGGATGGCGGCTACGGCGGCTATTTTGGATCGACGAACCGGAACAAGGAATCGATCGTCCTCGACCTCAAGTCCGAGGCGGGGCGCGAGGTTCTGAAGCGGCTCGTCGCAAAGGCCGACATTCTCGTCGAGAACTTCCGGGCTGGTGTGATGGATCGCCTCGGCCTCGGCTATGAGACGCTTGCCGAGATCAATCCACGCCTCGTCTACGGCACCATCCGCGGCTTCGGCGATCCCCGTTCCGGGCGCAGTCCTTATGCCGCGTGGCCGGCCTACGACATCGTTGCCCAGGCCATGGGCGGCATTATCGCGATCACCTCGCCAACGCCCGGCGGACCGCCGACCAAAATCGGGCCGGGCGTGGGCGATCTTATTCCGGCGATGCAGTGCGCATTCGGCATTCTGGCAGCGCTGCATCATGCGCGTGCGACGGGGCGCGGACAGTTCGTCGATGTCGCCATGGTGGATGGCGTGCTGGCGGCCTGCGAAAGGCCCGTATTCCAGTATTCCTATGATGGCATCTCGCCAGGCCCTGAAGGCAATAGCCATCCGCTGCTCTGCCCTTACGGCCTCTTTCCGGCCAAGGACGGCTGGGTGGCGATAGGCTGTCCGCACGACGAATTCTGGCGCTTGCTCGTAAAGACGATCGGCCGACCGGAGCTTGCGGAAGACCCGCGCTATCGCTTGACGCGCGACCGCCTCGACAGGCGGGCCGAGGTCGAGGGGCTGGTGACGGATTGGACTTCGGCGCGCACCAAGGCCGAGATTACTGAAGTGCTCGGCGGCAAGATCCCATTTGGCCCCGTGCGCAGCTTCGATGAGATCTTCGACGACCCGCACATCGCCGCACGCGGCATGCTGGCGGAGGTGGATCTGCCGGGCATCATGGATCGCACGTTCAAGGTGGCGGGCCCGGCCGTAAAGCTCTCCGAAACGCCGGGTGGCGTGCGCACGCGTGCGCCGATGACGGGTGAACACACCGCAAAGGTGTTGGCAGAGTTCGGTTACAGCGAAACAGAGATTGCGAAGCTCAGCTCATCGCGCGCGGAAAGGTAAGCGCTCAGGTCGAGCGCGCGCGCGGATGGGCGAGGTCGTAGACCTTCAGCAAGCGTTCGCGGTCGACCTCGGTATAGACCTGCGTCGTCGAGAGCGACGCATGCCCCAGCAACTCCTGGATTTGTCTGAGATCGGCGCCGGCGGACAGCAGGTGCGTCGCGAAGGAGTGGCGCAGCGCGTGCGGTGTCGCCGTCTCGGGAAGACCGAGCGCGCCGCGCAGACGCTCCATGAGCAGTTGGATGATGCGCGGCGATAGCGGGCCACCCTTGGCGCCGCGAAACATCGGCTCTTCCTTCTCAAGCGGGAAAGGGCAAAGCTCAACGTAGCGCGCGACGGCCTGCTGGATGGCGGGCAGGATCGGCACGAGCCGTTCCTTGCCGCCCTTGCCGGTAATGCGAAGCGCCTCGCGGCCCGGCATGGGCGCGTCTGCGAGCGTGAGCCCGAGCGCCTCCGAGATGCGCAGACCGGCGCCGTAGAGCAGCAGCAACACGGCGAGATCGCGAGCTCGCACCCAGTCGAGATCGGCGGCCATGTCGGCTTCGACGACATGCGCTGCCTTGGTGACCGTCAGCGGGCGCGGCAGCCCGCGTGCGACGCGCGGCGAGCCGACCTTGAGAATGGCGTGGTTCTTGAGCGATTGGCTCGCCTCGAGCCAGCGGAAGAACTGCCGGAACGACGACATGGCGCGCGCGAGTGAGCGGTTCTCGACGCCGTGCCGCCGCCTGCTGGCGAGGAAGGCGCGGAAGGCCGGCGGATCGAGGCGGCGGATGTCTGCGAGCGTCGGCTGGCGTCCCAGGCGATGCGCAAGCCAGCCGCAGAGCTGGCGCCAGTCGCGCTCATAGGCTTCGATCGTATTGGTGCTCGCGGCGCGTGCGACGAGATGCGTGCGCCAGCGCTCAAGCGCTGCGGCGAGATCCTCCGCGATGGCAACGTCGTCGCTTTCCAGCATGGCGCGCGCGGGTCCGGTCACCCCGGTTCGTACATTTGCAGTGCTCTTGAGCGCTCTGCTGTTTCGGTTAACAAATGCTTAAGACATAAAAATGGGGGGAAGCATGAATGAGCGCGTCGCGTGCGATGTCCTCGTCGTCGGGTCCGGTGCAGGTGGCTTTTCGGCGGCACTCACGGCGCGCCATCATGGCCTCGATGTGCTCATGGTGGAGAAGGAGGCGCTCTTCGGCGGAACGACCTGTTACTCCGCCGGCGTGATCTGGATTCCGGGCAGTGCGCAAGCCAAGGCCGCCGGGATCAACGATGGTCCTGCGGAAGCCCTGCGCTACTTGGAGAGCATTGCCGGAAATCGCCTCGACCGTGCGCGTGCAGAAGCCTTCCTTGCGACCGGCCCGGAGATGCTGTCGTTCCTCGAGGCCAATACCGACGCGCGTTACACGCTCGTTCCGACATGGGCGGATTACGAACCCGAGTTGCCGGGCGGCTCCGATGGCGGGCGTTCGCTCGCACCGGAGCCCTTCGACGGACGCAGGCTCGGCAAGCGCTTCGATGCGCTTCGCCCGCCGCTCGCTTCCATGATGCTGCTCGGCGGCATGATGGTCGGGCGCACCGATCTCCCGCACCTCTACAACATGATGCGCGTGCCCAAGTCCGCATGGCACGCCGTGCGCATGTTCGCCCGCTATGGCCGGGACCGCCTCAAATGGAAGCGCGGTACGCGACTGGCGAATGGGAACGGCCTGATCGCTGCTTTGTCTGTTGCGGCAGAAAAGAAGGGCATTCCACTCTGGCTAAACTCGCCGTTGGTTTCTCTCGTCGATGAGGATGGGAGAATTGCCGGCGCGATTGTGCGCAGGGAAGGACGCGACGTCGAGATCCGCGCGCGTCGTGGTGTGGTGCTCGCGTGCGGCGGCTTCGCGGGCGACGCTGCCCTGAAAGCGCGGCTCTATGCGCATGTCGCGGCAGGGCGCGCGCACCAATCGTTACCGCCAGCAACCAACAGCGGCGATGGCATCAGGATCGCGAGCGAGGCCGGTGCAGCCTTCAACGCGGATGTGCATTTCGCGGCCGCCTGGACGCCCGTTTCGTTCGTGCCGGAACCCGATGGCACCAAGCTGCCGTATCCGCACTTCATCGATCGCGGAAAGCCCGGCTTCATTGCCGTCGATCGGCGCGGCAAGCGCTTCGTCAACGAGGCCAAGTCCTATCATGTGTTTGTGCCGGCCATGATCGAGGCTTGCCGCGGTGATGCCGAGACCGAATGCTGGAACATCTGCGACCACGCAGCCATCCGGCGCTGGGGCCTCGGTGCGGCGCCGCCGAGGCCGGCACGTCTGAAGCCCTATCTCGACAGCGGCTACGTCGTGAGTGGCGCCACCCCCGAAGAGCTCGGGCGCCGCATCGGCATCGATGCCGCTGGCTTGGCCGGAACCATCCGAACGTTCAACGAGGGCGCGCGGCGAGGCGTGGATGCGGAATTCGAGCGCGGCACGGACGCCTACCAGCGCTTCAATGGCGCGCCCGGACACACGCCCAATCCCTGCGTGGCGCCGCTCGATAGTCCACCCTACTACGCTGTGCGTCTCGTGCCTGGCGACATCGGCACCTTCGCCGGCCTCAAGACGGACGCCTCCGCACGGGTGCTCGACAAGGAGGGGGAACCCATCAAGGGGCTCTATGCCGCCGGCAATGACATGGCCAGTGTCATGGGCGGGACTTACCCCGGCGCCGGCATCACGATCGGCCCAGCTCTCACTTTCGGCTACATCGCCGGCCGCCATCTGGCGGGGAAAGTCTGACCGACACCCGCTAACAACTTGCTTTCCGCCACATTTTAGCCAATCGAGCCGCCAACTTGCGATTTGGGGCGCGCCAACGTATGTTGCGCCGCGATACCAGTGTTCCCGCGCGGCCCCAGTTGTGGTTCAAGTCGCGGTTCATGTGCTGGAGTAATCTGCGCGTTTGCCGCCCGTGTCCCGGCGGCCTCCATACGGTCAATCGTATGCCTATAGCTACTCTCGATCCGGCCTCTCTCGGGCGCCTCCATGGCGTTGCCGATGGCGCGCGCGTCGTCGTCGCGATGTCGGGCGGCGTGGACAGCTCCGTGGCCGCAGCCCTCGCGAAGGCAGCGGGCTATGACGTCGTCGGCATCACGCTGCAGCTCTATGACCATGGCGCGGCGACCGGCCGAAAGGGCGCTTGCTGCGCCGGTCAGGACATTCACGATGCGCGCCGCGTCGCCGAGCATCTGGGCATTGCACACTACGTACTCGACTACGAGCGCCAGTTCCGCGAGGCGGTGATTGCACCATTCGCGGAGAGCTATCTCGCCGGCGAGACACCCATCCCGTGTGTGTCGTGCAACCAGAACATCAAGTTCTCAGGCCTCCTCGACACGGCTCGCGAGATCGGTGCCTCGGCGCTGATCACCGGCCACTACGTCGACTGGGGCACTGTCCAGGGCCGACCGGCGCTCTATCGTCCCGTCGATCTCGGCCGCGACCAGAGCTATTTCCTTTTCGCGACGACGCGCGAAGAACTTGCGTTCCTGCGCTTTCCTCTCGGCGCCCTGCAGAAGGCGGAGGTGCGCGAGCTTGCCCGCGCGCTCGATCTGCCGGTTTCGGAGAAGGCCGACAGCCAGGACATCTGCTTCGTGCCGACCGGCCGCTACAGCGACGTCATCGAGCGACTGAAGCCCGAAGCGGCGACGCCGGGAAACATCGTTCACGTCGATGGACGGGTTCTCGGCCGCCACGATGGCATCATCGGATTCACGGTCGGCCAGCGTCGTGGTCTCGGCGTGACGGGCCGCGATCCACTGTACGTCGTTCGGCTCGACGCAGCCCGTGCAGAGGTGGTTGTCGGGCCCCGAGACAGCTTGCGTGTGCGCAAGATTATGCTTAAAGACGTGAATTGGCTCGGGGACGAGCTGGTCGATGGCGGGGGCGCCGTGCGTGAACGTATCCATGTGCGCGTGCGTTCATCACAAGAGCCGTTATCGGCGGTTCTCACGCTCGAAGGGCGAGCGGCAGCGGTTGTTCTGGACGACGGAGAGTTCGGGGTGGCTCCGGGTCAGGCGTGCGTCTTCTATTCATCCGATACGATGGCGCGCGTGCTCGGTGGCGGCTGGATCACTGCGACCTCTTCCGACATAGACGAATTGGGTTCCAGTGCCGCATCAGGGGCAGTGGGCTCTCGTGCTAGTGCACATGCTGGTGTAGCTGCTGGTCCCGGCGGATGAGGGCAGCGGGCGTTCTGCCCGCATGAGTGCATTGACGGGGACATCGTCGATGTTGCGTTCGGAGAACGGGCAAGGAACGTCGGGAATGCAGAACAGTACAGCCGGGCGCACGACAACAGCCCAGATGGATGAGGCGACTGTAAGGTTGGCCTATCGTCGCTGGGCGCCCGTCTACGACAATACCTTCGGTCGCTTTACGACGGAAGGTCGCCGGCACGCCGTGGAGTTCATCAACCAGCGTCAGGGCAAGGTGCTCGAGGTCGGTGTTGGTACGGGCCTCTCGCTTCCTGACTATGGCCGCCATCTCGAGATCGTCGGCATCGACCTTTCGCCCGAGATGCTCGACAAGGCGCGCGAGAAGGTCGCCGAGGAAGGCCTGAGCAACGTCACTGGCCTGCACGAGATGGATGCGAGCGAGCTCACGTTTCCGACGGGCTCCTTCGATACCGTCGTCGCCATGTACGTGATGACCGTGGTGCCGGACCCCGAGAAGGTCATGCGCGAGCTTGCGCGCGTGTGCAAAGTTGGCGGCGAAGTGATCCTGGTGAATCATTTCAGCCAGGAAGAGGGTGTGCGCGGCTGGGTAGAGCGCCGCATGGCGCCGTTCGCCGACAAGCTCGGCTGGCACCCGGTCTTCGATGTCGACCGCGTCCTGGTCTGTGACAACCTGAAGCTGCTCGGTCGGCGCGCGCTGCGCCCGTGGGGCCTCTTCACGATGCTGCGCTTCGAGAAGATGCGCGAAGTCGTGCAAGTCGCAGCGGAATAAGTCAAGAAAAACGGGGGTTCGGGGGTGTTCCCCCGAGCGGGGTGAAGGGGCGGCAGCCCCTCTCGCGCCATGGGCGCGATTTCGAGTGGCGGCTTTGGTCAGCTTCTATTGACAGTCGTTGTGCGCCATCCTTATACGGGGGCGCTGGTTATGGCGGGATAGCTCAGGTGGTTAGAGCGAAGGTCTCATAATCCTTAGGTCGGCGGTTCAAGTCCGCCTCCCGCTACCATTCATTCGGATCGTCAGCGCGCGCTCCGGCCTTTTGCCCATCCGGACCCTAATATAGCCCTAATGAGACGTTAACGAAGCAGCATCGCGCCGTTGCTTCGACTCATTGTGTCGTGCGTGAGCGTCTTTCCGCACAAGGGAGCCCGATGGGCCATGCCCGAGCCGCATTTTTCCACGCTGAGCGACGACCTCCCGCGAACTCTGCGCCGCGCGCGCGACGAACGTGACGCGCGCGAGCGCGAACGCGAGGCAAATGGGGAGCGCTTTCCTACATCGCTCAAGGCGGCGATGTCTGCGGCATCCGACACCGCGCAATCGGCGCCTGCAGTTTCACTGCCGGCTGCAGACGGCGTCACCGTAACGCGCCTCAATGTGCCGTTCGCGAATCTCGTCACCTTCTTCATGAAGGCAGTGCTTGCGGCGCTGCCCGCATTGCTCGTGCTGATGGTCGTGCTGTGGACGATTGGTGAAGTGCTGCAGCGCTACTTCCCTTGGCTTCTGAAGATGCGCATCCTCATTCAGTTCCCTGGTTGAGTGCACGAACGCACCCAGTCACCGCAAATATCTGTGAGGGAACGCTCCTCGTTCGCTCGTGGTTTGCCCGATAGGAGAGCAAACTCAAGGAGAGAGCGAATGAACAAATTTGCAATGGCAGCGATTGTGTTCGGCCTTGGTATGGGCCCGGCGTTTGCGCAGACCGGCGTCCCCGGAAACGAGACCAAGCCAGCTGGTCAGGAGACCAATCGCGCCGACTGTCTGAAGAACTTCAGAACAGCCGACGCCAACAGCGATGGATCTCTGAGCGTGGCGGAAGCCGAGAACGCCAAGCAGGTCATCCCGACGCAACTGGCGCTCGCCGGCCCCATTACCGAGAGCGAATTCATGACGGCGTGCCTTGCGCAGGTGCCCAAGGGCGGCTGAGTCATCTCATGTCGAGGCGGGGCGTTCGTCGTGTGTCGACCCGCGTGCTCGCTCATTTCTGCGGCATAAGGGTTCGTCCGGATTGAAGTCCATGCAACGCATCGCCACGTCCTTCGCTGTGCGAAGTGATCTCTCACGTTTCACAAGGAGAGCATGATGCGTACGATAGCAGCAGCTGTAGCAGTGATCGGCATTTGTACTGCGTCTGCATTTGCGCAGACGCCAAGAAATGAAATCCCACCTGCTGGCGAGCAGAGTTCGCGGGCCGATTGCTTGGCGCAATTCAGGTTTGCGGACAAGGATGGCAATGGCGTGCTCAGCGCCGCCGAGGCGGAGAGCGGGCAGAAGGTGATTCCGACTGACCTCGCGCTGACGGGGCCGATCACGATGAACGAGTTCATGGACGCGTGCGTGGCTCAGATTCCAAAGGGCGGCTGAGCGAGCAGAACTAAGACTGATGCAGGATGCGGCCGGCCACCGCATCCAGCTTCGCGACCAATGAAGGATCGCGCGCATCCGGCGGCGTAATAATTGCAGTTTCGAGCGCGCGATCCGAGCCGATTGGACATGGTGGATGTTCGCGGGGGAACGTACGGCAGAGCCGCGTGATGATGCGCTGTGCCTTGCCCACGTTGGCCATGAGCACCTTGATGATCTCTGCGACATCGACCTCGCGATAGTCGTCGTGCCAGCAATCGTAGTCCGTGACCATGGCGAGCGTCGCGTAACAGATCTCGGCTTCGCGTGCGAGTTTTGCTTCCGGCATGTTCGTCATGCCGATCACATCGCAGCCCCATGAGCGATAGAGATTGGATTCGGCGCGCGTCGAGAACTGCGGGCCTTCCATGGCGAGGTACGTGCCGCCACGCGTGACGGCAATGCCTTCAGCACGCGTCGCCTTCTCGACTTCGTCCGCGAGCGCCGGGCTTACCGGATCGGCGACGGAAACATGCGCGACGCAGCCGGTGCCGAAGAAGGATTTCTCGCGCGCGAATGTGCGGTCGATGAACTGGTCCACCAGCACGAAGTGACCGGGCGGATACTCTTCCTTCAGCGAGCCGCAGGCCGATATCGAAATGAGATCCGTGACGCCCGCCCGCTTCAGGCAGTCTATATTGGCGCGGTAGTTGATCTCCGTCGGCGGCACGCGATGCCCGCGCCCGTGCCGTGGCAGGAAGCGGATCGGCAAACCATCCACCTCGGCGAAGAGAATTGCGTCCGATGCCACCCCCCATGGGCTCGCGATGATCTCCCAGTGCGGATTCTGGAAATCCGGCAGGTCGTAGTGCCCACTGCCGCCGATGAAGCCAAGAACTGTCTTCGCCATCGCGTCTTTTCTTCCCTTGGCCGAAACTGGGGCCCCAAACAGAATGCGGCGGCCCGAGATCCGCCGCAGTATCGCTTCGCGCGCAGCAGGCTGAGAGCCTGCTATCAACTTAGGCTACTTGCAGAGCGTCGCGAAAGCCTTGCACTCCGAGCCGAGCCCGCCCTTGCCGCACTTGAAGCGCACCTTGCTCACTTTGTAGCCTGGAGCCGTGCCGATCTTCTGGCCGGCCGACATGAACTGCGCCCAGCTACCCCAGTCGGTCGCCTGAAGCACAGCTTCCCAAGCCTGGAACTTCGCGCCGGCCTCGGTCGTGTTCGTGCCCTGGCCGCCCTTGTTGACGCACTGGGCCGAAGCCACTGACGCCATGCCGAGCGACAATGCAGCCGCCATCGCCGCCGCGGCGATCCCACTACGAATCGTGCCCATAGTCGTCTTCCCCTGTCAGAGTAATCGGGTCGCCATTCACAGCCCACCGGCGCCCGATTCGGGAATTATATCCGTACGCGCGGCCGATCGCAGGTGCGCGCGGGCAACAGGGCGCCTGTCATCAGAGCGTGAACCCGCCGTCTACAAGGAAGGCTTGGCCGGTCGTGAACGCTGCTTCGTCGCTCGCCAGATAGATCGCGATCGCGGCGATCTCCTCGGCCGTGCCGAGCCGGCCCATGGGCTGGCGGTCGATGAAGGCCTGCCGGGCGGCGGCCTCGGTCGTGCCGGTGGCCTCTGCCAGGTCCTTGATGCGCTGGTCGAGCGAGGGC
>JAEYPL010000323.1 GCA_023410905.1 Pseudomonadota bacterium
TTATGCGCTCCGGTAGAGTTTCGTCATGACGAACTCGCGATGGCCGAGAGCCTCCGCCGCCGTCAGGCGACCGTTCGACGTGCGCACGATCATGTCGATGAGCGCGTCACCGGCCGTATCGAGCGTCATTTCACGGCGCAGGATGCCGGTCACGTCGACGTCGATGTGCTCGGGCATGGTGCGCAGCGTCTTCGGGTTGGCCGAGATCTTGATCACCGGCACGATCGGATTGCCGATGATGTTGCCCTGCCCCGTCGGGAACGTGTGGACGACATAGCCACCCGCCGCCATGAGCGTCACGCATTCGGCGGCCGCTGACGACGTGTCCATGTAGTAGAGGCCGGGGCCGACAGCCGGCGCCTCGGCCGGCTTCAGCACGTCGATGAACTTGCTGACGCGGCCGATCTTCTCGAGGTTGCCGAGCGCCTTTTCCTCGATCGAGGAGAGACCACCGGCGATGTTGCCCTTGGTCGGCTGGCTTTCCGAGAGATCGTCGACCTTGTTCGCCTCGATGACGTCGTTCTGATAGGCGGTGAAGGTCTTCATCCACTTCTCGCCGATCTCGGGCGTCGCGGCGCGCTTGACGCAGATATGCTCGGCGCCCGTGATCTCGCTCGTCTCACCAAAGACGCCGTAGATGCCCTTGGGGATCAGCTTGTCGTACATGTTGCCGACGGTCGGGCACGAGCCGAGGCCGGTCGTCGTGTCGCTCTCGCCGCACTTCGTCGAGACCCAGAGCTCGGTGATGTCGCACTCCTCGCGCTTGAGCTCGGACGCCCACTGCACGAACTCCTTGGCCTTGTACGAAGCCTTGGCGATCGTCGCGATGTCGCCGTGGCCTTCGATGCCGAAGCCGACGACGGGCTTGCCGGTCTTGGCGATGCCCTTCACGACGCGATCCGTCCAGCCATCCTCGATGCCGATCACGACGACAGCGGCGACGTTCGGATTGCAGCCCGTGCCGATGAGCGTGCGGAAATGCAGCTCGAGATCCTCGCCGAACTGAAGGCGCCCATAGTGATGCGGCAGCGCCATCGTGCCTTTGATGTTGTTGGCGACGGCCTCGCAAGCTGCGTTCGACAGATCGTCGAGCGGCAGGATGATGACGTGATTGCGCACGCCGACGCGGCCGTTCTCGCGGCGCCAGCCCCAGAACGAGAGGTTGGAGCCTTCGGCCGATGACTTGGTCTTCTTCGTTGCCATGTGCCTGTCTCCTACCAGCGCTTGGTCCGATGATTGTGGACGTGGACGTGATCGCCCGTCTTGGCGCCGCCGGTCATGCGGCCGACATCCTCGCCGTACTTGATGACCGTATCGCCCTCTTTCAGATCCTTGAGCGCGATCTTGTGGCCGATCGGGATGTCGTGCTTGGCGGTGACATGGATTGTCGTATCGTTCTCGGTGATGACACCGAGCATCTTGGTTCCGGCCTTGAGGTCCTCGACGACGACGACGCCGACGTTGTCCTCGGGGCTATGGACCAGGAACTGCGGAATGTTGGACTTGGACACGGGCCCTTTCTCCCTCGGTGGCGTACGGTGGGGTATTTCCGTACATGACGCGTCCGGCAAAGTCTTATATAAGACTTGCTCGCGAGGATCACGTAGCCGGGATCAGGGCCGTGCGCAAGCATCGTATTGAGCAGCCGGTGAATGGCAGCCCGCTGTACGCGCGGGTCAAGGCCATCGTGCTGGACCGCATTACGAGTGGGGAATGGCCTCCCGGAACGGCGCTACCGGCCGAAATGGAGCTGGCGCGGGAGCTTGGCGTCAGCCAGGGCACGGTGCGCAAGGCGCTCGACTCGCTCACCGCCGAGCAGGTGGTCGTGCGCCGCCAGGGCAGCGGCACCTATGTTGCGGAGCACACGCCCGCGCATATGTTGTTCCGCTTCTTCAATATTTACGATGACGGCGGCACGCAGGTGCTCCCCGACAGCAGGCCCGCCCGGGTGGTGACCGGCGAGGCATCGGCTGTCGAGCGGCGGCGCCTCGAGCTGGACGAAGGCGCGAGGGTGATCCGCATTTCGCGCGTGCGCACACGCGGTGATCGCCCCTTCATGGATGATCGCATTGTTCTGCCGGAAGCGCTTTTCCCGGAACTTGTGCAGGAAACCAAGGTCCCGAACACGCTCTACGACCTTTTTCAGAAGCGTTATCGTATTCACGTCGCGCACACTGAGGAGCAGGTAACGGCAGTCGCCGCGACAGCGCGTCTTGCCGAGCGGCTCGATGTGGCACCGGGGACGCCGCTTCTCGCCATCGACCGCGTCACGTTCGATCTGAGCGGGCGGCGCATCGAATGGCGCGTCAGCCACGCCCATTTGGACCGCGCCCACTATTTCGTGCGGCTGTAATACGGCCTGAGCGCATACCCCTATGGCGCCATTCGGCTGGCCAAAGCAGCCCGGGCGCGATATTCCGGGCGCACACAAATTTCCCTGCGCGCTCAAGCGCGCCAACAGCGGACGCGCGCTCAGGCGCCAACTGCGGACCGGACAGGACCACGCATGGCAACACAACCCGCCTACGAAACCATCAAGCTGGAGATTGGCCCGGACAAGGTCGGCATCATCACGATGAACCGCCCCGAGGCGCTCAACTCGATGAATACCTTGATGATGCGGGAGCTGCGCGACTGCTTCATGCAGTTCTACATCGATCCCAACCAGGTCGCCTGCCTCATCATCACTGGCGCCGGAGAGCGCGGCTTCTGCACCGGCGCGGACCTCAAAGAACGCCGCGGCATGACCGACGAAACATGGCGCCAGCAGCACGCGCTCGTCGAGCAACTCGGGCGCGCCATGATGGACTGCCCGGTGCCCGTCATCGCAGCCGTCAACGGCCATGCCTATGCTGGCGGGCTTGAAATCGCGCTCGCCTGTGACTTCGTCTATGCCGCCGAGCACGCGCGCTTTGCGCTCACCGAGGTGACGCTCGGCATCATGCCGGGCCTCATGGGCACGCAGAACCTGCCGCGCGCGGTCGGTGTGCGCCGCGCCAAGGAGATCATTCTGACGGGCACGCCCTTCTCCGCCATCGATGGTCTCGCCTGGGGTATGGTCAACAAGGTCGTGTCGGGTCCCGAGCTGATGAACGAAGTGCTCGGCGTGGCGCGCAAGATCGCGAGCAATGCTCCGGTCAGCGTGCGTCAGGCCAAGAAATCCATGGACCGCGCGAGCGACCTTAGTCGCGCCGACGGCTATGGCTACGAAATCGAGGCGTATAACCGCACGGTCGTCACCGAGGACCGCCAGGAAGGCATCAATGCCTTCAACGAGAAGCGCAAGCCGGTCTACAAAGGCCAATAAGAGCTGAGGAGCCAGACGCCATGACGAAAGTTATCGTACGCGAAGTCGGTCTGAGAGATGGCCTGCAGCTCGTGAAGTCCTTCGTGCCGACCGAGACCAAGATCAAGTGGCTCAAGGCGGTGGCGGCGGCGGGCGTGCCCGAGGTCGAGGTGACGAACTTCGTCCCCGCCAAGGTCATCCCGCAGTTTGCCGATGCGGCCGAGGTTGCGAAGGCCTCGCTCGATATTCCCGGCCCGCAGATGTGCGCCCTCGCGCCCAATCGCAAGGGCGCCGAGAACATGCTTGCGGCCGGCATCCGCAAGATCAATTTCGTGCTCTCGGTTTCCGAGGGCCACAATCTCGCGAACGTACGCAAGACGCCTGACCAGTCCTTCGCCGAGTTCGAGGCCGTCGTCGCGTTGCGCAAGGAAAAGCCCGAATACAAGGACGTGACCATCCAGGGCTGCCTCGCAACCTCTTTCGGCTGCACCATCGAAGGCAATGTCGATCCGAAGCGCGTCGTGAGCTTCGCCGAGCGCTATCTCGCCCTCGGCGCCGATGAGATCACGCTTGCCGATACGGTCGGCTTTGCTGGTCCTGGCGAGATCAAGCGCCTTTTCGTCGATGTCGTGAAGCTCGCCGGTGGCAAGCCCGTCTACTGCCACTTCCACGATACGCGCGGTCTCGGCCTCGCGAATGCGTACGCGGCACTGGAAGCGGGCGTCACCGGTTTCGACGCCTCGACCGGTGGCCTCGGCGGCTGCCCGTTCGCGCCCGGCGCCTCCGGCAACATCGTAATGGAAGATCTCGTGTTCATGCTCGAGAAGCAGGGCATTAAAACAGGCGTCGATCTCGAGCTTTATCGCGAAGCACGCCGCATTGCCGAAGAGACGCTCCCCGACGAGAGCTTCTACGGCACCATCTTCCGCGCTGGTCTGCCGAAAGGCTTCAACCCGCCGACCCGCCGCATGGCCGCCGAATAACACGGACGCACGGATCGATGACGACCTCCGAAGAGCTGACGATGCCGATCGACCCGCAGTGGTCGGAGATCCGCGAGGGTGTCCGCGCCATCTGCGAGCAGTTTCCGAACGACTACTGGATGAAGCTGGATGCTGCCTCCGAGTATCCGACGGAGTTCGTGCAGGCACTGACGGATGGCGGCTATCTCGGGTGCCTCATTCCGGAGGAATACGGCGGCTCGGGCTTGCCGCTCTCGGCCGGCTGCGCGGTTCTGGAGACGATCCACGAGACGGGCTGCAATGCCGCGGCCTGCCACGCGCAGATGTACACCATGGGCACCGTGCTCAAGCATGGCTCCGAGGAGCAGAAGCGCAGATATCTGCCCGACATCGCGTCTGGAAAGCTGCGCCTGCAGGCCTTTGGCGTGACCGAGCCGACCACTGGTTCGGATACGACCCAGCTCAAGACTCGCGCCGAGAAGCGCGGCAACAAGTATATCGTAAACGGTCAGAAGGTCTGGACGAGCCGCGTGCTCCATTCCGATCTCATGCTGCTGCTCGCCCGCACGACGCCGGTCGATCAGGTGAAGAAGCGCACGGATGGTCTTTCGGTCTTTCTCGTCGATTTGCGCGAGGCCAAGGGACGCGGCGTCGAGATCAATAAGATCGACGCGATGATCAACCACAACACCTGTGAGGTGTTTTTCGACAATCTCGAAGTGCCGCCGGATGCGCTGATCGGCGAGGAGGGTAAGGGCTTCCGCTATATCCTCTCCAGCATGAATGCCGAGCGCCTGCTCATCTCGTCGGAATGTCTCGGTGACGCGAAGTACTTCATTCGTCGTGCGACGGAGTACGCCAACGAGCGCGTCGTGTTCGGTAATCCTATCGGCAAGAACCAGGGCGTGCAGTTCCCGATCGCGCGCGCCTATGCCGAGCTGATGGCGGCCGAGCTGGTCGTGCGTCGCGGCACGACGATGTTCGAAGCCGGACGCGACTGCGGCACTGAAGCCAACATCGGCAAGATGCTCGCGGCCGACGCGGCGTGGAAGGCTGGCGAAGCCTGCCTGCAGACGTTCGGTGGCTTTGGTTATGCGCGCGAATACGGCATCGAGCGCAAGTGGCGCGAGGCGCGCCTCTATCAGACGGCGCCGATCTCCACGAACATGGTTCTCGCCTTCATCGGCCAGAACGTCCTCGGCATGCCGCGCAGCTACTAAGACCCAAGAAACGGGAAGCACCAGCATGAAAATCGCGATCATCGGCGTGGGCGCCATGGGTTCGGTCTATGCCGCGCTGCTCGCCGATCAGGGCAAGCATGACGTCTGGGCCATCGACACGTGGAAGGATCACGTCGATGCCATCCGCGAGAAGGGCCTGCGCGTCGAAGGTGCATCCGGCGATCGCACCGTGCGGATGAACGCGACCACCAATCCCGCCGACGTGAAGGATGCTGATCTCGTCATCGTCGCGACGAAGTACGATGGTGTCGGCGCCGCTGCGAAAGCCGCACTCGAAATCGGCAAGCCCGATGCGCCCATCCTCGCCATCCAGAATGGGCTCGGTAGCGCGGACATCGTCGCGGATGTCGTCGGCTCGAAGCGCATCATGCTCGGCGTGGTCGGCGGCTTCGGCGCATCGATGAAAGGTCCGGGGCACGCCCATCACAATGGCATGGAGTTCCTGCGCCTCGGCGAGATGGACGGCGGCATGACAGATCGCCTGGAAACGGTCGCCAACGCCTGGCGCTCGGGTGGCTTCAAGGTCCTGACCTTCGACGACATTCACAAGATGGTCTGGGAAAAGCTCATCTGCAACTGCACGTACTCCGGGCCATGCGCGCTGACGGGCCTGCGCGTCGGCGAGGTGCAGGCCAACCCGAGTGCCTGGAGCATCGCGGCCGCCTGCGCACACGAGGCCTATCAGGTTGCGCGCGCGAAGGGCATCACACTCGACTTCGACGATCCCGTGCGCTATGTGCGCGAGTTCGGACAGAAGATACCGGGTGCGCGCCCCTCCATGCTGCTCGATCATCTGGCCGGGCGTCGCGCCGAGGTCGACAATATCAACGGTGCGATTCCGCGAGAGGGTTCGAAGGTCGGCATTGCGACGCCCATCAACTCGGTCGTGGTCGCGCTGCTGAAAGCCAAGGAATCCGGTTTCAAGTGAGGCGCCGCTGAGCGCTGCATCTGGGGAGCAAGATGGCGGTCAGTCGGCAGGTATCCTTTGAAATCGAAGGCGTCGCCGACGATCTGCTCATGCCCATGGTGCAGGCGCTCGGCGATATGCGCTGCTACAAATTCAGCCGCGATGGCCTGATCGTTACGGCGCGCACGCCAATCAACTGGCGCAGCGTCGGGGAGATCATGAGCGTGCGCCTGAGCGATGCGGGGGGCGGGCAGACGCTCGTCGAAGTATCGAGCCACAGTGCATTGCGCACGGTGATCTTCGACTGGGGCAAGAACGACTACAATCTCAGGCGCTTCGAGGCAGCTTTTCGGACCCGGCTCGCGAGCCAAGTGAAGGCGGAATGACCATGGCTGAAGTCACATGCAATGGACGCAGCTATCGATTTCCGAAGCGGCCGACCGTCGTCATCTGCCTTGACGGCTCGGAGCCCGGCTACATCGAGGCCGCGATCGATGCCGGCGTCGCCCCGACCTTCGCCCGCTTCATGCACGATGGCCTGCACACGCACGCCGAGAGCGTGATCCCGAGCTTCACCAATCCGAACAATCTTTCCATCATCACGGGGCGCCCGCCGGCCGTGCACGGTATTGCAGGCAATTTCTTCTACGATCCTGCGTCCGGCACCGAAGTGATGATGAACGATCCCAAGTTCATGCGCGCGCCGACCATCCTCGCGGCCTTCCACGATGCCGGCGCCAAGGTTGCCATGGTGACGGCGAAGGACAAGCTGCGCCTGCTGCTCTCGAATGGCCTGGATTACACGAGCGGGCGCGCCATCGCGTTTTCGTCGGAACGTGCGGACAAGGCGACGAGCGCCGCAAACGGCATCGACGGCGTGCTGGAACTGGTCGGCAAGCCCGTGCCGGAGGTCTATTCGGCCGATCTTTCCGAATTCGTCTTTGCAGCCGGCGTGAAGCTCGTCGAGCGTGTTCGCCCCGATCTCATGTATCTCTCGACGACCGACTACATCCAGCACAAGGTCGGCCCGAGGACGCCCATCGCCAACGCTTTCTACGGCATGATCGACGGATATCTTGCGAGCCTCGACAAGCTCGGCTGCACGATACTGGCGACGGCCGACCATGGCATGAACGACAAGCATCTGCCTGATGGATCACCGGACGTCATTTACCTGCAGACACTATTCGACGAGTGGCTCGGCAAAGACGTCGCTCGCGTGATCCTGCCGATCACCGATCCTTATGTCGCGCACCATGGTGCGCTCGGTGGGTTCGCGACGGTGCATGTCCCGGACCCTGCTACTGTGCCCCGTCTTCTCGAGCGTCTTTGGGAGATGGATGGTATCGAGATGGCCTGCGCGAAGGATATCGCGTGCAAGCAGTTCGCGCTGCCGCCTGACCGCATCGGCGATATCGTCGTGATCTCGGAGCGCGAGAAAGTGCTCGGCACGTCGCCGGAGCGGCACGATCTCTCGGGCCTCGACGAGCCACTGCGCTCGCACGGCGGGCTTTCCGAGCAGCGTGTTCCGATGATCGGGAACCGCCGCGTCGCCACACCTTTGCCTGTGATGCTCCGTAACTTCGATGCCTTCGAAGTGGCACTGAACAGGCTGGAGTAGGATCCGTTGAGCTCACGGCAAGATGCGCAGCGCGCGCATCTCAAAGCGACAACCTTGACCGCCGGCCTTTGGCTCTTCCTGCTCCTCGGCGTCCTCGTTCCGAATGCCGTTCTTTGGGCTATCGCGCCTGCCCCCTACAACGAGACGGCGCTTCATCACACTTGGGACATGCTCCACGGTCGCAGTGTCGACGACTCCTGGGGCGTGATGATGTCGGCAGTCGACTACCTCAAGGCTCCGAGCGCCGAGGGGGTCTACACCGAGCTGTTCTTCAATCGCGGCCAGCGCTTCCAGTATCCACTCTCGTCGCTTTTTGCTCTCGAGGGCATGTTGAAGATTGCTGGCGTCGACTACGTCAGGACCAACAAACACATCGTCTACGAGACCTTGACGATCAATGATGTGCTTGGCTGGATGTTTATCGCGCTCGGCTTTATAGCGACGTTCGTCCTACTCGAGCGGATGCTGCGGCAGGCAGGTTTGCGAGACGACACGCGCAAGCTCCTCGTGCTCCGCGCGATTGCGCTGCTTGGGCTCTCGCTGACGTTCTATCCGATCGTCAAGGCCTATACGCTGGGCCAGATCCAGGTCTGGATCAATGCCATCTTTGCGCTCGCCCTTCTCTTGTGGGCACGTGGCCAGGGCGCGGCTTCCGGCTTCCTGATCGGTGCCATCACACTCATCAAGCCGCACTTCGGGCTGTTTCTGGCGTGGGCGGCACTTCGGCGAGAACTGTCGTTCGCTGTGGCGTTCGCGACAACGGTGGGCGTCGGCGTCGCCGTATCGCTGGCGGTCTATGGCCTCGCCAATCATCTCGACTACTTCAGTGTGTTGCGCGTGCTGTCCCAGACCGGCGAGCTTTATTATCCGAACCAATCCGTGAATGGCGTGCTCAATCGTCTGCTGAGTCTGAGCGACCCCGCGAACTACAACAGCGTCGATTTCAGTAGCCGCGCGCCGTACAACATCTGGGTCCGAGCGACGACGCTCATCTCGGCGGCGTTCTTCTTGTTGCTGGGGTTCCTTGCCCGCCCGCCCGACAGCGAAGCCGGACGTGCCCGCGACTTCGCCATCATGGGGCTTTGCATCACTCTTGCGTCGCCGGTCGCCTGGGAACACCACTTTGGCATCACGCTGCCGATGTTCGCGCTCCTGCTTGCAACAGGCAACCGCCAGTACCTTGTGTGGCTCGCAGCAAGCTACATGCTGATAGCTTTGTACTTGCCGGTGACGAACCTTCTTGCGGCAACGCCGATGAATATCGCGCAGTCGACGCTCTTTGCCGGCGCGCTGATCCTCATCGTGCTCTTGACGCGTAGCTGGCAGCACGAGGAGATGCGGTCCAATTGAGGTAAGCGTGATTGATCACAGGCGGCGGTCCAATCCCATTTGCCAGAAGTCGATTTCGAGACGTGTCGCATCCTTGAAGATCGTCGCCAGCTCGGCGAAGCGCTTCGGCGTCACCGTTGCAAGGTGCTCATCGAGCCATGCCCTTTCGCCGGCTGCGGCTGCTTGGAATTCGTCGCTCGCGTACATCGCGATCCAGTTCGAATACGGATTGCCTTCGCGAATAACAAACGGCTGAGAATTGAGCCAAGTCGCGATCTCCGCATAGCCAATCAAGCACGGCGCGAGCGCGACATGCAGGTCCACGAGATCACCACGGTTTCCAGCGTCCAGTACGTAGCGGGTATACGCCATGGTCGCGCGCGCTTCGGGCAGTGTCATGAGGTCGCCTTCGGTAATACCCCAGCCGGCGCAGTACTGAATGTGCAGTCCCATCTCGACATCGACGATGGCCTTCAGGCTGTCGAGCGCGCGCCTGAGGTCGGCAATATTTCGGCTCTTGTACACGGCGAGCCCGTAGGCGCGGGCGAAGTGCACCAGAAAGAGATAGTAGAAAGAGATAGTCCTGCTCCAGATAGTGCCGGAAGGACGCCTTCGCGAGCGTGCCGGCACCCAATTCACGAATGAATTGATGCTGGCAGTAGGCCCGCCAATCGTCGTCACAACTACGCTTGAGATCGTCGAATGTCGCCACGTGCGCCTCCTTGGTTGCGGAGAGGTTAGCACGCGCGACGACGCGGGCAATCGCGTGCGGACGGTCCGTACTGCATCAATCCGCGGGCATGTTTGGCGAGGCTGTTTTTCCATCCATATCTGGCCGCTACGCGTTGCGACTGCGGAACTATCCGCTGCTCATGGCATTGGTCGTCGATACGTCAGTTGACGAGCAAAGGAGATCGTCATGATGCAGGAGTTCTTGCGCACGGTGTCTGTGTGCGCGCTCGTTGTTGCCATGGGCGGCGCGGCCGTCGCTCAGACCGGCGGTTCTGGTGGCGGCGGTTCCGCTCCAGGTGGTGCCGCACCTCAGACACAGCAGAAAGAGCCCGAATCCGGCGCAGGCAATGCCGCCCGTGAGGGCCAGTCCGGACAACCCGGACGCAGCGGCCAAAGCGGCGAGACTGTGCGCCCCAAGGGCGGCTCGGCCGAGCGGCCGTCTGAGCGTCAGCCAGGTTCAGCGCAGCGCAGTGACGAGCGCTCGACACAACCCAGGCAAAACCGCAGTGAAGGACAAGGCGATCAAAAGCGCACACCCCGCGCATCGGATGATCGCACGGATCAGAAGCGTGCGGACGAGCTTCGAAAGGACGAGCAGAAGGATCGCACGCGCACCGGCCAGGATCAGCGCCAGCGCGGTGACGGCCAGGGGCAGGCCCAGCGTGACCGCAGTAAGGACGGCGACCGGCAGCGCCAAGGCGCTCGAGAAGATCGCGATGGCCAAACGCAACTTTCCGAGCAGCAGCGCTCGACTGTACGCGAGCGCTTCTCGCGATCGGGTGTCGAGCGTAATCGCGTAACGGACGTCAACTTCAACATCCGTGTTGGCGCCAGCGTACCGCGTAGCGTAACACTGCATACGCTGCCCGCCGATATCGTCGAGGTCGTGCCTGCGTATCGCGGTTATCGCTACGTTTATGTGCGCGACGAAATCGTCATCGTCGATCCGGCGAGTTACGCAGTCGTTGCGGTCATCACTTCGGGTGGCAGCCGCGCTGCAGCCAGACCGGATCGCCGCCTCACGCTCGCCGCGCCGGATCGCGTTTTCGTGCGGGAGCACATTGATCGCGGCGCGTCCATCAGGCTCGGTATTGGCGGTGTTACCGTCGGCATGACGATCCCGCAGGGCGTCGAGCTTCTGCCCATGCCGAACGTCGTCGTTGATCGCTATCCTGATCTCCGCGACTATCGCTATTTCGTTTACGAGGACGATATAGCGATCGTGGATCCCGCGACGGATGAAGTCGTCCTCATCGTCGCGGACTGACGTCACCAAGTTGAAGCAGGCAGAGCCAGCGGCGCCTTTGCGTCGCTGGCTTTTGCTCGTATCGGATGCGACATCACTTGTAGGGGACGTGCTCCGGCGCGCTGCCTAATCTGAAGCTCACGCGCGCCAGGACGGTGTGAAGGCCGTCAGGATCGAAGCTGCCGGATACTGGCTTCGTCGGCGGACAGTAACCCTTCGTCGAGGCCAGGGTCAGTGGCCCGCCGCTGCCGGCGAATGTGAAACTCTTGGCGCCGAGATCGATGTAGTTGTATTCGAGGCCGAAGCTGACGTTGTGAGTGATCTGGCGCTCGAAGCCGAAACCTGCTGTCCATCCGTCGACACGCGAGTGGCTCGAGAAGGAGCCTCCAAACGTCGAGATGTTGAGATCGACATCGGCTGAAGCGTAGCCGCCCTTGACGTAGAAGAGCCGATCGCGCCAAGCGTAGCCGAGCCGGCCAGTGATCATGAGGATGTCGCTGACGGTTGCCTTGACGTCCGCAATGCCGGCGATCGTCTTGCTGCCATCCAGGTCACCGCCGGTGATCGAGGCTTCGATGCCGAAAACCCAACGGTCGAATTGGCGCTGAAGGCCAACGTGTCCGCCGGCGAGCCAGCCGTCGGCGCTGATGTCGGAGCCGAGGCCGGTGTCCTGCTTCGACCAGCCGTAGCCGCCGTGCAGACCGAGATAAAGACCTGACCAATCGACCGAAACACCTGGAGACTGCTCACCGAGGATGTTTCCGGCGCTGGCCGGCGTCACGGCCGTAAAGCCGCTAAACATTGATAACGCAACGAGGAACGAACGCAAAAAACCACGCACTACACACACTCCCCCCCACAACTTATTAACAAGTTATTAACAGTGCGGTGGCGGGCGCGTTTAGGCCTCCCGGTGCAGTCGGGCAACTTTGCAAGACCATGGTTGCGTTTGGGCAACAGGCGTCGGAGGGCTGGGGAAATTCGCGCTGCTATCGACGTGCGCTACGCCCCAGCCGACAGGATCGTGGGCCGGTCTTGGCGTGATGTAACTGGTGCTCGCGCTATCCCGGGCCAATCGCCTTGATGGAACTCGGATCGGTCATTTCGGCTGTGCGCGGGAGATTGCCTCCTGACACCGACGTTCCCGCCGCTCGCAGCCGTTCGATATCCTTGAAGAGACGTTGGCTCGTGAGCTTCAGGAAGTAGAAGCCGAACTCGGGGTTCTGGAAGTAGAGCTGCTTGACGTGATCATAGCTGATGACGAGCAGCTCGCCGTCCTCGGTGCATTCGAATGTGAGCGTGCGCTTGTTGTCCGGCGCGATGAGGCCAAGCTCACCGATCAGCTGGCCGGGCAGAACGTCCTGTGCGATCTCGTTCAAGCGATACCGGCCCGACACCGTATAGAACATGTCCGATGAGGTATCATTCTTGCGAAAGAGAATGTCGCCGCGCTGAACGTTGCGCCTGCTCATGTGCGGCTTGAGCCATTCCATGTTGAGGTCGCCGTCCGAGGCGGACTTCACCTTGCGCACGAGCACCAGCATCTCGCGAAGTCGGTAGGCATTGATGGGGAGCAGGATGCCGTGCAGCACCATCTGGGGATACACCTCTCCCAGAAATCCGTACACGACGAAGACGCAGTTGGCACAGATCCCTACGACGCGAAGCGGGATCATCCTCTTCATGGAGTAGACGCAGAGCGTGAGCGATGCGCCGAAGTATCCGAGGAGATCCACCCAAGGCATCAAGTATTCCTCCATCTGCGCGCAGCGCGCGTCGTCGCGCTGGAAAACCGCGCCAGTCCTGCTCTACGTGAGATCATCCTATTGTGTGCGGCTGAGGCGCAGCACTATGCCGCCTCCGTGGCTGCACGCCATGGCTGAGGATCCTTCAGAAGGGCGAGATTTTTCTGAGTGTTCGCTCGATCGACTTGCCGCCCTGATCCAACACGGGGATCTCGCCGGTGATGGACTTGTGCGACAAGCGCCGCACGGGATCGACGACAAGCTTGCGGCCGACGAACGGAAAAGCCTGTCTGACGCCCACGCCGCGAACAAGACTAGCCGACCACTTCACAGGTTGCGAGACGACGCCCAGAGGCGTCGCATGGACGACGCGTCCGACGCGACGATGCGAGCGGCAGGAACGCGCGCGCGAGCAAACTTCGACCTCGCCCTTGTGCAGCAGCACGAACGTGTCGCCTTGGGGACCGATGTAGATATCGAAGACGGTCCCGCGAACGCCGATGGTCGCCGATGGCGTTTCGATTCTGTAGCTCTCGCTCGTATGGCGGCCGGTGAGAAAGCGCAGCGTCCCTTTGAGAAGCCGCACGGCGATCGACCTCGCGCCATCACCTGATGACACGACGAACTCGTCGAGCCGCAACTCTGCGTCGGGCCCAAGCGCGAGCTTGGTGTTGTCGTCGAGCTTGAGCTCGACCTGCGCCTTGGGGCCCGTGCGGACGAGTTCATTCCGATAAACCCGGGATCCTGCCTTGAGCGGCCGCTCTTCGGCGCCACGCACGCCGAGAACCGTCGCCTTCGCGAGGACCGTCGTCCCGACCTCCGGCTCGTTCGCGCGCACACTGGTGGCACCGGGGCCGAGCATCAAGATGGCCGAGACCAGCAGGCTCATTGCGGTTGCCCCACACGACCACCGTGCACCGGACACTACGGTGCAAACACCCACATACGCCACGATCCCTCCCACATGAGCATAGATTTTTCTTCGTCGGGAACGGTAACATGAGGCCAACTGAGCGTACAGTGGATTGGGCCGGCGGCCCGGGGCGCAGGCCGTCTTAAATTTCGAGGGATTCTTGCGCACCCGCGTGATGTACTGGCTGGCGGTTTTGCTGGTGCTCGGCGCAGCGGCCATCGTGCGTTGGCTCGATCCGGAGCCGCTGGCGCGCGTCCGGCTCATCGCGTTCGACACGCTGCAGCAACTCCAGCCGCGCCAGGCCGATCCAGCCTACCCTGTTCGCATCATCGATATCGACGAGCGCTCTCTCGAGGCACTGGGCGGGTGGCCTTGGCGACGAGACATACTGGCCGATCTGGTCGAGAGGCTCATGGCGCGCGGCGCCAAGGTCATTGCCTTCGATATCGTGCTGGCCAGTACCGAGCCGGACGCGTTGTCTGCGCTCCCGCCGGCCATCCGATCGGCGCCGGATATGCAACTGCTCGTGCAGAGGTTGGCCGCTCTACCGTCCGGCGAACAGCGGCTTGCCCGATCTTTGGAGGCGGGCTCCGTCGTGCTCGGTCTTATCGGGCGGGGAGGG
>JAEYPL010000355.1 GCA_023410905.1 Pseudomonadota bacterium
GTTGCTTCACATCACCCGGGCCGCCATGATCGCCTCCTTCCTCATTCAGACGCTGAACGGGCTCGCGAGCGCCTCGCTGCTCTTTCTGGTGGCGCTCGGGCTCACGTTGATCTTCGGCGTCACACGCGTCGTGAACTTCGCGCACGGCTCGTTCTTCATGCTCGGCGCTTATCTGGCGGTGAGCTTCCACGGCTTTGTCGGCGGCGGCGTGCTCGGCTTCTGGGGCGGTGCACTGTTTGCGGCCTTGGCCGTCGGCATTGTCGGCGCCGTGACCGAGCTCACCATCCTGCGCCGCATCTATCGAGCGCCGGAGCTTCTGCAACTCATCACGACGTTCGGCGTCGTGCTCCTGCTGAAGGATGTCGTGCTCTATACCTGGGGACCCGAGGACATTCTCGGTCCACGCGCGCCCGGCCTCACAGGCGCCGTCTGGATCTTCGGCAAACCCATTCCGCAATACGATCTGCTGCTGCTCGTGCTCGGCCCGTTGATAGGCCTCTCCGTCTGGCTGCTGCTCACGCGTACGGATTGGGGGACGCGCGTGCGCGCCGCGACCGAGGATCGCGACATGGCGGCCGCACTCGGCATCAATGAGGCGCTGATGTTCACGGGCGTCTTCGCGCTCGGCGCGTTGCTTGCGGGGCTTGCCGGTGCACTTGCGCTGCCGCGCGAGCCCGCCAATCACAACATGGACCTGACGATCATCGCCGATGTGTTCGTCGTCACCGTCGTCGGCGGGCTCGGCAGCCTGCCGGGTGCTTACGTCGCCGCCGTCATCATCAGCGTCGTCAAGGCATGGTGCATCGGCATTGGCGATGTGCGCATTTTCGGCATAGGCTTCTCGTTCTCGAAGCTGACGCTGGTCGCCGAATTCATCGTCATGGCGATCGTGCTGATCATTCGGCCCTGGGGGCTCTTCGGCACGCCGCAAGCACCGCAGCGTGTGTCGGCGGCCTCCATCCTGCCCATGCCAGTGCCGGACGTGAAGCGCCTGTGGCCCTTGGCACTCGTCGTGCTCGCGCTCCTCATGCTCCCGCTATTGGTCGACCGCTTCACGGTCGTGCTCGCGACGGACATCATTATCTTCGCGCTGTTCGCGGCGAGCCTCGGCCTCATCATGGGCCAAGGTGGCATGGCTTCATTCGGACACGCCGCGTACTTCGGCGCAGGCGCTTATGCGGCGGCCGTCGCATTCAAAGCCGGTGCGCCATTCTTGGTCGCCGTCCCCGCAGGCGTTGCCTTTGCCGGGGCGCTTGCCATGCTCTTCGGCTGGTTCTGCGTGCGATTGTCCGGCGTCTCGCTCGCCATGCTCACGCTCGCCTTCGCACAGATTACATGGGCCATCGCCTTCCAGTGGGACAGCGTGACGGGCGGCAGCAACGGCCTCGTCGGTATCTGGCCGCCCGATCTGCTCTCCGGCAAGACGGCCTACTACTTCGCGACGCTCCTGCTCGCAGGTGCTGCCATCCTGATCATTTGGCGATCGGCTCATGCGCCGCTCGGCTACCTCATGCGCGCTGCGCGCGATTCTCGCATTCGTGCCGAGGCGGTCGGCGTCGATGTGCGTATCATCCAGTGGCGCGCGATCATTCTCGCGGGCGCTGCGGCAGGGCTTGCAGGCGCCCTGTATGTCTTCTCCAAAGGTTCGCTCTCACCGGACTCGCTTTCGATCCCGCGCTCCGTCGACGCCCTCGCCATGGTGTTGATCGGTGGCGTGCAGACACTCGTCGGGCCGGTCGTCGGCGCAGCGGTCTTCATGCTGCTGCAGGATTGGATCGTGCGCGCGACACCCTACTGGCACGCAGTGCTCGGTATCACGCTCATCCTCATCACCATCATCTTTCCGCAGGGCATCGTCGGTACGCTCAGGCAATGGCGCCAGCGCCGGGAAGGTGAGCCATGACCGCGCCCGTGTTGGCCGTCGAGGAGATCGGCAAATCCTTCAAAGGCTTTCGCGCCGTCGAGCGGGTGAGCTTTACTGTCGATGCCGGCGAGCTTCTGGCCCTGATCGGTCCGAACGGCGCCGGCAAAACCACGACCTTCAACATGATCAACGGCCAACTCGCGCCGGATCATGGCCGTGTGCGCCTTGGCGGCGAGGACGTCACGCACCGGCCGCCGCGCGCGCTGTGGCGGGCCGGTGTCGCGCGCACGTTCCAGATCACGCAGACGTTCGCCTCCATGAGCGTCGCTGAGAACCTGCTGGTGGCCATTCTCTCGCGCGAGCGCGCCACGGGCCTCCTCGCCGAAGCCGGACGCGCGCACGCCGATGAAATCCAGGCGCGACTAACAGAGGTCGGCATGGGCCATGCCGCCGATACGCTCTGCTCCGTCCTCGCTTATGGCGATCTGAAACGCGTCGAATTGGCCATCGCCCTTGTCAATGATCCGCGCCTCCTGCTCATGGACGAGCCGACGGCCGGCATGGCGGCGCGCGAGCGTGGTGCTCTCATGCGCCTCGTCGCCGAGCGCGCCCGCCAGCGCAACACCGCCGTTCTCTTCACCGAGCACGATATGGATGTCGTCTTTGGTCATGCCGACCGCGTTGTCGTCATGAACCGCGGGCGCCTCATTGCCGAAGGCACGCCCGTAGAGGTGCGCGCGAGCCCACTCGTACGCGAAGTCTATCTCGGCAGCACCGCTGGAGAGGCCAACCCATGAGCCTCCTCGAAATCCGCGAGCTCGATGCCTGGTATGGTCGCGCGCAGATCCTGTTCGGCGTCTCGCTCGCCGTCGAAGCGGGTGAAGCGGCTGTTCTCATCGGCCGCAATGGCGCCGGCAAGTCGACGCTCATGAAATGCATTGTCGGTCTCGAAGCCGAGCGGCGCGGCACCATCCGCTTCGATGGCGCGGACCTCATCGCCGAGCCGACACACCGCATCGCGCGTCGCGGCATGGGCTACGTCCCTGAGGACCGCCGCGTTTTCATGGATCTCACCGTCGCCGAGAATCTGGCTGTCGGTCGGTTGCCGTCCAGCGGCGGCGCGGCGTGGACGCCCGAAGCGGCCTTTGAGCTGTTTCCGCCGCTCGCGGCCATGCGCGACAGGAAGGGCGGCCAGATGTCCGGCGGCGAGCAGCAGATGCTGACCATCGCGCGCGCGCTCATGGGCAACCCGCGTTTTCTGCTGCTCGATGAGCCGTCGGAAGGGCTCGCCCCGGTCATCGTCGAGGTGATTGCCGACGCGATCGCCAAGCTCAAGGCGCGCGGTGTCGGCCTGCTGCTGTCCGAGCAGAACCTACACTTTGCGCGTGCCGTTGCCGACCGCGCTTTCGTGCTCGATCGCGGCCACATCCGCTTTGCCGGCACGCTCGCCGAACTCGATGCTGAGGCCGCCCTCAAGGAGCAATATCTGGCGATTTGAGCGCCACCTGACCGGTGGCGCCAGATCACAACTTTCGCTGCCTCAGCTTTCGCTGCGCAGCGGGAAGCCGGGGCCTGCCGGGCCTGATGTATCCGGCGCGCTGACGCCGGACAAGGGATCGGCCACGCGGCGCGATTTGCCCTCGAAGTAGGCGCCCTGCTCGATGCCGAGCTGCTGGTGGAAGACATCACCTTCGACGCGGCTCGATGACTGCAGCACCACGCGCCGCCCGCGGATCGATCCGGAGACGCCGCCGCGCACGATGACCTCGTCGGCGACGACGCCGCCCGTGATGCGCGCGGTCTCGCCGATGAGCACGTTGGCGGCGTGGAGATCACCCTGGATCTGCCCGTCGATATGCACCTCGCCCTTCGAGATGAGATTGCCGACGATGGTTAGATCTTCACCGATGTGCGATGCGCCGCTCTGTCCCGCTGGGCGCGGTGACGGACTCGCTGGCCGCGATGCCGAAAGCGGCTCGGGCTGCTGAGAGTGCGAAGGCGGGGCCGGTGGTGGCGTCCCCCTCGGCACGTCGAACGCAGTGGGCTCGGATTTCTTCGTGAACATTGACGCAACTCCCTCTCCAGATGCGTACCGCGTCCCGCCGCCTGCAACGACGGAGACAAACACATCGACCTGACCTGCGCCCCCGCGCGAACTATAGGCCCCGTTTGCTTGGATAGCAAAGCCCGGGGCGCTGGTCAGCCCATTTGCTCTGAATGCGTACTGCCGCCTGGCCCGCCTCGCTGGTGTCACAAAGGCTGGACCTTGATGACGAAAGGTGGCGGTATCGAGTGGCGGTTTTGTGGTGCGCGGGGCACGACTGTATGCGGACATTTCGGAATATCACGATCCTGACCGGAGCCGGGATCTCGGCGGAGTCGGGTATCGCGACCTTTCGCGACAAGGAAGGCATCTGGGCCAAGTACGACTATCGCGATGTGGCGACGCCGGAGGGCTTTGCGCGCAATCCGAAGCTCGTGCTCGACTTCTACAACATGCGCCGCCGCATGAGCGCGGCCGCCAAGCCTAATCCGGCCCACTTTGCCCTGGCGCGTCTCGAGCGCGAGCACGCCGGGCGCGTCACGGTCGTCACGCAGAATGTCGATGCGCTGCACGAGGCGGCCGGGACCCAGAACCTCATTCACATGCACGGCGAGCACCAGAAAGCCCTCTGCGCCAAGTGCGGCGAGCGCCGTCCCTGGGGGCCCGAATACCCTGACCTGACGACCGAGCTCGCCTGCCCGTCATGCGGCGCGCCGGGCGGCCTGCGCCCCGACGTCGTCTGGTTCGGCGAGATGCCCTACCACATGGGCCGCATCGCCGAAGAGCTGGCACGCACCGATCTCTTCATTTCTATCGGCACCAGCGGCAACGTCTATCCGGCAGCGGGCTTCGTCGCCGAGGCCCGCGATCAGGATGCGTATACGGTCGAGCTCAATCTGGAACCCTCGCAGGGGACCGGCCTCTTCGACGAGGCCATCCACGGTCCCGCCTCCGAGGTGGTGCCGGCGTTCGTCGAGCGGTTGCTCCGCGGCAGCCAGTGACCGCCGCAGGAGCCTCCTCTGTTGCAGGTCTTATGCAACGAACGCACGCTGCTTAGGTATTGACTAATACTGACTTCAGTCGTCTGGCCATTTTGGCGGATACCTGCGATAAGCCAGCCGACGGAGCGGGCCACGGATAAGCACGAATGAGTCTGGACGAGTACAAGCGTATGGCGGCGCGCGGCGCCATCGAGCAGGTCGTATCGGGCATGCGGCTCGGGCTCGGCACGGGGTCCACGGCGGCCCATTTCGTCGAACTGCTCGGCGAGCGGGTGCGCGGCGGCCTCGACGTCATCTGCGTGCCGACGTCGGAGGCGACGCGAGCGCAGGCATCGTCGCTCGGCATTCCCCTGACCACGCTCGACGACATGCCCCTCCTCGACATGACGGTCGATGGCGCCGACGAGTTCGACGGCGTCCTGCGGCTCATCAAGGGCGGCGGCGGTGCTCTGCTGCGCGAGAAGATCGTGGCGGCGGCTTCCGAGCGCCTCATCATCATTGCCGACCATACGAAGCGCGTCGAGCGCCTCGGCGCGTTTCCCCTGCCCGTCGAGGTTGTGCGCTTCGGCTATATGGCGACGCAGAACATGATCGCGCTGCTCGCCGCCGACCTCGGCTGCCATGGCGAAATCCGCCTGCGCACCGGGCGTGATCGCCAGCCCTTCGTGACGGATGGCGGCAACTACATCTTTGATTGCGCCTTCAAGCGCATCGACGAGCCCGAGCGGTTGGACGAGGCGCTGAAGCACATTCCGGGCGTCGTCGAGAACGGCCTCTTTCTCGGTCTCGCGGACATGGCGTTCGTCGCCGGTCCGGAGGGCATCGTCGTCATCGAGACCGAGCCGGTCGAGGACGACGGGCGCTGAGCCTGCGCTTACTGCTGTCTGGGAGGATGAAGTCGATGAGCCTTGCACGCCGCTTGTTCATCGCGATGCTCTTCTGCGCAGCGGTGAGCCAGCCGACACTGGCGCAGCAGCGCGCCTCGCCGGAAGCCATGAGCGCTGCCCGTGCGCTCATCGAGGTGACAGGCGCCTCGGCTCAGTTCGATCAGGCTCTCCCGTTGCTGACAGGCCCGTTGACGCAAGCCTTCGTCGCGCTCGCGCCCGGCCGCGCCAGCGAGATCCGCGAGCTGATGGCGGAGATGGTCAAGCGCTTCTCGTCGCGGAAGGGCGAGTTGATCGAGCAGATCGCTGGCATCTATGCCGAGAAAATGACTGTCGAAGACATGCGCGGTGTAACGGCGTTCTATCAATCCGAAGTTGGCCGGCGCATGGTGGCGGCGCAGCCTGAAATCATGCGCCAGTCCATGCTGGCGGGCCAAATCTGGGGCCAGCGCATTGGGGCCGAGATCGACGCGGAGATGCGGCGCGAGCTCAGGAAGCGCGGCATCGACCTCTGAGGAAATTCGTTATGGCGAGCTACGACTATGATCTGTTCGTGATCGGTGCCGGTTCCGGCGGCGTGCGCGCGGCGCGCATCGCGGCGGGCCATGGCGCCAAGGTCGCGATTGCCGAAGAGTTCCGCTTTGGCGGCACGTGCGTCATTCGCGGTTGCGTGCCGAAAAAGCTGCTCGTCTATGCAAGCCGCTTTTCCGATGAGTTCGAGGATGCGGCGGGCTTCGGCTGGACCGTTGGCAACATCACATTCGACTGGGCGACGCTCATCGCCAACAAGGACAAGGAAATCTCGCGCCTCGAAGGCGCCTATCGTGGCGGTCTCGAGCGCGCCGGTGTCGCTGGCATCAACAAGACACGCGCGGTCGTCACTGGGCCCAATTCCGTCCGCCTCGCCGATAGCGGCAAGGAGGTCACCGCAAAGTACATTCTGATCGCGACGGGTGGCGCCGCGAACGTCGATCCGAAGCTGCCGGGTATCGAGCACGCCATCACGTCCAACGAGGCCTTTCATCTGAAGGAGCTGCCGAAGCGCATCGTCATTGCCGGCGGCGGCTATATTGCGGTCGAGTTCGCCGGCATCTTCGCCGGTCTCGGCGTGGAGACGACGCTCATCTATCGCGGCGAGAAGATCCTGCGCGGCTTCGACGAGGATCTGCGCGACGCGCTCACCGAGGAATATGCCAAGCGCGGCATCCGCATCATCACTGGCGAAGTCTTTTCGCGCATCGAGAAAACGGCAAGTAGCCTCACTGCGCACTGCACGGGCGGTGGCAAGCTCGACGTCGATCAGGTCATGTTCGCCATCGGCCGCAGCCCGAATACCAAAGGCCTCGGGCTCGAGAGCGCGGGGGTCGCGCTCGGCAAGAGCGGTGAGATCATCGTCGATAAGCAGCAGCGCACGAACGTGCCGAGCATCTATGCCGTGGGCGATGTGTGTGACCGCGTGAACCTGACGCCGGTCGCCATCCGCGAGGGCCATGCCTTCGCCGATAGTGTCTTCGGCAACAAGCCGCGCACCGTCGATCACGACTGGATCCCGACCGGCGTTTTCTCGACGCCTGAGATCGGCACGGTCGGCCTACCCGAGCATGAGGCAGCCAAGCGACCGGGCGGCATCGAGATCTACAAGGCGCGTTTCCGTCCGATGAAGGTGACGCTCACCGGCCGCGACGAGCGGATGGTCATGAAACTCATCGTCGAGCGCGCAACGGATCGTGTGCTCGGCTGTCACGTTCTCGGGCCGGACGCTGCCGAGATCGTGCAGATGGCTGCAATCGCCATGCGGATGGGCGCCACCAAGGCCGATTTCGACGCCACCATGGCGCTGCATCCGAGCGCGGCCGAGGAACTGGTAACCATGCGCGAGAAATGGGTCCCGCCGGCGGTTGCTGCGGAGTAGCGTGCGGGAAAGTTCAGCGCGGCGAAGGCGAGTTTCATGAGGCTTCAGGAGCGTATTGCGCTGGTCACGGGCGCCGGCAACGGCATCGGCCGCGCCATGGCGCATGTCTTCGCGCGCGAGGGCGCACACGTCTACGTCAGCGATGTCGATGGCAGCGCCGCGGAGAGTGTCGTTGCCGAGATACGCGCCACTGGCGGTGCAGCGACGGCACAGACGTGCGATGTCTCGCGCGGCCAGGATGTGACGGCGCTCTTCCGCACCATTCAGAGCGCACACGGCAAGCTCGATGTGATCATCAACAATGCCGGCCTCAATGTGCGCGAGGATTTCCGCCATCTCTCGGACGCGGACTGGGTGCGCATTCGTGAAGTCAATCTCGACGGCGTGGTGCGCGTTGCGCGTGATGGCTTCGAGTTGCTGAAGGCTTCGGGGCGCGGCTCGCTCGTGAACCTTGCGTCGATCATGGCGCATCGCGGCCTGCGCCAGCTCGCCGCCTACTCCGCCACCAAGGGCGCAGTATCCGCGCTCACGCGTGCGCTCGCCGTCGAGTACGCGCCCTTCAATATCCGCGTGAATGCGGTGGCGCCGGGGTTCGTAGAGACGAACCTCACGAGCCGCGTGCTGCGCAATCCCATGATCGCCAAGGCGCTGATCGATCAGACGCCGCTGCGCCGCTTCGGCACGACCGAGGAGATCGCGCGCGCCGCGCTGTTCTTCGCGAGTGATGACAGCTCGTTCGTGACGGGTGCCGAGCTCGCCGTCGATGGCGGCATGTCGGCGGGGCTCTAGGCCTTCTTCCGCACCATCATCTTCGCCAGGAACGCCGTCGACTGTTCGACGGCTTCGAGGCCGGCTTCGCGGAATACGCCGTCGAGATCGTCGATCGCGTAGTGGCGATAGTACGGTTCGTGAAAGCGCGCGGGAAAGGCTTCGAGCAGGCCATCCCAGTTCGGCCGGTCGCCCATCTGCAGGCTGTCGATGAAGACGAGAAGCCCGCCCGGCTTCAGCACGCGCGCCATCTCGGCGGCGACGCGCCGGCGCACCTCGGGCGGCAGCTCATGAAACAGAAAGACCGTGGCGACAATGTCCTGGCTCGCATCTGCGAGCGGGATCGTCTCGGCATTTGCGGCGATCCACTCCACCGGACGCAGATCATTGAGGTGCCGCCGCGCTTCTTCCAGATACGGCCGCGATAGATCGAGCCCCGAGAGCTTCATCGCCGGATAGGCAAGCCGCACCGCGCGCGTAAACCGTCCCGTGCCGCACGCCACATCGAGCAACCGAATTTTCCGCTGGTCGCGTCCGTGCATGAAGGCTGCAATCGGCCTCAGCGCCTGCCGACGCATGGCGCCCGCCGCGCCATAGAAGAGCGTCTCTACCTGCAGGTCGTACAACCTGGCGGAATCGTCCGTCAGATAGCCGCCCGTCTGGAAATGGAAGTCCTGCACGAAATAGTCGGGGAGATCGTCGCTCACTACAGCCTCGGCCGTTGAGGCATCGCGCGCATTGCGTCGTGCGAGCGCCGACGGCAGATCGGCAAGCATGTCGCGAATGCGCTTCAACTGCACGGGCAGCGGCGGCTCGTCGCTCATGGGCGGATAGAGGCCATCGCGCACGGCCGCCGCATCCTGCATGAGCACGCCCATGAGGTCGCGCAACAGCTCGGCCTGCGATGGAATGGGCCCGCGCGGCTTTTCGGCGGGCGCACGGCCGAGCGCGTTCGTGCGCCAGTCGACGATGCGATTGAGACCGAGGTAGAGGCCAAACCGCACGGCCTGTCCCGCTGCTTGCGCCGCCATGCCGATCGTGTCTGCCATGGTCTGCTCCGTTCAGCGCTGCTCCGCCAGAAACGCCAGAATGTGCCGTGCCGTTTCCTGGGGCCGTTCCTGCTGCACCCAGTGGCCGGCGCCTTCGATGAGATGCACCGCGCTCATGCGTGTGCAGGCCTCTTTCTGCATGCGCTCGATCGCGCCCGGCACCTGATAGATGCCCCAGTCGCTCTGGCCCGCAATGAAGCACGAGGGTATGTCGATCGTGCGGCCGGAAAGCAGCTCCAGCTCTGGTTGAAAACGCGGCTCTACGCGGGCGCGATACCAGTTGAGACCGCCCTGGAATGTGGTGCGGCCGTACTCCTGGCTGAATACGCCCATCTCCGCTTCCGGCATCCAGCCACAAGCGGCGATCTCTGCTTCGCTCGGCATTTCCTTGGAGACCGTCTCGGCCATGCCGTCCACGAGATCCATGACGTAGTACGTCGGCATCTTGGCGAGCTCTTCGGCTGTCCAGCCGGCAAGCCGGTAGGGCTTGTTCGCTTTCCAGTCGGCGCTCTTGTGGTGGAAATAGGCGCGCAGGAAAGCGTGAACGCCCTGGCTCGCGCCATGCATGTTCGGATCGGCCTCGCGCGTGCAGTAGTAAGCCTGATAGTGCTTGCGCGGGCGCGAGAGCGCTGCAAGCGTCTCGTGGATGCTCGGGCCCTTGGGGCCGGCACCGGACTTGATTGCCGGTGGGCCTGAGAACGGCGCGCTCATGAGGATCATGGAGCGGAAAAGGTCGGGCCTCAGAAGCGTGCCGAATGCCGTGACGGTCGCGCCGAAATCGTGTCCGATGAGCGAGGCGACCTCGCGAATGCCGAGTGCGTGCACAAGCCCGATGACATCACGCACGAGATTGAAGGGGCGGAACTCGGCAAGGTCCGCGTCATAGCGGTTGTCCCACCCCGTCGTCCGCCCATAGCCGCGTTGATCCGGCGCAATGACGTAGTATCCGGCCTCGGCCAGCATCGGCATGACCTTGCGCCAGCTATAGGCCAGCTCTGGGAAGCCATGGAGGAGGAGGAGGCACGGCCGTCCGCGCTCGCCGCATTCGAGCACATGCATATCGAGACCGTTCACCCCGGGCACAAATCGCGCGGTGATGCCGGCTGGCAGTGTCGGATGATCGAGCGGATCAAGGGCGGGCATTTTGCTTAGTTTCCTCTTTCGCTGTAGGACCTGCCCGTCTGGTGGCCGCGGGCTCGGAGCGATATCCTGGGCAGGAAACTCTTTCTGGCCCGTCACGGCAAGAGAAACGCGGGCAGGGCACGATGCTCAGGGTAGGATGAACTTTTTCCAGCAGCCCGCTGAAAGAAAAATGGAGAATGAAATGAGCGACGATCCCGTTCTTTGGACCCTCGATGCGCGCGGCGTCGCGACCGTGACCCTCAACCGGCCACAGGTGAACAACGCCTACAACGGCGCCATGATCCAGGGCCTGCACACGGCCATGGATACGCTCGGGGCGGAGAAGGGGCTGCGCGTCGTCGTGCTCAAGGGCAACGGCAAGCACTTCCAGGCCGGCGCCGACCTCACCTGGATCAACGGTGCCCGCGCCGGTACGCCCGCCGACAATCTCGCCGTCTCGCGTGCGACGGCGACCGCGGTTGATCGTCTGAACCGGCTACCGGTACCGGTCGTCGCGCTCGTGCAGGGCGGATGCTTCGGCGGCGGCACGGGCGTCGTCTCAGCGTGCGATGTCGTGATCGCAGCGGACAATGCGCTCTTCTCCATTACAGAGGTGCGCTGGGGTCTCCACGCCAGCGTCATCTTCCCGCAGCTCAATGACGCGATCGGCGTGCGCCAGGTGCGCCGCTATGCGCTGACGGGCGAGCGCTTCGGCGCGGAGGAGGCTCGCCGCATCGGTCTCGTGCACGAGGTCGTGCCGCTCGCCGATCTCGCCGCGCGCGGGGAGAAGATCGTCGCCGCGCTTCTGGAGAACGCACCGGGCGCCATCGCCAAGACCAAGCAGCACATCATGGAGCACGCCTGGGGCGGGTTTGATGCATCAACCCTCGATGGTCTCATTCAGAGCCATTCGGATCAGCGTCAGACCGCTGAAGCCGCCGAGGGCCTTGCCTCGTTCGCGGAGAAGCGCAGCGCGCGCTGGGCACCGAAGTAGCTGCGCTTGGGGCGTCGGGACCGGCTTGTCCGTACAAGCGACACTGTTCATTGCGTATTCACGCCGGCGCCCCTAGTCTCGCCGAATGATGATCATCGGCCTGCGATCCACCATGGTGTTGGGCGCATTCGTCCTTGCTGCCTTGCTGGGGCTGCCTCCGGCCCCCGCAGCCATCGGGCAAACCGTGAAGTGCTTCGACGACTGGTCGGATGCCGCACCCATCGTGTTGCGCGAAAAGCTGTTGCCGGCCAGGGAGATCCATACCTGGGCCCGCAAGCGGCTAAAGGGTAACGTCGTTCGCGTGACCCTCTGCCAGGATGGCGATCGCTACATCTACCGGGTGCTGGTCCGCGAGCCCAAGGGGCGGATACGCAACCGTACGGTCGAGGCGCGCGGCCCTCTGGAGACGGCCGACCCGCCCAAGGCCGCAAAGCCGCCCAAAAAGCGTTGATCTCCTCCTGCGACGGATTTGCCGCCCCTTCGGCGTTTCAACGCACGACTGGAATGGCATTCGGAGCTCTGGCCGGCTAAACTGCTGCCCGTCCGACATTTTCGGCAGGTGGGTGAGTGGTGGCCATGCACGGGGCATCTCAGGCAAGGGGGCGAGACGCCATGCGCGTGCTGGTGGTCGAGGATGATCCTGATCTCAATCGTCAGCTTGCGTCCGCGCTGGTCGATGCCGGCTACGCTGTAGACAGTGCTCACGACGGCGAGGAGGGCTACTTCCTCGGCGAGACAGAGCCCTACGACATCGTAATCCTCGATATCGGCCTGCCGAAGAAGGATGGCATCAGCGTTCTCGAGCAATGGCGGCGCGCCGAGCGCAACATGCCTGTCATTCTGCTCACAGCGCGCGATCGCTGGAGCGACAAGGTGCAGGGCATGGATGCCGGCGCCGACGATTATCTCGCCAAACCCTTCCACATGGAGGAGCTCCTCGCCCGCATTCGTGCGCAAGTGCGCCGGCTTTCGGGACATGCGCGCAGCGAGATCGAGGTCGGCCCGCTGCGTCTCGATACCAAAACGGCGCGCGTCTCGATGGGCGGCCAGCCGGTGAAGCTCACCTCGCACGAGTATCGTCTACTCGCCTATCTCATGCATCACAACGAGCGGGTTGTTTCGCGCACCGAGCTCGTCGAGCATCTCTACGATCAGGACTTCGATCGCGACTCGAACACGATCGAGGTGTTCATCGGGCGCCTGAGGCGGAAGATCCCCTCCGACATGATCAAGACGGTGCGCGGGCTCGGCTATCGCCTGACGCGTGAGGGCGATGAAAGTTAACTCCCTCGCGTTTCGTCTTTTCGCGACGGCAGCCGTATGGACGCTGCTCGTACTGCCCTTGGCCGGGCTCGTTATCGACTACGTCCGACAGCGCGAACTATCATCCGCCCATGATGCGCGCCTCAGTCAGCTTCTGACCCTCGTCATCGCCTTCAGCACGGACGATGGCGGCTTGGAGCCGCGCTTTCCTCGCAACGTCGGCGAGCCGCTCTTCGAAGTGACGCACTCGGGCTGGTATTGGCAGATCACGCCGCTCGCCGGCAGCACGGGGCGCCGCATGGTCTCGGCTTCGCTCGCGAGCGAAGCCATAGCCTTGCCCTCGGCGAGCAACATCATTCCGGACACCAACAACATTCGCTGGACGGAGACGACCGGGCCGCTGGGTGAGCCGCTCCGTGTCGCCGAGACCGTCTTCAATCTCGGCGATGACGAAGCCCAGAGTAATTATTCCTACGTGGTTGCCGGCAACATGGATTTCATCGAGGGTCGGCTCGACGAGTTCCGCCTGCCGCTCGTGATCGCGCTCGCGATCGCCGGCTTCGGACTTGTCGGCGCGACGTTCGTTCAGGTGCGCTATGGTCTGAAGCCCTTGCGCGCCATCGAGCAGGGTCTCGCCGATATTCGCTCCGGCCGCGCTCAACGCCTCGAGGGTGATCTTCCTGCCGAGATCGAGCCTTTGCGTGCCGAGCTCAACGCGCTCATCCAGTCCAATCACGACACGATCGATCGCGCCCGCACGCAAGTCGGCAATCTCGCCCATGCCTTGAAGACGCCGCTCGCGGTCATGATCAACGAAGCGCGTGAGGAGCGCTCACACTTCGGCGACAAGGTCGTCGAGCAGGGCGATATCATGCGCGACCAGATCAACCACTACCTGGATCGCGCGCGCGTCGCCGCTCAGCTCAGTGTGATCGGCACCGTGACCGAAATCGAGCCCGTGCTGCGCGGCCTTGTGCGCGCCGTCTCGCGCATCTATCGCGATCGCCATATCGATATTGCCGTGGACTGTGCACCTAGTGCCCGCTTCCGCGGCGAGCGGCAGGACCTCGAGGAGATGCTCGGCAATCTCATCGACAACTCCTGCAAATGGGCCGGCAGTCAGGTGAAGGTTAACGTCGTCGTCCTGGAGGAGGCCGGTGTCGCGCGACCTTATCGTGCGGTCGAGATAATCGTCGATGACGATGGTCCTGGTCTCGATGCCGAGCAGCGCGCGCAGGCAGTCAAGCGTGGTCGTCGTCTCGACGAGAGCAAACCGGGATCGGGCCTTGGCCTTTCTATCGTCGCGGATCTCGTCCAGTCTTATGGCGGAACTTTCAATTTGGAGGCGGCGCCGGCAGGCGGTCTGAGTGCACGCTTGGTTCTGCCGGCGGCGTGATGCCGCAGGGCAATGAACCGGCGTAATTGACGGCCCCCAATGACGTCATGACACAGCCATGCCAGTGGCTTGCCTTGCAAGGGCCCCAGGTCATCCTTATTGACGGGTTCTAAATTGACGTCGCTTCTGGGTTTGGAGCGCTATCGAGGTAAGCGATGCTGCTTTGGGTCGGGTTCGCGCTATTGACGGCGGCGGTGGTGGGCGTGCTGCTGCGACCGCTGCTCGCCGGTGCCGCACCCACTGACCCACAGGCGCAATCTCCCGTACCGACTGACCCGACTGCGGTCGCGAGTGCGGCCGTGTACCGCGACCAACTGGCCGAGATCGAGACCGAGCGCGCGCGGGGGTTGATCGGCGAAGCCGAGGCCGAAGCTGCGCGCGTCGAGATCGCGCGCCGGCTGCTCGCGGCCGGTGACATTGCGAAGGCGCATGTGCCGGTGCCAGCCCGCACGGATGTCCGCATGGTCGGCATGGTGCTCGCGAGCGCGCTGCCACTGCTCGCCGTCATCGTGTATCTCGCCATCGGCACGCCAGGCCAGCCGGGCCAACCTTTTGCTGCGCGCTCTCCCGATACCACCGGCCCTGGCGTCGAACAGCTCGTTGCGCAAGTCGAGGCGCGTCTGCGCGCACAGCCCGAGGATGGGCGCGGCTGGGATGTGATCGCGCCCGTCTATCTGCGCATGGGCCGTTATAACGAGGCGGCGGATGCTTTCGGACGCGCACTGCGTCTCGTCGGGGAAAGCCCGGAGCGTCTTGCCGGCCTCGCGGAATCGCATGTGCTCGCCAATGACGGCATGGTCACCGAGATCGCGCGCACGTCCTACGAGCGTCTGCGCGCGCTTGCGCCGGAGCGCATGGAGCCGCGTTTCTGGCTCGCCGTGGCTGCCGAGCAGGACGGTCGCTCCGAGGAAGCGGCGAAGGCCTATGCGCAGCTGCTGACCGAAGGTAATGCTGCCGCGCCGTGGCGGCCGACGGTTGCCGAGCGTTGGCGTACCGTACGCCGCAAGCTCGGGCTGCCGACGGATCCCGTACCCGATGGCAAGGCCGAAGCGAAGCCGACGGGGCTTGCGCCGGCGCTCGCGCGCGAGGATGTGCGCGCCATCCAGCAGCTTCCCGAAGACGAACGCAAGCGCGTGATCGAAGACATGGTGAGCGGCCTCGACAAGCGCCTTGCCGAAAACGGCCAGGATCTCGAGGGCTGGCAGCGTCTCATCAGCGCCTATACGGTTCTCGGCCGCCGAGATGATGCGATTGCCGCGCTCGAGCGGGCGCGCTCGGCGCTTGCGACCGAGACGGCGGCTCTCGAAGCGCTAAGTTCGCTCGCGCGCACGCTGGGGCTTTCCTCATGACCCGCCGCCGCCGCAGAGGTGTTCTGATTTCCGGCGCCCTCGTGGTGCTCGCCGCCGCGGTCGGCCTCGTGCTCATGGCCCTGAGCGATTCAATCGTGTTCTTCCACACGCCGAGCGATCTCTCGGCGAAGGCAGTTCCCGAAGGCCAGCGCATTCGCCTCGGCGGTCTCGTTGCCGTTGGCAGCGTGAAGCGTGGCCAGGGCACGGATGTCGAGTTCGCCATTACGGATACGGCCGAGCAGATCACCGTGCGCTATCGCGGCGTGCTTCCCGATCTCTTTCGCGAAGGCCAGGGCGTGGTGACCGAGGGCGCTCTCGAAGGCGGCCGCATTTTCCGCGCCGATACCGTGCTCGCCAAGCACGACGAGAACTACATGCCACGTGAGGTTGCGGACGCTCTCAAGGAGAAGGGCCTCTGGCAGCATGGCGCACCGCCGCCCGCCGGATCAGCCAAGCCGCAGCCCGCCGCGGAGAAGAAGTGATGCGAGGAGGCGACCGCCCATGATCGTCGAGCTTGGACACTTCGCCCTCGTGCTCGCCTTTCTCGTCTGCCTCGTGCAGATGATCGTGCCAGCATGGGGCGCGCGCATCGGCGATCACCGGCTCATGGCGCTTGGTGAACCCGCCGCGCTCCTGCAGTTCGGCCTGCTGATCCTCGCGTTTGCGGCGCTCACGCACGCCTATGTCGTCAGCGACTTCTCGGTCGCGAACGTCTACATGAACTCGCATTCGACGAAGCCGCTCATCTATCGCATCTCGGGCGTGTGGGGGAACCACGAGGGCTCCATGCTTCTCTGTGTGCTCATCCTCGCGCTGTTCGGTGCGGCGGTTGCGGCCTTCGGCTCCAATCTTCCGGAGCGGCTGCGCGCCAACGTGCTGAGCGTGCAGGCCTCGATCGCTCTCGCCTTCCTCCTCTTCATTCTGCTGACGTCGAACCCGTTCGAACGGCTCGACCCCGTGCCGGCCGATGGCCGCGGCCTCAATCCGATCCTGCAGGACCCCGCGCTCGCCTTCCATCCGCCGTTCCTCTACGCGGGCTATGTCGGGTTTTCGATGGCGTTCTCTTTCGCCGTCGCAGCGCTGTTGCTCGGTCGCGTCGATGCGGCTTGGG